>NZ_FOXE01000022.1 GCF_900115635.1 Oscillibacter sp. PC13 | reverse complement strand
AATCAAAACCACCGGCCGTGCCGGTGGTTTGCACAAGCCCCCTTGGGGCATGCCCTGGGCAGAGCCTATAGGCTCATCGAAAAGTCTGCCAACCGCACGACTTTTCCAGGCTGCCCCTAAAGGGGCTTGATTTTATTTGCCTTCTTTTACTGGCTTACCCGTAAACGGGTCAATATACTCCTGGATGCTCATCTGGTCATCCGTATAATCCTCTTGCAGCTGATTCCTGATATACTGCTCGATTGCCTTCTTGTTTCGGCCAACCGTACTCACATAGTACCCTCTACACCAAAAGTGCCAATTCCCGTACTTGTACTTCATGTTGGCATATTTTTCGTATATCATCAAGCTGCTCTTTCCCTTTAAGTACCCCATGATTTGCGACACGCTATACTTAGGTGGGATACTCACCAGCATATGGATGTGGTCTTTACACGCCTCCGCTTCTATAATTTCTACTCCTTTGTACTCGCAGAGTTTTCGCAACATCATTCCTATATCCTGTTTGATCTTTCCATAGATGACCTGCCGCCGATATTTTGGGGCAAATACAATATGATACTTACATTCCCACTTCGTGTGTGCTAAACTACTTACATCAAGTTTCATCTGGACTTGATTCCTCCTTTGGTTTCTTGTTGACGGTTGGCAGACCATCTTCATCCTACCAAAGGAGGATACTTTTTTCTGTGCATAGCTAAAGCTTTTTGGAACCACCAGCACTGCTGGTGGTTTTCTATGTACAAACAAAAACAAGGACCTGGCCGAATTGTTCGGCCAGGTCCTTGTCATACGGTTCATTCGATGTTGCCGCACATGTCGCTGTCGGGGAAATATGGCTGCACAGCAGCCCAGTAACCACCGCCGTCCACAGAGAGAAAACGGTGCCTTGCTTCCGTTCCATCATCGCGGTAAAAGTTGGCGGCGGTGCCGTCATAGGTCATGGAAGTTCCGTCCGCATAGAAAAATCGGAGCCCGAAGCGGCCACCCCAGTTATAATCCCGGTGAACATACCGCCGGATCAGCGGCAGCTCATCCAATGTATCCGCAAGAGAGGAAAGTTGCTCCGGCGGCAGGGCTGAGGCAACAGGTTTCTCATCGCCCCGCGCCACAAAATACTCGACGCCGGAGAGCTCGGCGTCCGTGTAATAGGATGTCAGTTCCCGGGAGACGTGGTGATCAAAGACTCCAGCCAGCAAAGCTATCAGGATTACCCAGGCTGCGGCCACAGTCAGCAGAACCGCCAGCAGAACTTTGAGAGCGATGTGGACCCGTTTTGCCATCAAGCAACAGCTCCTTTTATGTTCCGGCGCCAACGGTTTTTTCGTAGGCAGCGATCACAGCTTCCATTACAGCGCCGCGGAAACCGGCCTTTTCCAACGCACGAACCCCTTGAATGGTGGTGCCGCCGGGGGAGCAGACGGCGTCCTTCAATGCACCGGGGTGCTGCCCGCTTTCCAGCGCCAGCCGGGCAGAGCCAACCACCATTTGGGCGGCCAGCTCCATTGCCGTTGCCCGGGGCAGACCGCAGGCTACACCGCCGTCTGCCAGCGCTTCAAGAAAGAGATCCACATAGGCCGGGCCGCAGCCGGACACCGCGGAACCGGCGTCAATTAAATTCTCTGGCAGGGCACTCAGGCGGCCCGCACCTGTCATGGCATCTAGAAAGACGGTTTCCTCCGTCTTTGCTACGCCGTCGCCGCAGACATAAAGAATCATCCCCTCTCCAATGGAGGCGGGGGTGTTCGGCATGATGCGGATCACGGGATACGCCCCGCCCGCCATCGCCTGAATACTTGTAATGGTAAGGCCGGAAGCCATGGTTACCAAAATGAAGCGGCTTTGCCGCTTGGCCAGAACCGGGCCGATCTCTGCCAGCAGATCCGTCATCATCTGAGGCTTAACGCCCAAAAAGATGAAATCGGCATTCGCTGCAATGGCGGTGCTGTCTGATGGAAAGCAGCCCAGCTCTTCAGCCAGGAGCCTTGCTTTCTCCGCTGTGCGGTTGGCCACAAATACCTGGTCGGCGGGAATCCGTGTGCACACCGCCCGCGCCAGTGCGCCGCCCATGTTGCCGGTGCCGATAAAACCAAAAGTCGCCATGTTGATCACGTTCTTTCTTTCAGAGTTTCCGATAAAGCGTCACTGCGGATCCTGGGCCCTTTTCTGGCGGGCCAGCTTGGCCGCCTTATTGAAACGCAGCTTTCGCTGGCTGAGTGCTGCCGCAATCCAGCCCCAGGCAGCCAGAAGCAGACAAAGGCCGCAGGGGAGATACAGCTGAAGCAGTTCTCTCCCCTTGTCGGCACCTCCGTTTTGATGCAGTATCCAAAGATACAGCGCCATGGTTGCCAAAGCACAGGTTCCTGTCAGCAGCCCCAGCAGCAGTTTTACATGTCCGGCCTTCCGGGTCAGCATCAGAAAAAACAGCAAAACCGTGATGATACCGATTGCAGCCGCCTGCCATACCATTGTGGTCAGCCCTCCTTCGTTCAGCGCACTTGTCCTTCGCCGTAGATGACGTATTTGCAGCTGGTCAGTTCCTCCAGCCCCATGGGCCCGCGGGCGTGCATCTTCTGCGTGGAGATGCCGATTTCTGCGCCCAGACCGAATTCTCCGCCGTCGGTAAAGCGGGTGGAGGCGTTGACATATACCGCCGCGGCATCCACCCGATCCAAGAATTGCTGGGCCTTAAAATAGTTTTTTGTAATAATGGATTCCGAGTGGCCGGTGCCGTGGGCATTGATGAAGCGAATCGCTTCCTCCATGTCCGCCACGGTCCGCACGGCCAGGATATAGTCATCGTACTCTGCATCCCAGTCGCTCTCCGCCGCCGGAATGCCGCGGCTTCCAAGGATGGACAGGGCGTTTTCGTCGCATCGTAGCTCTACCTGGTGTTTGTCCAGCAGCGGTACGGCCTTGGCAAGGAATGCCTCCGCCACATCCTTCTGGATTAAAACGCACTCCGCTGCGTTGCAGACGGAGGGCCGGGAGCATTTGGCGTTGTACAAAATACCGGCGCCCATATCCAGATCCGCCTCGTTGTCAATGTATACGTGGCATACGCCCTCGCCGGTGCGGATGACCGGGACACTGGCTTCCTTGGCCACTGCCCGGATGAGCCCTGCGCCACCCCGGGGAATCAGTACATCCACATATCCATCCAGATGCATCAGTTCATTGGCCGTTTCATGGCTGGTGTCCTGCACCAGAGAGATACAGTCCGCGGGCAGCCCGGCCTGCTCCAATGCCTGCCGCATCAAATCCGTCACGCAGCAGTTGGAACGGATGGCTTCCTTGCCGCCCCGCAGAATACAGACATTGCCGGACTTCAGGCACAGGGCCGCTGCATCCACGGTAACGTTAGGACGGGCCTCAAAAATGATGGCAATGACGCCCAGCGGCACTCGCCGCCGGCCGATGATTAAGCCGTTTGGCCGGGTCTCCATCCGGTCCACCTTTCCAATGGGATCGGGCAGGGCCATTACCTGCCGTACGCCATCCACAATACCCGCCACCCGCTCCGGGGTCAGCGTGAGACGATCCAGCATGGCGGGCCGCATGCCTGCCTCTTTTGCAGCCGCAACGTCCGCAGCGTTGGCGGCCAGCCACTCCTGCTGACGGGCGGTCAGAACATCGGCGATAGCGACCAGCGCCGCATTTTTTCTGGCTGTGCCGGCGGTGGCCAACACATAGGCGGCAGCTTTGGCTGCCGTACCCTGCTGCTGTAAAGCTGTCATAGAATGTCCTCCTTCACTTCGAGGCAAGGAACCGTGTCCCGATATCCTGCCCTGCTACAATCCCGTACAGATCTTCCATCCTGGTGCCGTTGGTGATCACCATGTCACAGCCGCTCTCCATGGCGATTTTGGCGGCGGAGAGCTTGGTGGACATGCCGCCGGTACCCCGCCAGCTGCCAGCTCCGCCAGCCATCTCCAGAATCTCCGGCGTTAGGGATTCCACCCGATGAATCAAGGTGGCGTCTGGATGTGCATGAGGATCCGCATCATATAGTCCGTCAATGTCGCTGAGCAGAATCAAAAGATCGGCGTGACAGAGCTTTGCCACAATGGCGGACAGGGTGTCGTTGTCGCCCAGCACCTTGTGACGGCCGGTTTCGATCTCGGCGGAGGAGACGGAGTCGTTTTCGTTGACCACCGGGATGACCCGCATCTCCAAAAGCGCGGAGAAGGTGCCCATCAGATGCTCAGCCCGTTCTGGGCTGTCCACATCTTCTCCGGTCAGCAGAATCTGGGCGACGGAGCGGTTATACTCAGAAAACAGCTTGTCGTAGATGTGCATGATCCGGCACTGGCCCACTGCGGCGGCAGCTTGCTTCATTCGGAGCTCTGTCGGCCGTTCCGGCAGTCTTAGCTTGGCGGTGCCGACGGCAATTGCGGCGGAGGTCACTAAAATAATATCGTGCCCTATTCCGTGGAGATCCGACAACGTCCGAACCAGGTGCTCCATACTCCGCAGGTCGACGGTTCCGGAGTCGTGGGTGAGGGTGGAGGTGCCCACCTTTACTACAATGCGCCGCTTTGCCTGTTCCACATATATGTCCTCCTGAAGAAAATTTGCAGTCATTATAGCACACGATGTCAAAAAAAGAAAGTGTGAGCGGCGTGTAGTTTTCGTAAAAGTGCGGAAAATAGAGGAGAAAGCGAGGGATTCCATGACTGATTTTACAAATACCACCGCCCACGACGGCGACGACAACAACAGCGGTACCAAAGATACCACACAGGCCATCGTGGACTTTGGATCCGCTATGACCAGAACGCCGTATGGTACGGTTTACTGCCTGACCATCATCGGCCAGATTGAAGGGCACATGAGCGCCAGTACCAATACCAAGACCACCAAATATGAGCATGTTCTGCCGCTTCTTGCCAAGCTGGAGGAAAGTGAAGATGTAGACGGCGTCCTGTTTTTGCTGAATACGGTTGGCGGTGACGTGGAGGCAGGGCTGGCTATCGCAGAACTGATCGCCGGCATGACAAAACCCACGGTTTCCATTGTCCTGGGAGGAAGCCACTCCATCGGCGTACCGCTGGCAGTGGCTGCCAGGCGGAGCTTTGCGGTGCCATCAGCCGCTATGACCATCCATCCGGTCCGAATGAGCGGCACGGTCATCGCCGCACCGCAAACCTACAGCTATTTTCAGCGGCTGCAGGACCGCATTGTGGACTTTGTGTCCAGACACAGCAGGATTTCTGCAGAATCCTTTCAGCAGCTGATGCTGAAAAAGGACGATATGGCGGCGGATGTAGGCAGCGTGATCTATGGGGAGGAAGCGGTGTCGCTTGGCATCATTGACCAGGTGGGCGGCCTCAGCGATGGGCTTGCCTACCTCTACCGGCAGATAGAGGATCGAAAAAACCTATAAGAGGCGGTGCCTAAGCACCGCCTCTTATGACTGTGGTGAACGGGATAATAAGCTGTACCGTTCCGTTATTTTTCCAGTATCAGTTTAAAATCCCGGCCTTCCGGCGTCACCTGGACCTGGTACCCCTGGGAATGGGCATACCGGGTAATGTTTTCCACGGCTACCTGGGCATCCACAAGAACCGCCAGGGAGGCGGGAGAGTCCTTCTGCACTGCTTTCTGCACCATAATGACAGGAAGCGGGCAGGAAAATCCGCGGGCATCAATCATACGGCTTCCTCCTTTCCGGGGAGATGGGCCAGTGTGACGGCCAGCAGGACTGCAAACCCCAGTGCGACGGCAGCCATACCGGCCGTGCCGATTCCGCCGATGACATAGGTGCCGTCGGCCGCCACAGAATCGGCCGCGCCGGCCAGGCCGAAGTTATGGGACACCGCTGCTCCCACGATCATGCCCAGCACTGTTACGGCGGAGTCGCCGTTGCCCTCACCGGCCAGAATCAGCTGCCGCAGGGGACAGCCGCCAAGGAGAATGGATCCCCAGCCAGCTAGTGCCATCCCCAGGAAGGACCAGAGGTGCTGAGAGTGGGCAATGGGCTGGGAAAGGGCGGAGAGGTGGTAGTTGCCAAGCAGCAGGTTCCCGATTGTCACAGTGATCCAAATGGCGAGAAATCCGCTGAGCAGGCGAAAATCCCGGAGGAGAAAGACGTCCCGCAGGCCGCCGGCCATGCAAAGGCGGCTGCGTTGGGCCAGTGCGCCGACAGCCAGTCCGGCAATGAGGGAGATTCCCCAGAAAGCGTGCATGGAGCCCGGTCCCTCCTCTGAAAAACGAAGGAGGCTTGGAGCTGCCAGCAGAAGGAACAGCAGCAGAATCATCATCCCCGGCAGAATGCTCCCCTCTCCCTTCCGGACGGGATAGGCACGGCCCAGAGAGAACCCTCTCCTCAAAAAGAAAATTCCGACCAGGATTCCTGCAAGAAAGCCAAGCAAGCCCGCCACAGCCGTCAGATCCCCGCCGCCCAAGCGGATGACCATCCGCAGCGGACAGCCCAGAAACACCAGTGCACCGATCATTACAAACACCCCGATGGCAAACCGGCAGGCAGGGGAGGAACCGGCCCGTCCGCGGAATTCCTTTGAGACTGCGGCTGCAAGCGTGGAACCCAGCACAATGCCGATGATCTCAGGACGTAAGTACTGAACCTTCCCGGCGCTGTGCATCCCAAGAGCGCCCGCGATATCCCGCTCAAAGCAGGCAATGCAAAAGCCCATGTTCTTCGGATTTCCGGCGGAGGTCAAGACCAGGGCCGCCACGCCCACCACCACGCCGGTGAGAAGAATCCATCCATATTCCCGTATCCAATTTTTTTCCCGCATACACACACTCCTTGCGCTGTTTTTTTAAAAAAATAGCGAATGGCAAAAAATATCAGAGAAGCAGATCATACAGCCCGGCTGTTTCAATACCGGCCTGCTGAAGCTTGCCCTCCAGAAGCTCCCGCAAATTCGGCGGTGCTGACCAGGCAATTCCGCAGTCAGAAGTAATGATCCTTGGAACAGGGATCAAACGGCCTTCCATTCCGCATGCCTGACACAGCCGTTCCGTTGCGATGGCGCCCGCAGTGGTGTGAAAAGCCACGACCAGCCGTGGCTGCTTTTTCCGCATCTGGATACCTCCTCCCAAAGTACCGCTATTTTTTTAAAAGAATAACATGGCAAAAGGGAAAAATCAACAGGTTGTGGGAATCTTTTTTGAGAATAACGCAATGCGTGCTGGACTCTGTTTTGCCTGAAAGATGCCGCTTTCTGGCTCGCGTTCACGGATTTTTCCTTGAAATGTGCAGCCTTGTCTGATATAATATTCTAGTTATCGTATGTAAAGCGGCTGCTTCGGCCGAGCGAGGTGAAAACGTTGTACCTGAAAGCATTGGAGATCCAAGGATTCAAATCTTTTCCGGATAAAACGGTTCTGAATTTTGGCGAGGATATTACCGCCATCGTAGGGCCGAATGGATCGGGCAAGTCTAATATTTCTGATGCCATTCGATGGGTAATGGGCGAGCAGAGCGCCAAGGGGCTTCGTGGCGCCAAGATGGAGGATGTGATTTTCGGCGGAACGGAAAAACGATCCCAGGTTGGCTTTGCCCAGGTGACGCTGGTCATCGACAATACGGAGCACATCTTCCCCACCATGGAGGAAGCGGAGGTTTCCATCACCCGCCGCTATTACCGCAGCGGTGAGAGCGAGTATTACATCAACCGCCAGTCCGTCCGCCTGAAAGATGTATCTGAGCTTTTTATGGATACCGGCATGGGCAGAGAGGGCTACTCCATCATTGGACAGGGTAAAATCGATGAGATTTTGTCTGCGAAGAGCGGAGAGCGCCGGGAAATTTTTGAAGAGGCCGCCGGCATCTCCAAATTCCGCCACCGGAAGGAAGACGCAGAGCGAAAACTGGAGCGCACAGAGGAGAATCTGGTCCGTATCAATGATAAAATTGCAGAACTGGAGCTGCAGGTGGATCCGCTCCGGGATCAGGCTGAAAAGGCCAAAAAGTACTTGGTCCTCCGGGACGAGCTGCGCTTGCTGGAGATTTCCGTCTGGCTGGAAAACCTGGACACACTGAAGGCGGGAGCGCGAAAGCTGGAGACAGATTTCCATGCGGCGGAGGCCCAGCGGGATGAGGCCCGGGCCGCTCTGGACGCCCTCTATGCAGAGGGAGAGCGGTACGGAGAACGGATGCAGGAAAAGGATATGGAGGCCGAGCGTACCCGCTCCGAGGCCTCTGAGCTGGATGGCCGGATAAAGGAGCAGGAGAGCGCCGTCGCTGTGCTGGAGGGTACCATTTCCCACAACCAGGAGAATATTGAAAGAGCCGCGGCGGAGCTTCAGGAGACGGACAGCCGTGCCGGCAGCCTGGAAAGCCAGGCGGAGGAGCAGGAGCACCGTATTGCCGAGATTGAGGAGCAGCTGGCTGAATGGAATGCCGCCTTGGATGCCTTGCTGACAAAGGCGCGGGAAACTGCGGAGCAGGCGGGCGGCGCGCAGAGTCAGGCGGAAGCCCTGCGCGCGCAGGAGGCCATTCATATCGCTGCCGCCGCAGATGCAAAGGCAGAGACTGCTGCCATCGCGGCGGAAAATGCACAGATTGCTGATCGCAGGACGGCTGTGGAAGCGGACAGGACTGCCGCGGAGGAACAGCTGGCCAGGACGGAACAAGAGAGCAAAGCCAACCGGCGGGCGTTGGAGGACGCGCGGGACGAGGCAGAGGCGGCCGGCAACATCATCGCAGGCCACAGTCTGCGAATGGAGGAGCGGAAAAAGAAGTCCGCGGCGGCGGCAGAGAAAAAGGTCCAGCTCACCATGGATGTGGGGGCCTTGGATAACCGCATCCGCCTTCTCACGGAGATGGAAAAGGAGTACGAGGGCTTTTCCAAGGCCGTCAAGCTTGTGATGCAGGCAAAGGGAACGCTGCGCGGTATTCACGGGCCGGTGGCAAATTTGATGAAGACAGACGGAAAATACTCTCTTGCTATTGAAATTGCCCTGGGCGCGGGTCTGCAGAATGTCGTGGTGGACCGGGAAGAGGATGCCAAGGCAGCCATTGGCTTTTTAAAGCAGCGGGATGGCGGACGTGCTACCTTCCTGCCGCTGACTGCCATTCATGGTGACGAATTGCGGGAGAAGGGCGTGGAGCAGGAGTTCGGCTTTGTAGGCATTGCCTCCCGATTGATCTCCTTTGATGCAAAATACCGGAATGTGTTCACCAGCCTTCTGGGCCGCACCGTGATTGCGGAGGATCTGGACTGCGGCATTGCCATGGCCAGAAAATACCGCAGTGCCTTTCGGATTGTCACACTGGATGGACAGGTGATCAACCGGGGCGGATCGATGACGGGCGGCTCCGTCTCCCGCAGCGCTGGCGTTTTAAGCCGGGCCGCAGAACTGGAAAAGCTGAGCGGCCGTTCCGACGCGCTTCACAGAGCGCTGGAGGAGGCAAAAGAGGCGGAAGCGGCTGCCAGCCGGGAGATGTCCGCTGTCCAGTACGAGCTGGAGACTGCGGAGGCGCAGCGCCGCCGGGCTGAGGATGAGGTGCTGCGGCTGGAGGGTACCGGGCATCACCTTGAGAGCCTTCTGCGAAGCCTGAGGGAGAACTTAGAAAACTTGAATGGAGAGCTGGAAAGCCTGAACGGGCGAATTGTGGACAACGTGTCCCGCTCTGAACAAACCGGCGGGCGGATTGCAGAGGCGGAACGGCTGGCGGCGGCCTGCCGGGATCAGGCGGAAAGCATTCTCTCCGGAAAGTCAGAGCTTTTGGCGCAGTCCGGTGCGCTGGCCGAGGAAATCAGCTTAAAAAAGAGTACGTTGGCGGCACTCACTGCCGAGCGGGAGGCCACGCTTGCCCGGGCTGCGGACTTGAGGCAGCTGGCAGACAGCCTTACCGGCGACCGAACCCAAAAGGAGCAGACGCTGCTGTCCTATCACCGGAACATTGAAACCGCCCGGGAGGAGATTACCCGGCGGCAGGATGCCACGGCAGCGCTGGCCGCAAAGGCGGCTGCGCTTCGGGAGAGATTGACGGCGCTGAATGAGGAAAAGATTGCACTGGAGGCGGAGCGGACTGCCAAGAACCGGGCCGGACAGGAGATGAATGAAACCCTTCTGAACCTGGAGCGGGCGGTCTCCCGCCTGGAGCAGAAGATTGCCACCGGCGCCATGGAGGAAAAGCAGATTCTGGATCGATTGTGGGAGCATTATGAGCTTTCCCATACCGATGCGCAGGCCCAGCGGATAGAGTTGGAGAGCCTGCCCAAGGCAACCCGGCGCATTGGGGAGCTGAAGCAGGAGATTACGGCTTTGGGCACGCCCAACATCGGCGCCATTGAGGAATTTGAACGGGTGAACACCCGGTATACGTATCTCACCGACCAGCGCAATGATGTGGAAAAGGCCAAAGGGGATCTGGAGGAGATTATTGAGGAGATCACGGGCCAGATGACCCTGATTTTTGCCGAGCAGTTCCGGCTGCTCTCCGAAAGCTTCCAGACAACCTTTGTGGAGCTGTTCGGCGGAGGCACCGCCACGCTGGAGCTGGAGGACGAGGCGGACATCCTGGGCTGCGGTATTGAAATTAAGGCGCAGCCGCCGGGCAAGACGCTGAAGACCATCTCGCTTCTCTCCGGCGGCGAGAAGGCGTTTGTGGCCATTGCCCTGTATTTTTCCATTTTGAAGGTACATCCGACCCCCTTCTGTGTGATGGACGAGATTGAGGCCGCGCTGGATGATGCCAACGTGACCCGTTATGCCCGTTATATGCGCCGTTTGGCAGGGAAGACGCAGTTCATCGTCATCACCCACCGCCGGGGCACCATGGAGGAGGCTGACGTTCTCTATGGCGTGACCATGCAGGAGCAGGGTGTGAGCAAGATCCTGACGATTAACCTGAACGACATGGTCAAGGAGCTGAAGATTCAATGAGCTTGAAGCAGAAGCAGTATGTGGTTCTTGTCCTACTGGGAATCGGACTCATCCTGATCATGACAGGGGCGGTCAAGGCCTGGGGCTTGATAGAGGGATCCGGATTCTTCATGATGATCTTCGGATTTGCGGCAGATTTTGCGCTGCTCCGCTGCCCGCGCTGCGGCGTCTGGCTTGGAAAATATCCTGGGGAATACTGCCAGAGCTGCGGAAAGAAGATCGACTGGAACGATCCAGCCGAATGAATACTCCGGTGAGAGCGCGAACAATCAAGTGACGCCGGGCTGCGGATCCATTGCAGAAACGGCACGGAAGACGAATAAAAATCAGGTAGGAGTGCGGTATGAGCTTAAAACAAAAACAGATGGTATCCGTCGGCATTATGGTGGCCGGCCTATTTCCGATGATTTTATGCGTGCTCGATGGAAACCGGCAGCAGCTGATGTGGCTTGGCATGCTGGTCTTCTTTGCGGGCATGGCGCTCAATTTTTTGCTGGTGCGCTGCCCGCACTGCGGAAAGTGGCTGGGGCAGCATCCCAGTGAATACTGCCGGGAATGCGGTGGAAAAATTGATTATCAGGCGAAAAAATAGATAAAAGGACGAACGCTATGGGCTTTTTTGACAAACTGAAAAAAATTACCACCAATCTCTTCTCCGGCTTTACGGAGGCGGACGAGGCATTTTTTGAAGAACTGGAGGAGACGCTGATCCTGGCCGACCTTGGCATGAACACTGCTTTGGAGGCGGTGGAACAGCTGCGCACGCGGGTTCGGAAGGAAAAACTCCACGATCAAGAGGAGGTCAAGGCAGCCCTGCGGGAGATCTTGGCAGAGATGATCTCTGTCAGTGATACGGAGCTGGCTCTCTCTACCAAGCCGTCGGTGGTACTGGTCATCGGCGTCAACGGCGTTGGCAAGACCACCTCCATCGGAAAGCTGGCTTACCAGCTGAAGGGCCAAGGCAGGCGTGTCCTGCTTTGTGCTGCGGACACCTTCCGGGCTGCCGCGGCGGACCAACTGGAAATCTGGGCCCAGCGGGCGGGCTGTGAGTTGATCCGCCAGCATGAAGGAGCAGATCCCGGCGCCGTTCTGTTTGACGCCCTGCAGGCCGCCAAGGCCCGGGGCGTGGATGTGGTGCTGTGCGACACTGCCGGACGTCTCCACAACAAGTCCAATCTGATGGCGGAGCTTTCCAAGCTCTCCAAAATCATTGATCGGGAGTGCCCCGGCGCCGCCAGGGAGACATTGCTGGTACTGGATGCCACCACCGGCCAGAACGGTTTGGTGCAGGCCAAGCAGTTTAAGGAGGCCGCCGGCCTTACGGGCATTATCCTCACGAAGCTGGACGGCACCGCCAAGGGCGGTATTGTGGTGGCCATTGCCAGGGAACTGGGGGTACCCGTCAAGTTTGCCGGCGTGGGAGAGGGCATCGAGGATTTGAAGCCCTTTGACGCCAAGGAATATGTGGAGGCAGTGATCTGACCGTCTGAAAGAGGGGAGGAGCTTTCGTGCTCACCATTTTGAATCGAAGAGAACTGATCACGGTGGTTTCACAGGAAAAGCTTTTTCGCATTCGGGAGGATCTTTCCAACGCTGGGATACCCTGTACCGTGAAAATGCGGGGAGCAGCCCGGGCGGCGGAACGCGCCCGGTACGGGACTGCCGGAATCCGGCAGGACGCCCTGTACAGCTATGCCATTTATGTCACCCGTTCTGATTATGCCCGGGCTGCGGCAGCCATCCGGCCCGCCCTGCGCCATGAATAAGGGAGGGACACTTATGGAATGTATTTGCCCCGCCTACGGTGGAAGCCTGCAGAAAGGCTATATACAGAGTCCGCGGCGCATTGTCTGGACAACGAAGAAGCGCCTGCTTTCCGTTCCGGCACCGGAGGAGGGAATGGGAGAATTCTCGCTTCCGGACTCTGAGTCCTTGCATGTCAGCAACTGCCCGGCAATGCATTGCCCGTCCTGCGGGCTGATTTTGATTTCAACAAAAGAGGATAGAGAAGCATGAAAAGACAAGATGGCCGGGGATATGATGAACTGCGCCCCATCAAAATTACCACAGACTTCGTAAAATTCGCAGAGGGCAGCTGCCTCATCGAGTGCGGCGACACGAAGGTGCTCTGCTGCGCCAGTGTGGAGAACCGTACGCCGCCCCACGTGCCGGAGGGCACCGGCTGGGTGACGGCGGAGTACTCCATGCTGCCCCGGGCTAACCGGGAGCGGAGCAGGCGGGACATAGCAAAGCTGAAGCTCTCTCCCCGCAGCGCCGAAATTCAGCGGCTGGTGGGCCGCTCCCTCCGGGCTGCTGTGGATATGGCGAAGCTGGGAGAGCACACCATCACCATCGACTGTGATGTGCTCCAGGGAGACGGCGGCACACGGACTGCCTCTGTCACCGGCGGCTTCATCGCGCTGGCGCTGGCCTGCCGCTCTTTGGTGGAAAGCGGCGCTCTGGGCAGCAGCCCCATCCGCCACTTTGTCACAGGCGTCTCCGCCGGTATTGTGGACGAGCAGCCGCTGCTGGACCTCCAATACAGCGAGGACAGCCGGGCCCAGGTGGATTTGAACTGCGTCATGAATGAGCTGGGGGAGATCATTGAACTTCAGGGCACCGGCGAGGGCCGGGCCTTTACCCTGAACGAGCAGCAGGAGCTGGTGCGCCTGTGCGCCAAGGGCAACCGGGAGCTTCTGGCCATTCAGAAGGAAGCCCTGGGAGGAAGAGTCTGATGTCTGAAAAATTTGTGCTTGCCACCCACAATCCGGGAAAGCTGAAAGAGATGGGGGCCATTTTGTCTCAGTACGGTGTAGAAGTCGTCAGCCCGAGGGAATTGGGAATTGCGGTGGATGTGGAGGAGACCGGCACCACCTTTGCGGAAAACGCCATGCTGAAGGCAAAGGCCATCTGCGCCGCATCCGGCCTGCCCGCTATCGCGGATGACTCCGGCCTCTGCGTGGACGCATTGAACGGCGGACCCGGCGTGTACTCTGCCCGTTACGGCGGAGAGGGCCTGGATGACAAAGGTCGCTGTCAGCTTCTGCTGAACACCATGCGGGGCCAGACCACCCGGGCGGCCCACTTTGCCTGCGCCATCGCCTGCGCATTCCCCAATGGGGATGAGCTGACGGCGGAGGGTCGGTGCGAGGGAACGATCGCTTTTGCCCCCATGGGAGAGGGCGGCTTCGGCTACGATCCGGTATTTTTTGTGCCGGAACTGAAAAAGACTTTTGGCCAGCTGACGGCGGAGGAGAAGAGTGCCATTTCCCACCGGGGAAAAGCGCTGGCCGCCTTTTCGGAAAAGCTTGCAACTTATCTGCAGAAATAACGTCTGAAAAGACAGGGAAAACAGGAGAACCATATGGAACTGACAAGCAAACAGCGGGCCCAGCTGCGGGGACTGGCCAACACCATTGATACCATCCTCCAGGTGGGGAAGGACGGCCTTGGGGAAAACCTCATCAAACAGGCGGACGACGCGCTGGAGGCCCGGGAGCTGATCAAGGGCCGGGTGCTGGACAACAACATCGAGTACGACGCCAGAACAGCCGCTCAGGAGCTGGCCGCGGCCACCCGCAGCGAAGTGGTCCAGGTCATCGGCACAAAATTCGTGCTGTACCGGGAGAGCCACTCCAAGCCCAGGGACAAGCGGATTCAGCTGGTGAAACCGGCAAAGAAGAAACCTGTTTAGAAGAAGGAAGCATCATGAAAATCGGTATCTACGGCGGAACCTTCAACCCGCCTCATCTGGGTCACATTACCGCGGCCCGGGCGGTATTTGAACTCTTGAAGCTGGACCGGCTGCTGCTGATCCCGGCGGGACTGCCGCCCCATAAGGATTTGCCGGCCGGCTCTCCCACGCCGGACCAGCGACTGGAGATGACCCGCCTGGCCGCAGAGCAAACGGGGCTGGGGGACCAGGTGGAAGTACTGGACCTGGAGCTTCGTCGGGAGGGAAAGAGCTATACCTCGGATACTCTGGCCCAGCTGAAGGAGCAGTATCCGGAGGATGAGCTGTGGCTGCTGATGGGCACAGACATGTTTTTAACCATTCAGACCTGGCATGCGCCGGAGGAGATTTTCTCTCTGGCCGGCATCGCGGCCTTCGGACGGACGGAAGAGGACATCGAGGAGCTGTTTTCCGCCCAGCGGGAGTACCTCTATCAAAACTACCCCCAGGCGCGGCTGTTTACTCTGAGCATTCCCGGAGTTGTGGAGGTCTCCTCCACGGATCTGCGGGAACAGCTGGCCATTGGAGGCGGTGGCAGCCTGCTGGCTCCCGCGGTTTATGGATACATCCTGCGGGAGAGACTGTACCGCACCCATGCCGATTTGAAGCATCTTTCTATCAGCCAGCTGCGGCCGGTGGCGTTGAGCTATCTCAAGCATAAACGCATCCCCCATGTGCTGGGAACGGAGCAGGAGGCCATCCGCCTGGCGGAGCGCTACGGCGCGGATGTGGAAAAAGCGAGAGTGGCGGCGCTGCTACACGACTGCACCAAAAGGCTGAATATGGAGGAGCAGCTGGCGCTGTGCGCGCAGTATCACATCCAGCTGGACGAGTTGGAGCAAAAGGCATTGAAACTGCTTCACGCCAAGACCGGCGCTGCCATTGCACGGGATGTGTTCGGCGTGGACGAAGAGATTTACAGTGCCATCTGGTGGCACACCACGGGCCATGCGGGGATGACGCTGCTGGAAAAAATTATCTATCTGGCGGATTATATTGAGCCCTCCCGGGATTTCCCGGGGGTGGACAAACTGCGCAATGTGTGCTATAAAGACCTGAATGCCGGCCTGTTGCTGGGCCTGGAGATGACCGTTGAAGAGATGACGGCCATGGGAAATCCCGTGCACCGTGCCACCCTTGAGGCCCGGGATGCACTGAAAGGATAGAGAGACAGTGGACAGAGAGACTGGAAAGCGCGTGGCGGGTGGAAGGCCGCAAAAGCAGCCAAAAGAGAAAAGACCAAAGAAGCCAAGCCGCCTGACCCGCCAGCAAAAAGTACTGATTGCCGTGGCGGCGGTGCTGGCTGTGGTGCTGGTGGGCGTCCTGGCTTGGCAGAGCGTATTTGTCCGCCCCGATTTGGAAAAGGAAAAGCCTGTCGGCGGAGAGGGGAGCGAAGCGGAAGAAATTGACTACGGCGACGGTGTGCAGCCACGAGCCGATGGTGAGCGGAAGACCAAGGACTGGTATACAGTTCTGGTTTTAGGCCGGGACACCGGCGGAGGCGGCAATTGCGACACCATGATGCTGGCCTCCTATAATGTTACGGACCAAAAGCTGACAGTGCTGAACATTCCCCGTGACACCATGGTAAACGTCCCATGGGATATTAAGAAGATCAACTCCGTATATAATTGGTATGGCGGCGGAGAGAAGGGAATCCAGGCCCTGTACAAGGAGATCTCCCAACTGGTGGGCTTTACACCGGATTTTCAGGTAATTGTGGAATGGGAAGCTGTAGGCGAGCTGGTGGATGCCATTGGCGGCGTCTGGTTTGATGTCCCCCGGGATATGCAGTACTGGGATCCCCTTCAGGATCTGGCGATTAACGTGAAGAAGGGATATCAGCTGCTGGACGGCGACATGGCGATGCAGGTTGTTCGGTTCCGGGATGGAAAAAATGGATACAATAATGGTGATATTGGCCGGATTGAGACCCAGCAGAACTTTCTCAAGGCTGTGATTGAGCAGCTTTTAAAAATTCAAAACGTTCCCAAGATCAAACAACTCGTCAAGGTGTTTGAGGAGAATGTGAAGACGGATCTCTCCTACCAGAACCTTTTTTGGTTTGGCCAACAGGCCATTATGGGCGGCCTGAAGATGGAAAACATCAAATTTGTCACCATGCCCGGCAATTACAGCGCCACCTGCTACAGCCGGACCTACGGCAATATGCAGTCCTATGTCACACCTTATCCAAAGGAACTGCTGGAGCTGGTAAATAATGAGCTGAGTCCCTTTGTGGAGAAATTTACCCTCAGCGATTTGGACATCATGTCTGTGAATTCCAACGGGTCTGTCAGTTCTTCCACCGGCCATGTAGAGGACGGTAAGGCGGCAGTGGCGCCGGTAAAGCCATCCAAACCGGAGACTGAGCCTGAGGAACCTGATGTGGATGAAGATGGAAATCCAATCGATCCGGGCACTGGAGATTCTCCTGAAACGCTTCCAGGAGACGGCGGCAGCGGTGGAGGCACCGGTACGACGACACCGCCGGAGGGCGACGGTGCCGGTGGGGATACTGGCACGACCACGCCGCCGGATGGCGGCAATACCGGTGGAGATACTGGTACGACGACACCACCGGAGGGCGGCAATACCGACGGGAATATCGGCACCACGGCGCCGTCTGAAAGCGGCGGAACGGGTGCCACGGATCCGATGGAACCGGATTTTTCCATCATTGAACCTGCCCCCGCTGCATAAAAGAAGCATGGTGGTATCCGGGTGATGCGTACTCTGGAAACCGCTGATCAAGAAAGGATGAAGCACATGACACCAAAGGAACTGGCTATCATTGCGGCAAAGGCCCTGGACGAGAAAAAGGGCAAGGCGATTTCCGCGATTGAAATCACAGATTTGACTACCCTGGCGGACTATTTTGTCATTGCCACCGGTACTTCCAACACCCAGATCAATGCACTGTGCGGCGCTGTGGAGAAGGCACTGAAGGAACAGGCGGGCGAGGACCCGCTGCGCCGGGAGGGTTACCGGGATGACACCTGGGTTCTGCTGGACTACGGCAGTGTTTGCATTCACGTGTTTTCTGAGGAGGCCCGGGAGTTCTATTCTCTGGAACGGCTGTGGAGCGATGGAAAGCCGCTGGATCTCAGCAGCGTGCTGACTGCGGACTGAGTGCTTCCTGTGCCGAAGGTGCATAAAGCCATTTGGACAGGGATGTATTTGGATACGGGCAGGACCTGCCCGTATCCGTTTTTGATGAGCCAAATTCTCTTGAAAAGCAAAAAGGCGGCAGGGATATTGGAGATGCACGCTCCAACGCCCCTGCCGTTTTTTGTTTTTAAGTTGATATAGATATCTTCAGAATTTCAGTTTAAAGAGCAGTTCAGCCCGGAACACTTCCGCAGGGAGGACTCCATAAAATGAATGTAATCTTCCATCTGTGGCTGAATAACGGTGTTTTTCAGCTTGATCCAGCCAATCTGCATTCCTTCCGTGCGGTCCTGCAGCGGAATGGAGACAATATCCGGGCCAATGACGTGCGGCAGCAGACAGCCTGAACCCATGCCGTATGCATCCGTACACCGGAGAAAGCTGAACAGGGCGGAACGGTCCGTTACAAAAATGCACTTGGAAGTATCTTCCAGAACGATGATTTCCTCTGCAAAATTAAACAGATCCCCGCCGGACTCATAGCGGACACAGGGATACGGCAGGAGCTGTTCAGAGGAAATGGCACTATAGCCAGCCAGAGGGTGGCCGCGCCGCAGATAAACCTGAGGGGAAAATGTCCCCATTGGATGAAATTCCAGATCGTTTTTCTGAAACAGCTGATGCATAAAATGGCTGGTTGCATTGGAGATGTAGAGAACCCCTATTTTACTGTGCTGGAACAACACATCCTTTACAACCTGGGAGGTATTTCCATCACGAAGATTGATTGTAAAAGACGGGGTTTCAGCCAGGCGCTGATTTACAAAATTGATCATAGCATCAATGGGAAAAATATAGTGCTGAACAGATACGGTAAGGCGCAGCATTTCATTTTCCTTTGAATTTAAAAAACGCATTTTCATACTGGAAGCCTGTTCCAGGATTGACTTTGCATACACCAGCAGTTCCAGCCCATCCGCAGTAAAGGATACGCCGCCAGGATTGCGCTCAAGAATGGTAACCCCTATTTCGGACTCCAGGTCACGGATCGCCCGGCTGATGCTGGGCTGCGTGACAAACAGCTTCTGGGCAGCTGCTGTAATGGAACCACAGTGGAAAATCTCTACGACATATCTCAGTTGCTGCAAAGTCATGGTTGCCCTCCCAAAAGCCAATGCTTCTCTAAGCATAACTTTTTCCTATGCATGCTCATACAAAAGCGGCATTTCCAAAAGAATCAATCTTGTGATTTAATACAATACAGGATCATGTTCTATCACATTATAGGCGAAAGACCGATACCTGTCAAATTAAGAACAAATGGCGCGATTCCTTGGTGCAGATCTATGAGTCCACCGCAGTTGCCGCCGCAGGCGATACACAAGTTGGTATATGCAAGCAGCCAGCATTTTCCATCTTTTTATACGTGTTTCATTACCTGCGGCGGCAGCTGCGGTGGACTCATCTTTTAGTTTGACAAAGGACGACTTTCATAGGAAACTGTTTCCTGCAAGCCATACTGCGATGGCTATTTTAAATGCTTAAATGCTTGTACATAAATTTCTTGTACATATAAATTTGGCTAGAAAGGTATTTGACGATTGCTTATGAAAACGGCTCTTACAAAATTCGCGGAACTTTTGTTCGGGGTTACCTCCCTCTCCATAGGAGCGACATTTGGGATCATCGCCGGTCTTGGGCAAACAACCTCCACAGGGACCTGCTCTGCAATTGCGGCCGCACTGCATATAAAAGTTGGCACCGCAATGTTTCTTTTGTACAGCCTGTTTCTCATTTTTCAGATCCTGCTGCTGGGAAAGCGGTTTGAGCGGATTCGCTTTTTGCAGGCAGTTCCTGTCATCATGCAAACATTTATTCTGAACTTTTTTCGATATACCTTTCCACCTTTTCAGGCGCTGCACCCGCAGACCTATGCACAGCGTTTCGGCCTGTTTTTTGTTGGAATGCTTTTGATCAGCCTTGGCTTTACAATTATCAAGTACGCACGGTTCCTCAATTACCCGCCGGAGGCATTTTGCGGCATTATGACGGAGCGGCTCCACATTCAGTTTGGCACCAGTAAAATCCTTCTGGATATTGTGTACGTGCTGGTTTCTATTCTGATTTGCCGCTTGAATGGAATCCCAACGGACATGGTTCGGGAGGGCACCCTGATTTTTGCCATCTGCAATGGGTTGCTGATTGACATTTTTACAAAACCGGTGAAAAAAATCCTGGCCTTTCTTGAAAACAAGATCTTTTCCGGATATACAGCAGTTCTCCTGCTGAACGGTAAATGGTCCTTCACTCCGACAAATGAGTGCAAATCATAAATTGGCAATCGAGTGGGAGTGAATGAGGGAAAAAACGATTAAGAAGAAGAAAAAGTACGCCTTGAATAACAGCTGTTGAAGCCGTCTGAAGCGGAAAAGACGGCTATTTTGGGTTGTACTCTTGACAAAAAACAAAAACGCCCGTAAAATAACTCTGTCAAAGACTTTGAAGGGGAAAAAGATGGGAACTTCCGCCTCCAGAGAGCCGGCGGCTGCTGTGAGCCGGTGGGGGAGTCCCGTGTATAACTGATCCTGGAGTCTCCTGCCTGAATACCAGTAAGGCAGGACGGCAGGCCCCGTTATCGGCTGCTGATCCTTGGGATCACAGAGGGCTGACCGGGTGACTGGCAGCTGAATCAGGGTGGTATCGCGTTCAGACGCCCCTGACCGAAACGGTCAGGGGCGTTTTTGATTTGTATTTTATATAGAACATGATGGAAAGATAAAGGAGTCAGAGATGAAGTACGATTTTACCAGTATAGAAAAAAAGTGGCAGGACAAATGGCTGGAGACAAAGCCCTTTGCTGCTGTCACCGGTGACAAGAACCGGGAAAAATTTTTTGGCTTGATTGAATTCCCCTATCCCTCTGCCCAAGGCCTTCATGTAGGCCATGCCCGGCCCTTCACGGCCATGGACATTATCTGCCGGAAAAAGCGGATGCAGGGCTATAATGTCTTGTTCCCCATCGGTTATGACGCTTTTGGCCTGCCCACGGAGAACTTTGCCATCAAGACCCACACCCATCCCGCCAAGGTGACCCACGACAATGTGGCGAACTTCCGCAAGCAGCTTCAGATGCTGGGCTATTCCTTCGACTGGGATCGGGAGGTGAATACGACCGACCCCAACTATTACAAATGGACTCAGTGGATTTTCCTCCAGATGTTTAAAAAAGGGTTGGCTTACAAAGCTTCCATGCCCGTCAACTGGTGTACCAGCTGCAAGATCGTCCTGGCCAACGAGGAGGTTGTGGAGGGTGTATGCGAGCGCTGCGGCGGCGAGGTCATCCGCAAGGAGAAGAGCCAGTGGATGCTGGCCATCACCAAGTATGCGGACCGGCTGATTGATGACTTGGACGATCTGGATTTTATTGAGCGGGTGAAGATCCAGCAGAAAAACTGGATTGGCCGCAGCGAAGGTACGGAGGTGGACTTCCAAACCACTGCCGGTGACACCATGACGGTTTATACCACGCGGTGCGACACGCTGTTCGGCGTTACCTATATGGTACTCTCTCCGGAGCACCCCTTCCTGGACAAATGGAAGGACCGGATTCAAAACTGGGACGAGGTTGCTGCCTACCGGGAGGAGGCTGCGCACAAGTCTGACTTTGAACGCAGTGAGCTGAATAAGGACAAAACCGGCGTGCGCCTTGCAGGTGTGGAGGCGATTAATCCCGCAAACGGCACCCACATTCCTGTATTTGTCTCTGACTACGTGTTGATGAGCTACGGCACCGGCGCCGTTATGGGCGTGCCCGGCCACGACCAGCGCGACTGGGAGTTTGCCACGAAGTTCGGCCTGCCCATCATTGAGGTAGTGCAGGGCGGCGACATCACGAAAGAGGCCTTCACTCTGAAGGACGACACCGGCGTTATGGTAAACTCGGGATTCCTCAATGGGCTTACCGTGAAGGAAGCCATCCCAACCATGAAGAAGTGGGTCACCGAGCAGGGGCTGGGTCATCCCAAGACCAACTTCAAGCTCCGGGACTGGGTGTTCTCCCGCCAGCGCTATTGGGGCGAGCCGATTCCCCTGGTGCACTGCGACAAGTGCGGCTGGGTGCCCCTGCCGGAAGAGCAGCTGCCTCTGCTGCTGCCGGAGGTGGACTCCTACGAGGTCACAGACACCGGTGAATCTCCCCTCAGCAAAATGACAGACTGGGTAAATACCACCTGCCCCAAGTGTGGAGGCCCTGCCCAGCGAGAGACCGATACGATGCCCCAGTGGGCTGGTTCCAGCTGGTATTTCCTGCGGTATATGGATCCCCATAACGACAAGGCCCTGGCTTCGAAGGAGGCGCTGGATTACTGGTCCCCTGTGGACTGGTACAACGGCGGCATGGAACACACCACGCTGCACCTGCTGTATAGCCGCTTTTGGCATAAATTCCTGTATGACATTGGCGTGGTGCCCACGAAGGAGCCCTATGCCAAGCGCACCAGCCACGGTATGATTCTGGGTGAGGGCGGCGAGAAGATGTCCAAGTCCCGGGGCAATGTGGTGAATCCCAACGACATTGTGGAGCAGTACGGTGCCGATACCATGCGCCTTTATATCATGTTCGTGGGTGACTTTGAGAAGGCGGCCACTTGGTCTACGGAGGCCGTAAAGGGATCCAAGCGATTCCTGGACCGGGTCTGGAACCTGGCGGAGCAGGCAGAGGAGAGCGATGACGTAACGCCCGCCAACGAATCCGCCATTCACAAGACCGTCAAAAAGGTCACTGATGATGTGGATAACCTGAAGATGAACACCGCCATTGCGGCCTTGATGACTCTCGTGAATGAGTTCTATGCCAATGGCTGCACCCGTGGCGATATGCGGTATCTGCTTTTGCTGCTGAATCCCTTTGCTCCCCATCTCACCGAGGAGCTGTGGGAGAGCCTGGGCTTTGCGGCCAAGACCGGAAAGATGTGCTGCCAAGCGGAATGGCCGGAGTTTGATGAGAGCAAGACGGTTGCTGCTGCTGTGGATATGGCTGTTCAGGTCAATGGCAAGCTGAAGGGAACCATCACCATGCCGACCGACAGTGAGGAGCAGGCAGTGGTAGAGGCGGCATTGGCCGTGGAGAAGGTTGCCAAGGCCACAGAGGGTATGAAGATTGTCAAGACCATTCTGGTGAAAAACCGGCTGGTGAACCTGATTGTGAAGCCCCAGTAAAAGCCGCCGCGCCAAATGGCACCGTCCAAGCGGTTTGCGCCTATGAGCAAACCCTTGAACCGGGTGGACTTTGCCGGACTGTTTGATTGTATGGAATTCGGCAGTCCCTTTTGAGATTTTGCAGGAGAACCGAAATTCTGGATGGATTTCAACAAATTCTCTTGACAACTTCCGAAAAGATCCGTATAATAACTTTGTTAACGCCATAGATTATGGCCCTTAAAGTATCCTGGATTTAGCCGGATACCTCGGAGGGAGGGAAATATAAATGTCTGAGATCCATGTGAAGGACGGCGAGTCCATTGACAGCGCACTGAAGCGCTTCAAGCGCAGTTGTGCCAAAGCAGGCGTGATCGCCGAGGTTCGCAAGAGAGAACATTATGAGAGCCCCAGCGTCAAGCGCCGCAAGAAGTCTGAGGCTGCTCGCAAGAACAAGAAGAGATTTTATTGATTCTGAAAAAACGCTGTGCCAACTGGCACAGCGTTTTTTTATGCAAAGGGCTGTTTTCCGTTTTTCGCAAACAGTTTGGGCAAAATATCCTTTACCTCCGGATACATCAAAAATGCGGCTGAAAACCCCATTCCGCTGCCGGTTCGCAATTTTTGCAGCAAAGTCTCCGCATCGTCAAACAATACAAAATGGGTTTGATTCTCCCGGGTATAGGTGAAGTAGCGGGCACACAGATCCTGGGAAAAGAAAACTGAGGGCTGCTCCCGTTCCATCAGTTGATAGAATTCCGCTTCGGTGAGCGGCCGTCCCTCTCCGGTTCTGGCAGGCAGCAGAAAATCCATCCGCAGCCTCTGTACATCCAGCGCCAAGCGACCGGCGCCGCCTCTGGCGGCCGCGGCCTCCTGCAGCCGCTGCATGAAATTGCCGCCGGAGATGGCCGTACAGATCAGCGGCACGGCGCCAGAAGCTGCACGGCCGTATGATTCCGGAATGTACAGACTCCGCTTACTGGCGGAGAGTGCGGCCTCCAGACGCTCAACAAAGACCGATCGATCCCTGGTGGGCGGTGCCTCAAAGTCCAGAAGCACACCGCTGTATCCCCGGCGGTTGCATTCGCGCAGAACAGCGGCGCACAGCTTTTCAGAATCAAGAACCGGCGGCATTTCCCCATCACTGACAGACAGCAGGCCGCCATGGGTCTGCAGCAGCAGACTCTGCCGCAGCAGGGTGGACTCACTGCCGATTCGATAAGCCACGTGGGCAAAGTTTCGGCAGTACCTGGAGGCATCCTGCAGCTGGGCAGGCATCACAGCCAGATAGAGTTGCAAAGGCTCTCCCCCCTTGTGGATTTGCGTCCCTTTTGATATACTGGTTATGAAAAACTTATGCGAAGAAGGAAGTGCCTATGCCATTTTCTCTGATCCCAAGCGCATTATGGAATGGATATGAGGAGATTACACCTGCATGGCTGCAGCAGCGCGGCATTACACTGCTGCTGAGCGACTTGGATTATACGTTGGCTCCTAAATATGTCCGAAGGCCGGATCTGGCCCTGCGGGAGTGGATCGCGGCGCTTCATGCTGCCGGAATCCAGTGCGTAATCGTCTCCAATAACCGATCCGGACGTCGGGTACAGGAATTCTGTGCCGATTTGGGAATTCCATATCAAGGCCATGCCGGCAAACCATCGCCACGGGGATTGGAGGCCGCCATGGCGGCAAGCGGCATCTCCCCAAAGCACACGGCCATGGTAGGGGACAAGCTGCTGACGGATGTGCTGGCTGCCAACCGCAGCGGTGTTCTGGCACTGATGGTCGAGCCAAGGGGGGGTGCTGTGACCCTTTGGCAGAAGGTGCTGCATGGATTGCAGGCCCCCTTTAAAGCCAGATGCCCTGAAAATATGGTGAAAAAATCGTGAGCAGCTTGACACTGCTCACGATTTTCGTCATACTGAATTTATCAAACAGCGAATTTAGGATCCTGCGGACCGCGCTGGCAATCCTTTGGAATCACAAGAACGCCGATTGCCTTGCCGCACAGAATGGGAGGATTGCACACCAGCGCGGCGGACTGCTTCAGGTTCAGCAGCTGAGGCTCCCCTTGAACACCGTCCAGGAAGTTGCTCTTCAATTTGAAGTCATCGGGCATGGTGATGACCTTCCAGGCCTCAAAATGCACTTCATAGGAAGTGGTGCCCTTCTTCTCAATCCAACCATGGTACTCCATGAAATCGCCGACATACACGGGAGCCAGGAAGTCGACTTCCTTGTAGCTTCTGAACAGGCTCAGGTCGCCGTCCATCCGGACCAGCAACTCTGTCGCCACGTCGCCGAAGAAGTCCAGCATGCGGGTGCCGTTGACCAGATTGCCGACATAGTGGCCGTCCTCGCCGGTCATCATGAGTTTGTGAATTACTTTTTCGCCAATCATATTCATGCTCCTTTTATGTTGATTTTTTGCCATATATGCGCAGCCGGATGACGCTTCATTTATTTTGGATGAAAACGACAATCGGAACTGCTTGGTGATTCCAATTTAGTGCATTCTTTCTAATATTTAAATACCAAATTTATAAAGACTTCTTTTAGAAAATCTAAAGGAAATGCGCGGCATGTCAGTGTGCTGCGGAGTTTGACTGCGTGGGGATTCAGACAGTCCCGCACAGGGGAATGCTGAAGGTAAGGGGGCGGAGACGATGGATACAGAGAAATGCAGGATTTTACTGAAAACGGTTGACTGCGGCAGCCTCTCCACTGCGGCGGCAGAATTGGGTTATACGCCGGCGGGAATTGGCTATATTGTAGACGTTGTGGAAAGTGAACTGGGCTTTCCCGTTTTATACCGTGGCCGGACAGGCGTGACACTGACCTCGGAGGGAAAACGAATTCTGCCGGTTATTCAGGAACTGGTGGAATCGGAACTCCGCTTGGAGCAGCGGGCCTTTGAACTGCGGAACCTTTTCAGCGGGGAAATTACCATTGGAACCTTTTCTAGTATTGCCAGCCAGTTGATGCCGCAGATCATCGAGGACTTCCAAAAGGAATATCCGGGAATCACGATTCATTTGGTGGAGGGAATTGAGGAACGGCTGAAGGAACTCCTCTCTGGGAAAAAGGTCGATTTTTGTATCTGCAGCTATCAAAAAGAGGATCCATTCCGCTTTATTCCGCTGAGAAGGGATCCCATGATCTGTGTCCTTCCCTCGGAGCATCCGCTGGCAAAGCAGACGGCGATTCAGCCGGAACAGCTCCGCAATGAGCCAATGATTATGCCAGGCTATGGCCGGGATCCGGATGTGCTGGCCATTTTCAAGAGATTCTGCATTGAGCCCCGCATCAAATATTCCACTGTGGAATACAATTCGGTCTTCGCCATGGTGGAGCGCGGCCTTGGCCTTTCTATTGCAAACGAGCTTGTGACGGTGGGGCGTGTCAAAAATGCCGTGCTGCTGCCGTTTGATCCGCCTCAATACATTGTGGAGGGCATTTTGCTGCGATCCCTGGAAACTGCATCGCCAATTACCAAAAAATTTATGAAGTTCCTGGAACGGTTTTTTTCTGACTGTGGTGAAGAAATACGTGCGGAGGAAATCTCTGGATAGAACGGAGGCTCCTAAAGGGCACCGGCTGGAATCCGGCAAAAATGCTGACAAGAAGGCGCAGATATTTGTGGTTCATGGCTGGAAAGTTTGGAAACTCCAATATTTTCTTGAAAAAGCTCTTGCAATAGCGGACAACATAGGATAAAATATCTTAGGTAATTTGACTGAATATGAATGTGAAAAAATGGAGAAAATGTCCTTCTGCAGGTCGTTTTCTCATAGATTTGTAAGGAGGATCAATTTTATGCCAACAATTACTGCCGGTGATTTCCGCAATGGTGTCACCTTTGAGATGGACGGTAAGGTTATGACTGTCGTGGAGTTCCAGCATGTGAAGCCCGGCAAGGGCGCTGCGTTTGTGCGTACCAAGTACAAGAACGTGATGACTGGTGCCATCCGCGAGGAGTCCTTTAACCCCACTGCCAAGTTTGAGCAGGCTGTGGTGGAGCGCAAGGATGCGGAATACAGCTATAATGATGGCGACCTGTACTACTTCATGGATCCGGAGACGTTTGATATGACCCCGCTGAACCGGGATGTCCTGGGTGACGCGTTTAAGTTCGTCAAGGAGAATACCGTGTGTAAGCTGGTGAGCTATAAGGGCAGCGTGTTTACCGTAGAAGTGCCTAATTTTATGGATCTGGAGGTTACGGAGACAGAGCCGGGCGTGCGGGGCGACACGGCGACCAACGTGACTAAGCCTGCAACCCTGGAAACCGGCGCAGAGGTCAAGGTGCCCCTGTTTATCAACACCGGTGACAAAATCCAGATCGATACCCGCACTGGTGAGTATATCGGCCGCAGCAAAGAGTAAAGAAGATAGAAAAGGGGGGATGAAGATCCCCCCTTTCTTACCCCTGCAAAACAAACGATCGGATTGTTAGCTGATTGAAACGAAAGGAGCTGCTACGATGGAAATTACAGAGAAGGTTGCCTATTTGAAAGGCTTGGCTGAGGGTATGGAGCTGGACACCACCACCAAGGAGGGGAAGCTGCTCGCTGCCATGATTGATGTCTTGGATGACATTGCACTGGAAATGGAGGATTTGAAGGATGCCCAGGCAGAACTGGGTGACGGCCTGGACGCTGTCAGCGACGACTTGGAGGATGTAGAGGATCTCATCTATGGCGATGAGGATGACGAAGACGACGAGGAATATGAAGAGCTGGACGAGGACGAGGATTGCTACGCAACCACTTGCCCCACCTGCGAGGAAACCATTTATTTTGACGAGTCGATTCTGGAAGACGGCGAGGTTATTTGCCCCAACTGTGGCGAGAAGCTGGAGTTTGACGTGAGCGGCTTGGAAGAAGAGCCCTCCGACGAGGATGGGGATCAGGAGTAAAGTGCCTTTGAGCACAATAGGAACAGCGCCCGGACCGTTTGACGGTCCGGGCGCTCTGCGTTGTTTAAACATGTACAGAAAATTGCTGACAGGTGCCGCACCTGTCCCTGCTACATGGATGCGTGGGGCATAAGATTCGGCGGAAACCAGTGTCAGGGCTGGACAGCACAGCGTTACTGGCTTCAGCAAACTCAGCAAACAGCCTTTTTTCGCAGACTGCACAGACCGGCACCAATGGCGGTGGCAAAAGTGGCATTTTCCGGTACAATATAATGAATTCCGTATAGCCGTTCGAACAGCTCAAAGTTGGGCAGCACCTGCGGCAGCGTGGTCATAGAGCCGGTAAGAATTACTGTTTTGCTGTCACAGCATTGACAGGCCAGCACCGTCATGGTACCGATGGCCTGCAGCACCAGGTTCACCACACCCGCGGCCAAGTCAGCAGAAGAGGCATCCTCTGCCAGGTTGCCAAAATTGGCGGCGGTCATATCCGGATCCAAAGTGGCGGCAGCATCCTTGGAGAGCTCTGCAATGGTCAAATCCACCTGATGCAAATCCCCCTGTTCCGCCAGCTTTTTGATTTGGCTAAAACGTTCGGCTCCCACCAGTTTATGGCATAATCCGCCCAAGGTTCCCCCGCCGATGCCGCTCCCGCAGAGATGCCGGATGGTTCCGCTTTTTTCCGCCCAGAGAAAGGCCGTTCCAGTGCCCATTGTCACGACCACGCCGGATTCCTGGCTGGTCAGAGCAAGACCGCCTTCTCCGCTGGCCCGGAATTCATCCACCTTACAGGTTGGAACGCCGTAGATATTCCCGTCTACATAAGAAGAACCTACGCCAGTCAGTACGATTCGCCGAACATCCTGCAGCGAGAGCTGATTGCTGGTAAGGTAATTGCCGAGTGCACCGTACAGGCTGGTAATCTGATCCTCTGCCCGCACCCGCAACATAGACAAAACGGTTCCGTCAGTCTGAAGACCCACGATTTTCGTGGTGGAACCACCGATGTCGATGCCCAAAATCACATCCATGATGAAAGATCCTTTCCGCAACGGCGGTTTAACGCCGCTGCTCATATCCACATCATAGGGGAGAGAAGGCTGCTTGTCAATTCCAATTTGACAATTATTTGACATGAATTTGACGAGAATTTAGAAAACCGATTGCTTTTCCGTGCTCATCTGCTTATAATAAAAAAAGCAGTACCCAATTACAGATGAGGGGATTTGAGGGGTAATATGAGGACCGAAGAAAAGCTGAATATGACCATGCTCTGTGACTTTTATGAGCTGACGATGGGCAACGGTTATTTTCAGGCGGGTTTTCAGGACCGCATCACGTATTTTGATGTGTTTTTCCGGACGGTGCCGGACAACGGCGGTTTTGCGATCTGCGCAGGCCTGGATCAGCTAATTGCATATATTGAAGATCTGCATTTTGACAAGGATGATCTGGCGTATCTCCGCAGCAAGAATTTATTTTCAGAGGAGTTTCTGGAGTATCTGCGGAATTTTAAATTTACAGGTGACATCTGGGCGGTTCCGGAAGGGACGCCGATTTTTCCGCGGGAGCCAGTGGTGACGGTTCGGGCGCCTGCAATCCAAGCACAGCTGATTGAAACATTCACGCTCCTGTCCATCAACCACCAAAGTCTCATTGCCACGAAGGCCAACCGCATTGTCCGCGCAGCACAGGGACGGACGGTGCTGGAGTTTGGCTCCCGCCGGGCGCAGGGGACAGACGGCGCCATCAGCGGTGCCCGGGCGGCCTATATCGGCGGCTGTAAGGGGACGGCCTGCACCATCTCGGATCAGCTGTACGGTGTTCCGGCGGGCGGAACCATGGCCCACTCCTGGGTCCAGATGTTTGACTCCGAGTATGAGGCGTTTAAAACCTACTGTGAGATTTATCCGACCAACGCGACCTTGTTGGTGGATACCTATAATGTGCTGAAGTCTGGTGTGCCCAATGCGATCCGGGCGTTCAATGAGGTGCTGAAGCCCAGGGGCATTACCAAATGCGGCATCCGCCTGGACTCCGGAGATATCGCTTACCTTACCCGGGAGGCCAGAAAGATGCTGGACGATGCGGGATGGACAGAGTGCCAAATCTCGGCCTCTAATTCACTGGACGAATATATCATCCAGGATTTGCTGCTGCAGGGGGCAAAAATCGACCTGTTCGGTGTGGGTGAACGGATGATTACCGCACGCAGTGAGCCGGTGTTTGGCGGCGTGTACAAGCTGGCGGCAGTGGAGGATACAAGCGGAAATATCACGCCTAAAATTAAGGTCAGCGAGAACATAGACAAAATCACGAACCCGCATTTCAAAAGGGTGTACCGCCTTTATGACAAGCAAACAGGCAAAGCCGAGGCCGACTATATTGCGGTTTGGGATGAAACAGTGGATGAAAGCCAGCCGCTGGAGCTGTTTGATCCACAGGCAACATGGAAGCGCAAGACTTTTACCAACTACGCAATCCGCTCCCTGCAGGTGCCGGTGTTTCAGGGGGGCAAGCTGGTTTATCAGCGGCCAAGCCTGCAGGAAATTCAGGCATATTGCAAAGAGCAGGTGGATACCCTGTGGGATGAGGTAAAACGCTTTGAAAATCCGCATACCTACTATGTGGATCTCAGCCAAAAGCTGTGGGATATCAAGCAGGCCCTGCTGTGCCAGAACCGGTGATAGAAGTCCCCCGCTCAGAGAGCGGGGGACTCCATTTTACAGAAAGAAGGTTGCAGCGGATCTGCTTTTTTTGTATAATCATTTAATAAGAGAAGCAAGCTGACGGCAGAGTAAAAGAGAGGGGGCGGAAGATTTGTCCAGAACGCATCCAAAAGAACGAACGGAACGGCGGATTTCCGCAGCGACCAGCCTGTCGATGTGCGTCTTGACGGTCTTTGCCCAAATCTGTACCACAGTATTTTTGTCCCGGATTTTGCAGGAAAAAGCCACATATGTATATTCAGCATTGGTCTGTGTGGCCGCGGTTGTGGCCATCCGGGTCTACCAGCGTCCCGGCAGTCCAAGCTACAAGCTGATATGGATGTGTCTGTTGCTGGCCTTGCCGGTATCTGGCATGATTCTCTTCTGCCTGTGGGGCGGCACGCATCAGGCAAAGAATTTAAGTATGCGCAAAATTGCACCGCCAAAGGAACGGGAGAGCACGCAGATGGAGAGCGCCAATAATGTGGCGCGGCTTGGAAAACAGTCCCCAGCGCTGGGGCGTCTGGCCGCCTATCTTCAGAAAAAAGGCTTTTTGCTCTACCGCAATACGGATGCCAAGTATTTTTCCGATGGGGCGGAATTCTTGGATGACCTGATTACGCATCTGCAGCAGGCGGAGCTTTATATTTTCCTGGAGTATTATATTCTGGCCGAAGGGCAGATCTGGGATCGCATGTTTGCTGTTTTGCGGGAGAGGGCCGCTGCCGGGGTGGAAGTCCGCATTATCTTTGACGATTTCGGCAATATTACCCGCCTGTCGGACGGCACACTGCAGGCGATACAGGATGCAGGCATTGAGGTAGAGGTGTTTAACCCTGTTCACCGATATATCAACCGGATCTACTTCAACTACCGGGATCATCGCAAGATTGCCGTGATTGACGGACAGTATGCCTACACCGGCGGCATCAATATTGCTGATGAATACGCAAATCTGATTGTCCGGTTTGGCCATTGGAAAGACACAGGCGTTCGGATTGATGGAGAGGGAGCCTGGGGATTTGCTGCCCAGTTTATCCAGATGTGGAAAATGATTGGCCGGACGCTGCCCAACGAAGATGACTATTACCGCTCCAGAGTGGAGAGCAGCGGCGCCGGCTTCTGTCAGCCATTCACCGATGGCCCGCTGAACAATCCGGATAACCCCATTGAGGACACCTATCTGCAGCTCTTTTCCGCGGCCAAGCGTTTTTTGTATATTACAACGCCCTATTATGCTGTGGAGGAATATATGCAGCGGAGCTTGTGCATGGCCGCTGACGGTGGAGTGGACGTCCGACTGATGATTCCGGCGGTTCCGGACCATAAGTTCACATATCTGGTTGCGGAAACTTATTGGGGAGAGCTTCTGCAGCATGGGGTGAAAATTTATAAATACTCTCCGGGATTCCTCCATGCCAAAAGTGTGATGGTGGATCGGGAAGTAGCGCTGATCGGCAGCACAAATATGGACTACCGTACATTTCAGCTGCATTATGAATGCGGTGTGCTGTTTTATCATGCCCCGGTGGTGGAGGAACTGCTGGAAGATTTGGACCGAACGATGGCCCAAAGCACGCTGTACACGCTGGAAGATTGGGAGAAACGCCCTTGGCACCGCAGGGTATTTGCCTCTATTTTAAGGCTGGGGGCTATTTGGCTGTAATCGAAAAACGATACGGAGACTCCAGCTGCTTCGCGACGGCGGCAGGTGGCTGGCCCTAAAATTTTATGTACGCTGCGGCAGAGCGGATTTGGCTGCCGTGGTCGGACTTTTCCATTTGCCGGATTTGTATGCCGGCCGGTCTTTGACTTTATTCCCAGGAGGTCTCTCATGTCCCGTGAGCTTACCATACAAGAGACTGCTGAACGCAGCCTTATAAAAAAATACCGCAAGGAGTTGTGGAATCCCTTTATCGCCGCAGTGAAGCGCTATGAACTGGTTTCGCCAGGCGACCATATCGCTGTGTGCATTTCCGGAGGGAAGGACTCCATGGTGCTGGCCAAGCTGATGCAGGAGCTGCAGCGCCACACAGACCAACCCTTTGACCTGACATTTTTGGTGATGGACCCGGGCTACAATCCGGAAAACCGCCGCCTGATCCAAGAGAATGCACAGCTTCTTGGAATTCCCATCACCATTTTTGAAAGCGATATCTTTGACGTAACCGTGCAGGTGGAAAAGAATCCCTGCTATCTCTGTGCGCGGATGCGCCGGGGGTTTCTATACAGCAAGGCCCAGGCACTTGGGTGCAACAAGATCGCGCTGGGCCACCACTTTTCAGATGTGATTGAGACAACACTTTTGGGGCTGTTTTACGGTGCCCAACTGCAGGCGATGCCGCCGAAGCTCCACAGCAAAAACTTCCCGGATATGGAGCTGGTTCGGCCGCTGTACTGTGTCCATGAAGATGATATCATTGCTTGGAAGAACTACAATCATTTGCGCTTTCTCCAGTGTGCCTGCCGTTTTACAGAGAGCCGGGATGCTGCGGGAGACGGCGTGGGAGAGAGCAAACGCCAGGAGATGAAGGTACTGCTCCGGAGGCTGAAAACAGAAAATCCCAACATTGAAAAGAGTATTTTCCGGGCCATTCATGGCGTCCAGCTGGATACGTTTCCAGGCTTTAAATACCGGGGAATCACACATTCTTTTCTGGATTTTTACAATACGCCCCGGATGGATTCGGAGAACGGTGACTCTGTGACAAAGGAGGAGTAAACCATGGATTATTACCGGTGCGAAAATCCAGACTGCGGATACGTGGCAGAAGAGGAACCGGATGTGTGCCCCCGCTGCGGCGGCACATTTTTTGTTCCGATGGAGGAGGAGATGCTCTCTTCCGGCGACTGGGTAAGTTTGGGAAACCAAGCTGCGGATGAGCGGCGTGAAACACAAGCGCTGGCCTGTTACCAGCGGGCTGCTGCCATGGGAGATATGCTGGGCCTGACAAACCTAGCCTGGTGTTTTGAGGCAGGGATCGGTGTGGAGACGGATGCCAGACAGGCGGCGGTCTTGTATGCCCAGGCAGCGGCCCATGATTATATGCCGGCACTGACCAATCTGGGTTATTGCTATACATATGGTATCGGCGTGGAGACGGACTATGCCAAGGCACTGGAGTGCTTTCTCAAGGGGGCTGCGAACGGCTTCCCACGGGCTCAATTCCTCCTCGGAGAGGCATACCACCGGGGCTGGGGAGTGGAGCAGGACGAGGCAGAGGCTGTCAAGTGGTATCAATCCGCAGCATGGCTGGGGTATCCCAGCGCTCAGACAGAACTGGGCAGGTGCCTGGAATTTGGAAGCGGTATCCCCAAAAACCTGGAGCAGGCGGTTAAGTGGTACCGCAGCGCCGCCGATCAAGGCAATGCGGCCGGACAATGCTGCCTGGGATTTTGCTATGAGAGCGGTATTGGCGTAGAGCAGAGCTGGGAGCAAGCGGTGAACTGGTATCGCGCAGCGTCCAGCCAGGGGTATCCACGTGCCCAGTGCAACTTGGCCTGGTGTTACGAATATGCCAAGGGTGTGGAAGAGAATTTTCAAGAGGCTGCCCGCCTATACCGTGCGGCCGCAGATCAAAACTATCCACGGGGGCAGTTGTGCTATGGCCTTTGTTGTGAGCGGGGGCGGGGCGTACCGGCAGACCCGGTGGAGGCAGTGACTTGGTACCGTAAGGCAGCGGAGCAGAATGATGAAGATGGCCAGTGCTGCTTGGGATTTTGCTATGAGACCGGGACGGGTGTGGAACAGAGCTATGAAAAGGCGGCGGAGCTGTATCGGCAGGCTGCTGAACTGAAAAACGCACCCGGCCAGTGCAACTTGGGGTTTCTGTATGAGCTTGGCTGCGGGGTTAAACAAGACTGGGAGCAGGCTGTCAAATGGTATCGCGCCGCCGCAGAGCAGGGGATGCCCCGCGCGCAGTGTAATTTGGCCTGGTGCTATGAAAACGGCAAGGGTGTGGAGAAAAACTTGGTGCGTGCTGCAAGCTGGTATCGGAAGGCGGCAGAGCAGGGGGATCCGCGGGGCATGTTCTGTATGGGCGTATTCTGTAAACGCGGCTTGGGGGTGAAGCAGGATCTGGCAGAAGCCATCCGCTGGTATAAAGCGGCTGCAGATGCCGGAGTAGCTGGCGCCCAGTGCAATCTCGGCGTATGCTATGAGCATGGTGAGGGCGTAAAGCAGAGCTACGAGAAAGCGGCGGATCTATACCGGCAGGCAGCAGAGCAGGGTGATTTAGCGGCTCAGTGCAATCTGGGCTATCTCTATGAGGCTGGCTTTGGCGTATCTCAGAGCTGGGAGCAGGCGGCTCAGTGGTATGGACGGGCGGCTGATGCTTCCTACCCGCGTGCGCAATGTAACCTTGGGGTGTGTTACGAATTTGGCCACGGCGTGAAAAAGAATACAGCCCGGGCTGCAGCGCTGTATCAGCAGGCAGCGGATCAAGGCGATCAGGTGGCTCAATGCAACTTAGGCTATCTCTATGAGACCGGCGTTGGCGTACCTCAGAGCTGGGAACAAGCGGTCAAGTGGTATCACCGCTCGGCAGAGCAGGCGCATCCCCGTGCCCAATATCATTTGGCGTGGTGCTACGAGCATGGCAAGGGTGTTTCCAAGGATCTGGAAAGAGCCATCTGCCTGTATCAAGCTGCTGCAGAGCAGGCGTATGAAGGAGCTGCGGAGGCGTTGCAGCGGTTGAAAAGTGGGAAAAAGCCACAGCAAAAACGAAGCGGCTTTAAAGGATTTTTGGATAGCTTTCGCAGTCATTAAGGCCGTGACCGACACCGTTTCTCATAGAAACGGTGTCGGTTGAAAAAACAAAAGAAAAATTTGTAAAACCCCTTGACAAAAATGCAATTTTCAGTATAATAATATCTGTTCGCTATGAACAAGCACGGTTTAGCGGGTTTGTGTAAAGGTAGCACAGCAGACTCTGACTCTGTATGTGAGGGTTCGAATCCTTCACCCGCTGCCAAAGTAGACAAAGCCTGCGTATAACTATTGTTATACGCAGGCTTTGCTATTTCTTATTGCTTTACACCGGAAATATCACGGTTGACTGGCAACTATTCCTTGAATATAGGCTTTGATATTGGAAGGGTATTTTGCTTTTAGCAGTGAACCCATCAGGCAGGCGGTCCTGACCAGAAGAATATCACCAAAGGAACTCCTATAACAATGAACAGGATGAGCCATATGAACACCATGCCCAACAGAAAACCGAGCTTTCTCAAATTCTTTTTCATATTTCTTCTCCTTTCCTGATTCCCAAGCCAGCAATTTCTACAGCTTTTTGCTATTTGAAGTTGGAAAAAGACTTCGCCGGAAAATCCTGGTTTGCTGTTTGACTTCTTTGGAGCAAAGTATATCATAATTCTATGAATATTCCATACGTATTCCAGCCTATTGTCATACGTTGAATTTGCCGAGAAAAGCCTTGAATCCCTTAGTTTTACGCTGATAAGGAAGTATTCACAACAACTTATCACTAACGCTGACAGACAGGTTTGCAAGCAGAGAGTTAATCACTTCCTAAAGTGGTCGGTTCTCTGTTTTTCTATGTTCTCATTGTTACGCAGTAGAACCGCATTTTTGAGTATCCGAATATAAAGCTTCTACCCTTGATACCTCTTTTTCAATTTGCGCAACTTATCTTACTTTATCGTAGCCATTGCATTATAGAGCATTGTAGAGTATCCCGATTTAGATCGGAAAGTAGAGTGGAATAACGCATTCCGAGAGTTTAACCCTTCCGCTGGATTACAGTCAATTCAGAGACAGGCCTAAACTACCACACAAGGAAGAGGGGGGGTTATCAATATGGAGAAAGAAAGTAGAGAGGCTGATGTGCCGGTCTACAGAGACGTATCAAAGACATAAAAGGAACAACACATTTTTAAACTAAGCGGTGAAATGAAAGTATACTTCCTGAAAACCCAAGTGAGGAAGTGCCTCTGGGGTAGCGACTCTCACAATCACGCATGGAATGGATTAATAAGTGTAAAGTCAGATAAAAAATTAAGATCACCAGAGACTTCAAATATTTTTTTAAATAACATAATTTCCAGGTTACAGAGCTCCATGCGTTGCGGCATACGAATGCAACATTCCCCTTTGAGAACGGTACCCCTGGAGAAAATTCAGCACTGGCTTGGACATGCAAATATATCCACTACTGCCGGTATATATGTTCATTTTGCGGATGAGCACAACGAGCGGCTTTCGGACAAGATCACAGGGCTTGTAAAGGTTCCGGATCTGCGCGTTCCGAAGAAATTTGTTAGAAAAATGTTAGAATTTCCGAAGCCTGCATCAGGTGAATAGTAGCCTGAAACCGTCAATTCGTTGCAGCCCAATGGATTCAGGACCTTGCTTTTTTCGTCATAATGCCATATACAGAATATGTTGTATATTTATTGCTTTGGTGCTATACTAAATCACGCTAAGCGGCGGCGCAGTATTCTAGTCAGATCTGCCGTTTCCTAGGGAGGGCCTAAAAATCCTCTGAAGGGCACATCGATGAAACCCGTGGTGCCTGCTTGATACGCCCAGTTTTGGGTGGGTGCTGGGGGGAAGCGCATGCCTGCGCTTGCGAACTCAGGGCGCTTTCCAATGGCATGGTTAACCCGACCCTGTTTTCGTGGAGACCTGTTCTTGTGCACAGACGTACTCCCTTGTGGTATTTTCGGCCTGTGTACGAAACAGATTGTGAACCTGCAATGCGGTGCATCGGCCCCTTCGGACCGTAACGCTGTGTGCAGACGTAGCCTGCCTTGCGTGGGGTGGGTGAATGGGGGAACACGCGGCGTTGCTCTGGCCAGAGCGGCGGCACGCGATTGCCCCCTGAAACCCTTCTTGCAAAAGAGGCTAAAGAAACGGATGGACTGCGGTGGAAATCACCTAGGCTGTCAATTCCGGGCAGAAAAAGGATTGCAGTGCGGACTAAGTGGCAATCGGGTCGCATGGCTTGGCGACACTGTGCCGCGGTACCGAAGGGGGAACCGCCTCTATCGGCAACGAGAGGTGTACCGTGGGGAAAACCAACCCGTACCTAAGCCGTAAGATTTACTTTTTCTGCCGCCGCCAGCTTAGCAAACAGCACTTCCCTAATGGAGGTATTTTTTTGAAAAAGGACCAGCATAAGAAAATGAAAAAACAGAAAAAAGGCGGGGAGATCTCCCGCTATCGCTGGGCCTTACAGGTCTTTCTGATTGCGATTGCTCTGTCTGCAGCTCTGAGCCTGGCATCGGAGACGGTGCTGGCTGGTGCGGGCATAGCCATCGCTGTTTTGATTTTGGTGGTATTTGTCGGTCTTGGCATTGTATTCGATATCATTGGCGTGGCGGTGACAGCGGCAGATGCCACACCGTTTCACTCCATGGCAGCCCACCGGGAAAAAGGCGCCACGGAGGCACTCAGTCTGCTGCGCAATGCCAGCCGTGTCAGCAGCATCTGCAATGATGTGGTGGGTGATATCTGTGGCATCGTCAGCGGCACGACGGCTGCAGTGATTGTGGCGCGGCTGCAGGCGTCTTTTAATCTGAAAACGGTGCTGCTGTCGGTGGGAGTTACGGCGCTGATTTCCGGACTTACCATAGGCGGCAAGGCGCTTGGCAAAACGTTTGCCATCAGCAAATGCACCCGCGTTGTTTACTGGGCGGGCAGATTCCTGCACTTGTTCCACCACTGAGAGGAGTTATCAACTGTGATTCTGGAAACCATCCATTCTCCTGCTGACGTCAAGGCACTGGACCAGCGGCAACTGTCCCAGCTCTGCCAGGAACTGCGGGAGTTTCTCATATCCAACGTGTCAGAGACCGGCGGACATCTGGCCTCTAATTTGGGGGCAGTGGAGTTGACTGTGGCCATTCACCGTGTATTTGACACTGCGTCGGATCGGCTGGTATTTGACGTAGGTCACCAGTGCTATGTCCATAAGGCCCTTACAGGACGTCAGGAACTATTCAGCACTCTGCGCCAGCTGGACGGCCTCTCCGGTTTTCCAAAACCAAGGGAGAGCAGGCATGACGCCTTTGTGGCGGGCCATGCATCCAACTCTGTTTCTGTGGCTCTTGGAATGGCAAGGGCAAGAACTTTACAGAAAGAAAAATACAGTGTTTTGGCACTGATTGGCGACGGGGCCCTGACGGGAGGGCTTGCCTATGAGGGACTCAATAACGCCGGAGCATCCGGTGAGCCGCTGATCGTCATTCTCAATGATAACGGGATGTCCATCAATCCCAATGTGGGAGCGATGCCGGATCACCTGAGCCGGCTGCGATCCAAGCCAGCCTACTACCATTTTAAAAAATGGTACCGGGGTCTTTTTGGGGAGCATCCCATGGAAAACCGACTGTACCGATTTAACCATCAGCTGAAAAGCTCCTTGAAAAAGGCACTGTGGCCGGGCAGCACGCTGTTTGAGGATATGGGATTTACGTATCTGGGGCCGATTGACGGCCATGATATGGAGCGGCTGATCAACGTTTTGGAGTGGGCCAGAGAGCTGCATGGTCCGGTTGTGGTCCATGTGAAGACCATGAAGGGGAAAGGGTACTCTTTCGCAGAGCAGAATCCCGGTAAATTTCATGGAATTGCGCCCTTTGATCCGCAGACAGGGTTGCTCAAAAAGCAGGGAGGGACAAGCTTTTCCGCTGAATTCGGCAAGGTTTTATCCACCTGCGGAGCAGAGGACCGGCGGGTTTGCGCCATCACGGCTGCCATGGCGGATGGGACTGGCCTGACAGATTTTTCCAGAGAGTTTCCGAACCGTTTCTTTGACGTGGCCATTGCAGAGGGACACGGCGTTTCCATGGCTGCAGGACTGGCTAAACAGGGAATGATCCCGGTTTTTGCAGTGTACTCTACATTTCTTCAGCGCGGATATGATATGCTGATTCATGATGTCGCACTTCAGCAGCTTCATGTGGTGGTGGGGGTGGATCGGGCCGGACTGGTGGGCGCCGACGGGGAGACGCACCACGGCTGCTTTGATGCCCTGTTTCTCCCGGCGATTCCCGGCTTTATTGTCTTGTGCCCGGCGAACTTTGCAGAGCTGCGGCATATGACGCGTCAGGCGCTCTTTGAATATACGGGACCGGTGGCGATTCGCTATCCACGAGGCGGAGAGGGCGATTTTCAGACAGATACCTCCGACAGGATAATTGTCCGCCTCCGGGAGGGGCGCGATGTGACAATCCTGACATATGGGATGATGATCAATCATGCGCTGGAAGCTGCGGATTTGCTGGCCGGGCAGGGATTGTCTGCAGAGGTGCTGAAACTGAACCGGATTTCGCCGCTGGATTATGAAACGCTGAAAGAAACTCTGGGAGGCACGGCCTGCCTGCTGGTGGCGGAGGATTCCTTTGGAACAGGCTGTGTGGGACAGCGGATTACGGCGATGATGGCGGAACATGGAGAAGCGCCCAAAAGGCTGATTTTGAAAAACCTGGGAAAAACCTTCGCACCGGAGGGAACCGTGGAGCAGCTGGAGCATCGCTTCGGCCTTGACGGGGCAGGCATTGCGGCGGCGATATTGGAGGCGGGAGTATGAGTACCAAGACAAGACTGGATGTGCTTCTGGTAGAGCGGGGACTCCAGGAGAGCCGGCAAAAGGCACAGGCCACCATTATGAGCGGCTTGGTATTCGTAAAAGGACAGCGGGTGGATAAGCCGGGAACAGCGGTAGCCAGCGACGCGGAGATTGAAGTGCGCGGAAATGTGCTGCGCTATGTCAGCCGGGGCGGACTGAAACTGGAAAAGGCGATGAAGACCTTTCCCATTGCACTGAATGGATTGGTTTGTGGAGATATCGGTGCGTCTACAGGCGGTTTTACGGACTGCATGCTTCAAAACGGCGCAGCAAGAGTGTATGCGGTGGATGTGGGATATGGCCAGCTGGCATGGAAGCTGCGGAGCGATGCACGGGTAGTGTGCCTGGAGCGGACCAATGCCAGATACCTCACGCATGAGCAGATCCCGGACGAACTGGATTTTGCATCGGTTGATGTAAGTTTTATTTCCTTGAAATTGATTCTTCCCGCGGTTTGTGGAATTTTAAAGGACGGCGGCCATGTGGCCTGTCTGGTAAAGCCCCAATTTGAAGCAGGAAAAGAAAAAGTGGGCAAAAAAGGGGTTGTCCGGGATCCAGCGGTTCATCTGGAAGTGCTGGAGCACTTTCTGGGACATGCAAAGGATTCTGGCTTTACAGTGCTTGGGATGACATTTTCACCCATCCGCGGGCCTGAGGGAAATATTGAATATTTGGGATATTTGGAAAAGCGGGACTGGCAGGAGCCGCAGATCGATTTAAAAGCGCTGGTGGAGGAGTCCCACGAGGTACTGAAAGAGCATGGAGAGGGGGAGAAGGGATGAACCCGAAAAAGATTATTCTCTGCCCGAACCCCAACCGGGACCGGGGAATGCTGGCCACCAAGGCGGCGGAAAAGATTATAAAAGAACAGGGGTTTCAGACGGTGGTCTGCTCCCCGTTTCGGGATCCGCAGGAGGAGGCCTTTGCAGATTACCGGCTTCAGCCGCTGAACCAGGAACTGAGGTCTGCCGATCTGCTGATTACCTTTGGCGGAGATGGAACCATTCTGCATTTGGCAAAGCTGGCGGCGCTGAATAAAACCCCGGTCCTCGGAATCAATATGGGCGGGCTGGGCTTTATTGCGGAGCTGGAGGCGGGCGAGCTGGAGGCGCTGCGAAAGCTGGCAGACTGGAAGTTTGAGGTAGAGTCCCGCATGATGCTGGATGTCTCCGTCTGGCGGGACGGCAAGCAAATCTACAACAACCTGGGTTTGAATGACGCGGTAATCCGGGAGGGGCCGATTTCCCATGTCATTCACCTAAAGGTTTCGTCCGACGGGCGGCATTTGGCGGATATCGCCGGCGACGGCGTCATTATCGCTACGCCGACCGGATCCACGGCCTACTCCCTGTCGGCGGGCGGTCCGGTGGTAGAGCCGGTGGCCCAGACGATGGTGGTCTGTCCCATCTGTACGCACAACATGCGGTTTTCTTCCTATGTGCTCTCTCCAGAACATACGTTGACCATTGAACTGGAGCGAAATGGCCGCAAACCGGTCTATCTGTTTGTGGACGAGAGCCGGGCCTTTGCCTTGAAATCCGACGACAAGGTGCAGGTGCGCCGGTCAAAGTATGTGACAAAGCTGGTGCACTTATCGGAAAAGAGCTTCTGCGAGATTTTTGCACAGAAAATGCTGCCGGGAGGATTGAATGATGAAAAATGACCGTCAAAATATGATCTTAGAGATTATTTCCCGGGAAAATATTGAAACCCAGGAGCAGCTGCTCTCCCGATTGCAGGCTCGGGGCATTACCAGTACACAGGCAACCATTTCCAGGGATATTAAGCAAATGCACTTGATTAAGGAGCCCGCGGGACAGGGGATTTACAAGTATGCAGTCTCCGGAAACCGCACCAAGCTGAACTTTGCAGAAAAGCTGCGGACGATTTTCCGGGAGAGCATCACCAGCATTGAAAGCGCCCAGAATATTGTGGTGGTGAAAACCATGCCCGGGCTGGCCTCGGCTGCCTGCGCAGCACTGGATGATATGGATATTGCCTTTATGGTGGGCTCCTTGGCTGGAGACGACACGGCATTCCTGGTGATGAAGGACACGGAGTCCGCGCTGACTTTCTGCGAGGAAATTCAGGAGATGCTGTAACCTTCAGGAATGACACGTCTCTTTTACTTTTAAATATTGAAATCCCCTGCCTTGCGTATTGCACGGGCGGGAGTTGCCCGGCCACAAGTGAATTTTGCGAAAAGGCTGTGCCGGAAAGTGCTTATATGAATGAGGTGGACACCATGCTGGAACTGCTTCATATCGAGAATATTGCAGTAATCGAGGAGGCGGACATTTTTTTCCGTCCGGGTTTCAATGCGCTCACTGGCGAAACCGGCGCCGGCAAGTCCATTGTAATTGATGCGATGGGCGCGGTGCTGGGAGGCAGGACCTCCCGGGATCTCATCCGCACCGGTGCTTCCAAGGCCTTTGTCAGCGCGGATTTTTCCGATGTTCCGACGGAGCTGCCTGGACTGGCAGAGGTCGGAGCGGCCATTGATGAAGAGGGGCATCTATTGCTGCAGCGGGAGATTACCGCAGACGGAAAAAATATCTGCCGTGTCAATGGCAGGCCCTTGACTGTGGCGCAGCTGCGGAGAATTGGAGAGGAGCTTCTGAATATCCATGGCCAGCATGACGGCCAGCAGCTGCTGGATGAGGAGCAGCATGGTGCTTATTTGGACCGCTTTGGCAAAACAGAGGCAGTTTTGGAGGCTTATCACGGGGCGTATGACGCCATGGCAAACCTGCGGGCTGAGATCAAAGCCCTGCAGATGGACGAAGCAGAAAGGGCCCGCCGAATCGACAGTCTTCACTTCCAGATTGACGAGCTGGAGCGGGCCAATCTCCAGACAGGCGAGGAAGAGGAGCTGACACAACGCAGAAATTTGCTGCGCAATGGCGAGAAGTACGTATCTGCGCTTTCCAATGCGGATTACTGCCTGAACGGCGATGATGAAACTGCCGGAGCGGTGGCCCAATTGAGGGAGGCGGAAGAGGCCCTTTCCGGCATCCGCACGCTGGGTGATGATTTGGCGGCACTGTACCGGCGCTTAGGGGACCTGCGCAGCGAGGCTTACGACCTTGCGGAGACCGTCCGGGACAAGCAGGCGGAGTTCGATTTTTCCCCGGCAGAACTGGACGCAGTGGAGAGCCGGACCGATCAGCTGTATCGGCTGAAGAAGAAGTACGGCGCAACCGTGGAGGACATGCTGGCCTATCTGGACAAGTGCCGGGCAGAGCTGGACGCCATCGAGACAGCGGATGACACGCGGACACTGCTGGAACAAAAACTGAAAAAAGCAGAGAAAGCGACACTGGCTGCCGGGGCGGAACTGACCCGTGTCCGGAGGGAAGCCGCTGCAGCGTTGGAACAGCGGATTCAGAAGGAACTGCGGGATCTGGACATGCACAAGGTTCAGTTTGCCATTGACTTTATGGAAAAGGAGCCGTCTCCCGACGGCTGTGACACCATCCGATTCCTGATGTCTGCCAATACCGGCGAGGACTTGAAGCCGATTGCTAAGATTGCATCCGGCGGTGAGCTGGCGAGAATTATGTTGGCGCTGAAGAATGTGCTGGCGGAACAGGAGGCCATTGGGACTCTGGTATTTGATGAAGTGGATACCGGCGTTTCTGGCCGTGCCGCTCAAAAGGTGGCGGAGAAACTGGCTCAGGTCAGCCGTCATAAGCAGGTGCTGTGCGTCACTCATCTGCCCCAACTGGCAGCGATGGCAGACACACATTTCTCTGTGGAAAAAGGGGAAAGCAGGGGAAGGACCTTTACACGTGTGGTACAATTGAATCGGGAACAGAGAAAGGCGGAACTGGCCCGGATTACCGGCGGCACCCGTGTGACAGATGCCCTGCTGCAAAGTGCGGGGGAATTGCTGGATGAGGCGGAGGCCTACCGGCAGACAATATGAGACTGCTGGTAGAACCGGATATGCGTTCTTCCGTCAAAGCGTCTCGAGGCCTTTTACGGCGATTGGCGATTTTGCCCTTCGGCGTATACCTGCTGACTGGACTTCTCATGATGCTTGCCAGCCTGCCGGGGATGCTGGTGTTTCTTCTGACGGCAGCCGGCGGCGCTGTTCATGCAGGTGGAGGAGCACTGCAGAATAAATGGTTTCCGCCGCCAGGTCGGTGTTGGAAAAACGATAATTTTATTGACAATTTCAATTTTATCAGATACAATACCCGCGTATACAGCAAAGAAGAGGACGAGTACCCGTCATGGCGCTGCAAAGAGAGCTTCCGGCTTGGTGAAAGGGAGAGAGCGGCGGACGGCGAATACACCTTGGAGCTGGCACCCAAACGGCTTTTCTGGAAAGCCCAGTAGGCGTGCTCCGGGAGCGCCCGTTACCGCGCGGGAGTGTGTTGGCACTCCACGAGGCCGTCTTTGCGAGGAGGCGGTGAACCAGAGGTGGTACCGCGAAGCTGTTTCGCCCTCTGTCCCCATGGGACGGAGGGCGTTTTTCCCTGTCCCGAAAGTTTTGGACAACAATAAAGGAGAGTATTGACATGCAGATCTATGAAGAACTGAAAGCCCGGGGGCTGATTGCCCAGGTGACGGATGAAGAGGAGATCCGGGAACTGGTGAATACCGGCAAGGCGGTGTTTTATATCGGCTTTGACCCCACGGCCGACAGCCTTCACGTGGGCCATTTTATGGCGCTGTGCTTGATGAAGCGGCTGCAGATGGCGGGCAACCGGCCCATCGCCCTGATCGGCGGCGGCACCGGCTATATCGGGGATCCTTCCGGCCGCAGCGACATGCGATCCATGATGACGCCGGAGACCATCCAGCACAATTGCGATTGCTTCAAAAAGCAGATGGAGCGGTTTATTGAATTCGGCGAGGATAAGGCCATGATGCTCAATAACGCAGACTGGTTGCTGAAGCTGAATTACGTGGATTTGCTCCGCGAGGTGGGCGCCTGCTTCTCCGTGAACAATATGCTGCGGGCCGAGTGCTACAAGCAGCGGATGGAGAAAGGCCTTAGCTTCCTGGAATTCAATTATATGATTATGCAGTCTTATGACTTCTACCATATGTTCCAGACCGTGGGCTGCAACATGCAGTTCGGCGGAGACGACCAATGGAGCAATATGCTGGGCGGCACAGAACTGATCCGCCGGAAGCTGGGCAAGGATGCCTACGCCATGACCATCACCCTGCTGATGAACAGCGAAGGCAAGAAGATGGGCAAGACCGCCAGCGGCGCCGTATGGCTGGATCCCGCAAAGACCAGCCCCTTCGACTTCTACCAGTATTGGCGGAACGTGGGCGACGCGGATGTGCTCAAGTGTATCCGGATGTTGACCTTCCTGCCTTTGGAGGAGATCGACGCCATGGACAAATGGGAGGGCGCGCAGCTGAACGCCGCAAAAGAGATCCTGGCCTATGAACTGACCAAGCTGGTTCACGGTGAGGCGGAGGCCGAAAAGGCCCAGGAGACCGCCCGGGGACTGTTTGCAGGCGATGGATCCACAGAGCACATGCCCACCACCGTTTTGGCCGATGCGCAGTTCACCGATGGAGCCATCGGCGTACTGAGCCTGCTGACGGCCTGCGGCCTGTGCGCGTCCAACGGCGAGGCCCGGCGCCTGGTGCAGCAGGGCGGCGTCAGCGTGGATGACAAAAAGGTGGAAGCTGCTGATACAGTCTTTGACAAGGATGATTTTGCCGGAGATGGCATCGTTATCAAAAAGGGTAAGAAGGTCTACCACAGGGCGATGCTGGAGAAGTAAACTTTAATCTCTGCAACAGACGCGATGCTTCGGCATCGCGCCTGTTTATGCGTTTTAGAATAAGCAAAGAAGAAAGGGACTATTATGATCACAGTCAATGATATCAGCATGAACTTCAGCGGAACCACACTGTTCAAGCATGTGGATTTGAAGTTCGTGCCGGGCAACTGCTATGGCATTATCGGTGCCAACGGCGCCGGTAAATCCACCTTCCTCCGCATTCTCTCCGGCGATTTGGAGCCAACCACCGGCGAGGTGGTCATCTCCAAGGAGGACCGCATGTCTATTTTGAAGCAGGATCACTTCCAGTACGACCGGTATACCGTGCTGGACACGGTGATTCTGGGTAACCAGCACCTCTATGATGTGATGAAGGAGAAGGACGCTCTGTACGAAAAAGAGGACTTTACCGACGAGGACGGCGTGAAAGCCAGTGAGCTGGAGGCGGAGTTTGCAGAGATGGGCGGCTGGGAGGCCGAGAGCGATGTCTCCCGCCTTATTCAGGGCCTGGGTCTCTCCAACGATATTTTATACAGCGAGATGTCCACCCTTACCGCCAAGGAAAAGGTGAAGGTGCTGCTGGCCCAGGCGCTGTTTGGCAAGCCCGACATCATCCTGCTGGACGAGCCCACCAACCATTTGGACATCCAGGCCATCGAGTGGTTGGAGGATTTCCTCATGGACTGCGAGAGCCTCTGCATTGTGGTCAGCCACGACCGTCACTTCCTGAATACGGTTTGTACCAATATCGTGGATGTGGACTACGGTCAAATTAAGATGTATGTGGGCAACTATGAGTTCTGGTATGAGTCCAGCCAGCTGATGCAGCGGATGATCAAGGATCAGAACAAGAAAAAAGAGGATAAGATCAAGGAACTGCAGGAGTTTATTTCCCGCTTCTCTGCCAATAAATCCAAGAGCAAGCAGGCCACCGCCCGCCGGAAGCTCTTGGACAAGCTGTCCGTGGAGGAGATGCCCGCCTCCTCCCGCCGGTATCCTTTTGTGGGGTTCCGGATGGACCGGGAGCCAGGAAAGGAGATTCTGGCAGTGGAGGGCCTCAGCAAGACGGTGGACGGCCGGAAAGTGCTGGACAATGTCTCCTTCCGGGTAAACAAGGGGGAGAAAATCGCCTTTGTGGGGGAGGATGAGATTGCCAAGACCACCCTCTTCAAGATTTTGATGGAGGAGCTGGAGCCGGACGAGGGCTCCTTCAAGTGGGGAACCACCATCACCACCAGCTATTTCCCGCTGGACAACTCCGCCTTCTTCAACGACTGCGATTTGAATCTGGTGGACTGGCTGGGCCAGTACACCGCGGACAACGCCGAGGAGAACACGGAGTCCTTCAAGCGCTCCTTCCTGGGACGGATGCTGTTTTCGGGAGACGATGTGTTCAAGCCTGTGAAGGTTCTCTCCGGCGGTGAGAAGGTGCGGTGCATGCTCTCCCGTATGATGCTGTACGGCTCCAATGTCCTGGTGCTGGATCAGCCCACCAACCATCTGGATTTGGAGTCCATCACCGCTGTTAACAACGGACTCATCGATTTCAAGGGCGTGGTGCTGTTCGCCTCCCACGACCACGAATTTGTCCAGACGATTGCCGACCGAATCATGGAGTTTGTGGACGGCAGGCTTATCGACAAGATGGGAACCTATGACGAGTATATCGCCGGCCAGCGGGAAGAGATGCTGGCCCGGCTGAACAAGGGCTGAGGACTCGCCGCCGTTTCCGCTTTGTTGCCGTTTGTCACAGAAATGCGGTTGACAAAAAAAGACACCGCCCCTATCCTGTTGCTGAGAGCGGCAGGAGAGGGGCGGGTTTTTTTGAACAGACAGCGGCTTTGGGGCGGTTTGGCCCTGCTGATGGTGACGATTTTGGTGATTGCCGCCGCGCAGCTTCAGAAGAACAGGGCGGCGCGGGATGCGGAGGCGGCGTATCAGGCTCTGCTGGATGCTGCACCGGTGGCGGAGCTTACGGGGGAAAGCCTTTCCCCTGACGGCAGATTCGAAGCCCGGACGGTTGGGAAGAGCGACACCTACATCAACGGCGTCCGCCTGCCGGAGCGGCTGGAAATTGCAGACACGGAGACCGGCACGGCGGTGTGGAAGGACATGGGGTATGTGACCCAGTCTGTGCTGTGGTCCCCGGACAGCCGGTATTTGGCTTTGGCCTATGGCGCGCGGACGTGGGGAGCCGTCAAGGTTTTTGAAACAGAAAACTGGAGCAGTTGGGACTTCGCTCTGCCAGATGGCGTCCCCATCCCGGAGTACATCTTCCTGCCGGAGGACTGGGGCGTGTGGCGGGATGAGAACACGCTTGAGCTGACCGTGGGGCGGGGCGGCGACGGGGAGGGGCAGCGTGTTTACCGCTGCTTTTTCCGGATGGAGGATGGATCGCTCACCGGCAGCACCATGGAGCAGACCACGGAGCCATTGCCGAAATCCTGGGATTTTGACCATGACGGTGTGCCGGAGACGGCGGAGGTTGTCCTTCTGTGGGGAGGAATGCCGGATACGAATCATCAGAATTTGGGCAGCTGGGATGAGTTGCTGCTGAAGCGTCAGGACGGTACCATCCTCTGGTCGGAAGAGGCAGCTCTGAGTCACGTCGGCTGGAATACAATTGCCGCCTGTACGGTGGACGGGCAGGACTATTTGCTGCGGTACCAGCCTGCGATGTTCCAGGGAATGGCGTCGTATGCCTATCAGCTGTTTTCCCTGGATGCCGCCGGGGAGGAGATTCTTCTCCGGGAAAACCGTGTGGAGTTTGATACCAGCTTCGGCGCGCCGCATCACAGTGGTTTTGATGCTGAAACGATTGCAGACTTTTTGTGGGAGATCCGGACGTATCTTGCGGACAGCACGGTTCTTCTGAGTACGGAGAACGGGGTGTTCCAGTCTGACATCCCGGGGCTGGAACTGCGGTATTACCCGTTCGGGGACTTGCTGGCCCTGGACAGCCGGGAGGCTACGGAGGCGGCGGTTCGCCGGATGGCGACCGCCTGGAAAACGGAACAGGGAGCGATTTGAAGCCAACATCGGCCGCCGGGAGTGTCTCCCGGCGGCCGGTGCTTTTTTCATTTGATGATCATACGATGTCCAGAAGCTGGCGCAGATCCTGTATTTCATAGTTGATGCGAAGATCCGCCCGCCGCTGGCTGCCGGAGGGGTTGAACCAGCAGCAGGGAAGTCCCGCGTTGTTGGCCCCCTGCATATCCGTCGCCTGGGAATCGCCGATGACCAGACAGTTTTCCGCTGTGATGCCCGGAACAGCGGCGCGTACATAATCAAAATATGCCTTGTCCGGCTTGGCGGCGCCGGCCTCCTCGGAAATAAAGGCGCAGGAGATCAGATCTGCAAATACGCTGCCCTGCAAACGGCTCCGCTGGACGGAAGCCACGGCGTTGGTGACGATATACAGACGATGTCCCCGTGAGACAAGGGAACTGCAGACCTCCTCCGCGTGGGGCAGCGGGAAGGCGCACCTGCCAAGGGCGGACAGATAGTCCCGGTTGGCCTGGGCAGCATCCCGCGACAGACCCAACTCTCGAAAGAAGCGGACATACCGCTCCAGTGTGACAAATTCTTTGGAGACCTCGCGGCGATCAAACGCGGCCCATAACTCCAGATTAATTGTATGATACAGGTTTCGGTTTTCTGCCGTATCCGCCACATCGTGGAGGCGGCACATTGCGGCAAATGCCTCAGCGTCTGCCCTGGGAAAGTCAAACAGGGTGTCGTCTGCGTCAAAAAGCAGGTATGGATATTTCATGAAAGCAGTTCCTTTCGGGTGATTTCGTGGTTCTATGCTATCACAGTCCGCATGGAAAGGCAATCACCCATCCGGTGTCTTTGCCATACCATAGTGCGAGGGGGAATGCCGAATGAAAAAGACCTTTGGCGTGATTGGCGGAGACCGGCGCCAGGCAGAGCTGGCCCGGCTGCTGGCGGCAGATGGCCGCACGGTTTCAACATATGGACTGGAGGCCTGGAAGCCGGGCGGCGAGACCTCGCTGGAACGGGCGGCTACGGCGGACGTGGTCATTTTGCCGCTGCCGCTCTGCAAGGGAGACAGTGTGCTGAATTGCCAGGAGACACCTGTACCGACCATGGATCTGTTCCGGAAGTTTCATTCAGGACAGCTGCTGCTGGCGGGACAGGTAAAACCTGCACAGCAGCGGGAGGCAGAGGCCTGTGGACTCCATCTGGAGGACTATTTCCTCCGGGAGGAGCTGACAGTAGCCAATGCGGCGGCCACCGCAGAAGCGGCCGTTCAGGTGGCCATGGAACACCTGGACCGGTCGCTGCTGGGGATGGACTGCCTGGTACTGGGCTTTGGCCGCATAGGAAAGCTGCTGAGCAACCGCCTGCATGGCCTGGGCGCCCGCGTCACTGCCACTGCAAGGAAGCCCGGCGATCTTGCCTGGATCCGTGCCTATGGCTGGCAGGCATTGGAAACCAGCAGATTGGACGGCCATTTGAATTCCTTCGGCACCGTATTCAACACGGTCCCCTCAATGGTTCTGGATGAGAGGCTGCTTCCGCAGCTGCCCAAGGAGTGCCTGCTGGTGGATTTGGCATCTGTGCAGGGCATGGATCTGGTGGCGGCAGAGCGGCTGGGATTGGCCAATGTATGGGCCAGATCGCTGCCTGGCCGTCTGGTACCTTATACGGCGGCAGCCGTCATCCGGGACGCGGTTGATTACATCTTGGAAGAACGAGGTGACCCAGCGTGAGGAAAGAACGGGTCGGATTTGCAGTTTGCGGGTCCTTTTGTACACACGCACAGGTTCTAAAAGAACTGGAGGAGCTGGTGGAGATTTACGAGACGGTCATTCCAATTGTCTCAGAAATTTCCGCCTTCACAGACACCCGATTCGGCACGTCTGATGATTTGCTGGAGCGGTTGGAGGATTTGACGGGGCATGAGGTGCTGTGCGATATTCCGGCGGTGGAGCCGATTGGCCCCAAATCATTGCTGGATGTGTTGGTGATTGCGCCGGCAACTGGCAATACCATTGCAAAGCTGGCGGCTGGAATTACAGACACCGCCGTTACCATGGCGGCCAAGGCCCATCTTCGAAACGGCAGGCCGGTGGTCATCGCCATGGCCAGCAACGACGGACTGTCAGCAGGCGCAAAGAACATTGGAGAACTGCTGGTACGGAAGAACTACTACTTTGTTCCCTTCGGACAGGACAATGCCCAGGGAAAACCATGTTCATTGGTGGCGGATTTCACCAAAATTCCGGAGACAGTGGATGCCGCCATCCGGGGTGAACAAATTCAGCCGATTCTGCTTCGGTGAAAAGAGGGGCGCGGAGAGGGGTTCCGCGCCCCTTCAAATTCCTCCCACGAAAAATGGCATTTCTTTTCATATTAAATTGTGCTATACTAGTAGCATTATCAAGAAAAGGACGGGAAGGACATGTCTTTGACCACGAAGCGGGCACTGGCGAAATCACTGAAAAAACTGCTGTCCAAACGCGGCCTTGATAAAATCACAGTCAAGGATATTGTGGAGGACTGCGGTGTAAACCGGCAGACATTTTACTATCATTTTCACGATATTTACGATTTGACGGAGTGGATTATTCAAGATGACGCAGAAAATATCCTCTCTGCGGAGTTGGATTACAGCGACTGGAAAGTCGGAATACGGTCTGTGATCATGTACATCCAGCAAAACCGCAATTTGATTTTAAATGCGTATAACTCTGTCAGCCATGAAGTGGTGGCAGACTATCTGAAAAAACTGCTGCGCCCCTATATCCTACAGATTGTCCAAAGGGAAGCGAAAGATTTGGACAGACCTCCGCAGGAAGAGGATGTTGATTTTCTTGCAGATATGTACACGTTGATGGCAGCAGGAATCGTCATGGAGTGGATCGGGCGGCGGATGGAGATGCAGGGGACGGAAGAACGGTTGAAAAAGCTGTTTGCCGCCACGGACGGAAGTTTCTGCTTTATGCTGAATAACCTTGAAAAAAGACGGAATACCTGATAAAAAAGAGGCGATCGCCTCTTTTTTATGTGAAAAAGATGATTGTGAAAATTGCATATGGAAAGAATGGAAAATTCGTGCTATGATAATCGAAATTATTTTAAAGCGGGATTTTTCTGCTTTAACATAGGCTTGGAAGGAGAATGCGAAAGATGCCGTATGTGATTTTAACGGAGTCCTCCTGTGATTTGACACCCGAACTGGTGGAACGGGCCGGTGTGGAGGTACTGCCGTTGTCTTTCACCATAGATGGAAAAAACTACCCTCACTACCCGGATGGCCGGGCATTTCCCATTGCTGAATTTTATGATCGGATGCGGGCCGGCGCAGTTGCAGTCACGGCGGCAGCCAATGTGGCAGAGCTGTCCGATGGAATGGAGGCACACCTGAGGAATGGGGAAGACGTGCTGTTCCTGTGCTTTTCCTCTGGACTTTCCAGCACAAGGGATGCCTGTGCCATTGCTGCGGAGGAACTGCGGGAAAAATATCCGGAGCGGAAAATCTACACGGTGGATACGTTGGCAGCGTCCGGCGGACAGGGGCTGCTGGTCTATTTGGCCGGAAGAAGACGGCAGACTGGCGCATCGATTGAGGAAGTCCAGGATTTTGCAGAAGAGAGAAAGCTCCATATCGGACACTGGTTTACAGTTGACGATTTGGCCTATTTGAAGCGTGGAGGGCGGGTATCTCCGACAGCCGCTGCTGTGGGTACGATGCTGAACATCAAGCCGGTACTCCATGTGGACGACGAAGGGCACTTGATCCCAGCAGAAAAGGTGCGTGGACGCAAGGCGGCTGTTCAAACCTTATTTCAGCATATGGAAGAGACCGCCCTCCCGGAACAGGAGGCGGTCTTTGTCTGCCACACCTGCTGCCGGGAGGAGGCGGAGTCCCTGCGGGAAGCTATACAGGAAAGCTTCCATCCTAAGGAGACATTTATTACGGATGTGGGCCCCATTATCGGCGCCCACACCGGACCTGGGTTAATGGCACTTTTCTTCACAGCGAAGCACCGCTGAAATTTCGCTTTTTTGACAGAGCTGCGTCCGTGTCTAAACTTTAGACACGGATGTTTTTTTGTTTATATCAATAACAGAAACGGCCCGATATGATATAGATGATGAAAAAAGGAGATGAGGGCTGTGGATCTCTCGGATATGATCAAGCGCACCAGCATGGCAAAAGCATATGAATTCTTAGATAAAGACCCGGAGCAAAACATCCCAAAGCTGGCAGACTGGCTGGAGAAACTGGATAAAGAGGGGGGAATTGCCAGACAAATACCCACCATCCAAAAATTTGCACAGGATCCAAGTTCCAACTGGTTTCGTTTGGCTTCCAGCCTATGGGAGGATGTGGACGATGAGGTGCGCAAGACATTATTTACCAATTTCGTCATCAACGGAAATTTGCTTGCAAACCCAAAGCTGACGAAGAATCGTAAGAAATATGGATGCAACATTCCTTGGGCAATTCTGCTGGATCCGACCAGTGCCTGTAACCTCCACTGCACCGGCTGCTGGGCGGCGGAATATGGAAATAAACTGAATCTGACGTTTGATGAACTGGATGCCATTATAGAGCAGGGAAAGGCGCTGGGGACGTACTTCTACATTTTTTCTGGAGGCGAGCCCCTAGTCCGGAAGGCAGACGTCATTGCTCTATGCAACAAGCATTCCGACTGTGCATTTCTGGCGTTCACAAATGGTACCCTGATTGACGAGGCCTTTGCAAAGGAGATGCTGCGGATAAAAAATTTGATACCGGCAATTTCTGTAGAGGGATTTGAAGCAGATACGGACTTCCGCAGGGGAGAGGGGACCTTTGCCAAACTGCGAAAGGGAATGAAGATTCTGCGGCAGCACAAGCTGCCATTCGGTGTTTCCTGCTGCTATACCAGCCAAAACTACCGGATAATCGGCAGTGAGAAATATTTTGATGCTATGGTGGAATGGGGGGCCAAGTTCGCTTGGTTCTTTACCTATATGCCGGTTGGAAAAGCTGCGGTGCCGGAGCTGATGGCCACAGCCGAACAGCGGGAATACATGTATCATCAAATTCGAAGGTTCCGTCAGACGAAGCCGCTGTTCACCATGGACTTTTGGAACGACGGAGAATTTGTAGGCGGCTGTATTGCGGGAGGCAGGTGCTACTGCCACATCAATGCTGGAGGCGATATAGAGCCCTGTGCATTTATCCACTATTCCGACTCCAATATCCGTACCAAGACACTACTGGAAGCATATCAATCTCCACTGTTCATGGCCTACCACAACAATCAGCCCTTCAACCAAAACCATCTGCGTCCTTGTCCGCTCTTGGATAATCCAGGCTGTCTCAGCGGCATGGTAGATGCTTCGGGAGCAACGTCCACAGATCTGGAGGCTCCGGAAGATGTCCATAAACTGTCTGATAAATGCAAAGAGCAGGCAGAAAAATGGGCAGTCGTTGCTGACCAACTATGGAAAGAACATAAAAAGGGCTGAAGAAGCAGCTGTGGTCTGTCTACAGATGATAGGCCATAATTGCTTTACATAACAACAGAAAGTAAAAATGACGAAAAGAACCAGTAAAAGATTGCAAATTAATAAGGACAACTTATGATAAATATAAATTTTATTAGGAAATGAGCCGCATAAATTCCTTTTATTGGGAAAAAATAGAAGACGGAAAGAAAAACTCCACAAACCCATAAAAAGAGGGTTGACTTTTGTCGAGGCCTCTGGTATTCTTAACAAGCTGTCCGGCACGAAGCCAACGCGGTCAACACATGAAAGACAAAATGTTGAAGAATAGTGTTGACAAAGCGCGCTTTTTGTGGTAAAGTAATTTCCACCCGCCGGGAGAGGCGTGTACCTTGTAAATTAAACAACGTAACGAAAAGAAAGCACCAGACGTAAGCTTGGATGGTGAGAAATCACCAGAAAAGCG
>NZ_FOXE01000019.1 GCF_900115635.1 Oscillibacter sp. PC13 | reverse complement strand
CGGGCACAGACCAGCATGAGGGCGGAGTTACCGTCTGGGAAGGTACCCACCACACGGGTCCGGCGGCGGATCTCCCGGTTGAGCCGCTCGATGACATTGTTGGTCCGGATGCGGGTCCAATGCTCGAAAGGGAACTCGCAGTAGGTCAGCGTCGCCTCAACGCCGTCTTCCACCTTCTTGGCGGCCTCCTTCAGTTTCATTGCCCGCAGTTCTTCCACGACGGCTCTGGCCTTCTCACGGGCCGCTTTCTTGCTCTCCTGAGCATGGATGGCCTTGAGCATTTTGGCTACCATTTTCACTTTGGAGCGTGGGGTAACGGAGAATACGTTGCGGTAAAAGTGAACGGTGCAGCGCTGATATTTGGCCTCGGGAAACACTTCTCCTACCGCCTCCAACATGCCCAAACACTTGTCACCAACGATGAGTTTTACGCCGTTCAGACCGCGGCCACGGAGCCACTGGAAGAAGCTGACCCAGCTGGCCTTGTCCTCTTTCATGCCCTCGACAGCACCCAGAACCTCACGGTATCCATCCTCATTGACAGCAATTGCAACCAAAATGGCCACATTTTCATACTCTCCGCCCCAGTTGCGGCGCAGATAAATACCATCCACATAGACGTACGGATAGCGGCCGCCTTGTAAATGGCGATTTCGCCAATCCTCAATGCGGACATATGCTTTCTTGTTCAGCTCGCTGATGGTAGAGGAGGATACCTTGCTGCCCCACAGGGCCTCGGTGATGTCCTCCACCCGGTGCACAGAAACGCCGGCCAGGTACATCTCAATGAGGGATTCCTGGACACTGCTCTCACGACGGCGGTACCGCTCAATGATGGCTGTCTCAAACGAGATCCCCTTGAGGCGCGGCGCCTTGAGCGTGACATCCCCTGAAGTGGTGGTGAGGTTCCGGCTGTAGTGGCCGCTGCGGTAGCCCTGACGTTCCTCGCTGGTCGCCTGGGTCAGTTTCTCCGCCTCGGCCTCCAGCAGCTCATTTAGGGTTTCTTCCACGCTGCCGCGGACCAATTCCTTGATCTGCCCCTTGATTACTTCCTCGTTCAGCTGTACAATCTTCTCAGGCATGGTTTGCTTTCTCCTTTCAGAATGGTGTCTCGCAACTTCATTCTAACAGAGATCTACAAACCATGTCTCTCTTTTTACCTCTTTTTCAATTTGCGCAACTTATCTTACCTTATCTTTAAAAAAGGACGCCGGCTTGAATCCGGCGTCCTTTTTTCAGATACTTGGGCCAATCCTCAATTCTTTTTTAAAAATGCCGTGCAGCGTCAACGGTTTTGGCTCATCTTAGTCCGCTGCGAAAAACGTCTCATTATTTATCAGGTTTTTGTCAGCATAATGTCGAGGACGATATTGTCCATGGTGGACGATCCGTCGTTGCCCAGACGGACAAAATTCTTTACCGTCTTATCGGGAGAATCATCCACAATTCCTTCATTGGGCTGAACACTGATATCATCAATTGCCATAGATGCACTTAAAAACGCCGTGTTGACACAGGTGGCAACTTTCATAGCGCAGTCAGCCTTAGCCCCGTCACATAACATCCCCGTTACGGTACCCATCATATTATTGATTGCATAGCCAATTTGCTCCAATGTACCGCCCATTAAGTACACGAGACCGCACGCAGCTCCTGCTCCTGCTACGGTCGCACCGCACAAAGCAGAGAGCAGCCCAAAGTGGCAGTGAATATAGATAGCAACCAAATGGGAAAGTGTTACAGCACGAAAAGTCTTATCTTTATCTGCGCCTAAGAACTCAGCAGCCGTCACCACAGGGATTGTTGCCGTAATCCCCTGGTTTCCAGAGCCTGAGTTGGTCACAACAGGGACATTTGCTCCGCCCATGCGCGCATCAATTCCGCACGCGGTACGTTCCATAGCAGCAGAAACCATATCATTGCTTAAATAGCCATTTTTCTTCATAGCGCCGATATTCTGCCCCACGTGAAGGTTAAACCGCTTTTCTGCCCCTTCCTGCGCAATGCGTTGATTGACCTGGATGGCCAGTTCAATCATATGCAGATCGTCTATCTCCCGATCCAATGTGTTGGCAAATTCATAAATTGACGCAAGCGACAATGTTTTGTCAATGATATCTGTGGATATACCACTGATGCGGGTTCCCATCGGATAGTCAATTACGGCTTTCCCATCCTCCTCTGCATAAATCAAGTTTGTATGTGCCGAAGCAATGATTGCCTTCGCCTGATGGCCGTCCGCGCTGTTTACTTCAACCTCCACATACAGTTTCTCGGTCGTCTCTTTTTTCCCCATCTTTACATGGCCGCTCTGTACGAGTTCCACCGCCTTTTTGCGCTCTTCATCAGAGGCCTGGTCAATCACCTGGAGTTGCCGCTCCGTCCTTCCGCCAACGGCTCCCAGGGCAGCAGCGTAGTCAATGCCCGTGTGAGACGTTCCAGGGATTCCCGCCGCCATTGCATTTTTAATGATGTTGACACTGGCCAGAACCTGCAGATCTGCCACCTGCCCCTTTAGATGCTCCCTGGCATAGGCCGCGCAGAGTGCAATTGCTGCAGGTTCCGTACATCCCGTTGCCAGCGTCATCTCGCTGTTGAGAATATCACAAAATAATTTTCGTTCCATTGAATGCTCCTCTTATTCCATCCAGAGTAGGACACCGGCAGTCCCAGTCAACCGCCATATCATGTAAAACACCACCAGCGGCCCGCTCCGCAAAATCACCGCAGTGGGTGATCATAAAAAATCCAATTAAATCATACCCGAAAGCAATCAAAGATCTTCCGGGTATGATTTATGCAAGTTTCTTCTCCAACGCCACGAGAATTCAGGTTTCATAGACGGTCTGCCCTCATGCTGTTTTCTCGCCTTGGCGCCGATTATAGAAAAACGACCATGCACCGCCAGCAGTAATCAGCAATGCCCCAATCACGGTTGGCATCGTCAAAGTTTCATGCAGCGCTATATATCCCCATATTGCTGAAAAGATAATCCCGGCGTAATCGTAGATGCTGACTTCCGAGGCCGGTGCCCACTGCATTGCATATGTAAGCCCAAGCTGACCGCCTGCTCCAAAAAGTCCAATGAAAAACAGTATCAGCAAGTCTCTTGCCGTTGGAACAACAAAGTCAGGGATCATTAATATGCCCGCCGCGATTGTGCTGAAAATACAAAATTGAAAAATTACCGTCAGCGGGTTCACCCGCCCCTTGCAATAGGCAATCATCGTATATGCAACGCCACTGCAGACGGAGGTTAAAAGGGCAAACACCAGAGGCTTTATATCCGAGTCAAATGACGGCTGAATCGCTGCAAATGCCCCCAGCATACACAGGGCAATCACAGGAACCTGAATTTTTGAAATCTTTTCTTTTAACAGCAGCCATGCAAAAATACTGACCCAAATGGGGGTTGTGCGGCTCAGCAACGCAACGTCCGCCTGCCTGGCGCCTGCCGTCGCAATGAATAGAAAGCACATGCCGCAAAAGCCAAAAAAGGATCTGGCAAATAACGGCAGCTGGTACTTTCTCTCTCCAAATAACGGCAGGTGCTTCTTTTTCAGCAGCACAAAGGATATCACGAGCCCAATCAGGTTTCGGAAAAACACCTGCTGCATGGTTTCAACTGTCATGGCCGAAAGCTTAACGGCCAGTTGCATAAGGGAAAACGACAGCGCCGACAGCAGCATCAGCAAAACTGCCTTACTTCTATCTTTCATACTATAAACCGCTGCTTCAGGACGCAGCCATACTCCTCAGTACTTGTTATAACTTACGGTCTCTTCCAGCGGCTTTCGCGGTTTCCGTTCCTGTGTGCCGTCATGATAGCCAATGGGAATCATCGTCACGACCTTGACTTCTTCGGGAAGGTTCAAAACCTCTTTAACTGCTTCCGGATCAAAAACACCCAGCCAGCATGCACCAAGGCCCTGATCATATGCCTCCAGCATCATATAGCCGCCGCAGATTCCCGCATCAATTGGATACGTTTTCTCCCCATTCGGCATAGTAAAATCAATGTCTTCCGTCGCACAATACACAATCAGCACCGGCGCCTGTTCGACCATTGGCTGCGTACCCGCCTTTTCACGAATCTCTTTTTTCAAGGCATGGTCCGTCACAACGATAAACCGGCGGTATTGATGATTATAGGCAGAAGGTGCCAGCCGTCCCGCTTCCAAAATTCTGTTGAGCTTTTCTGTTTCAACGGGCGTCGACAAATAGTTTTTTACACTCTGCCGCCCTTTTAGTGCGTCCATAACTTCCATAGTTGTTCTCCTTAATCAACGCCAACTATGGCAATGCCCTCAGTTGGCGTTTTCATGTGCAATTTCCGTAATGCCATGAATACGGATGTCCATATGCCTGACCATTAGTTCCCGCGCCAGGTTTCCATCGTGATTCCGGAATGCCTCAATGATTTTCCGGTCCTCCTCGATATATTCCTGGTACACTTCGTGAATGCCGCGTCTTTTTAAATACCACAGTCTGTCGTGATCCAGTTCTGACTTCAAAGACTTGTAAATTGTAATTAAAACCTGATTTCCCGTGATTTCAGCGATTATCTCATGAAATCGACTGCCCCAAAAGATTACACTGTCCAGGTTTTCCTCTTTTGCCGCGTCTGAAAGGTGATCAATACAGTCCTGCAGCGCCTTTACGTCTTTCTCCGCACACTTCAATGCAGACTGATAGGCGATTTCCTTGTCCAGAATGCTTCGAACTTCCACAATCTCTTTCGCATAGGTGGTGTCCTGCATCATACTCACAAGACGCCTGCTTCTGATTTCCCTCAAGGCGTTCTCGGTCACAAAAGTTCCAACACCAGGTTTGCAAGTAAGTATATTATTTGAATCCAGCACCTTGATTGCAGTCCGCAGAGAATTTCTGCTCACCTGGAAATCTTTTGCGAGTTTAATTTCACCGGGAATTCGCTCGCCGACCTTCCATGTTCCATCTTCAATCAGATCCACCATGGAATCATATACCGCCTCGTAAACCTGTGTCTTGCTAACCGGTGTTACCATAACTTATATCCCCCTATATAATTGCATGAGCTTTGTAATATTGTATAAATTCTAGACTAAGAGAAGGAGAAAATCAAGTTATAGCATTTATGAAAGTGATTACTCCTACATAAATCGTGCTTCAATAGGTTGTCCGTGAGAAAAATACTTGAAAACCATGTCACTGGACCATCTCAAAAATTTCCTCTTTTGATTTTCCGGCAAGGCCAAGTTTTTCAACTGTCCGCCCCTCTTTTGCAAAATCCTTTCCCAGAAGAAGGCTTTCCAGGGCAATTATCATATCAATTGTCGGTGTGGCAACCCCAAGCATTTTACCGATGGAAGCCGTCGGCACCAAGTCGCAAAGGGTATCCTCCTGCATGAATCTATGGTTTGTATTCATCGGAGACTTGATTCCCTTATAAGGCACGCAGCTCTGTATGGCGTCGTAAAGGTTGTCCGGTTCCAGCCCATAAACACTCTTCAGATGGGGGAGCAGCGGCTCAACCGTCACACCCAGTGCCGTGCAGACCGCAATGCGCTCTTTGTCAGCAGCTTCAATCACTTTGCAAACGCCCGGCGTAAGGCCTTCAATATAGTAGTCAAACGGCTGCTGAAGTTCGATTTTGTTGATGTTCATCACGCACGGAATTGAATGCAGCATGCCGCTGCCGCCGGAAAGTCCTGTTTCCAGCACATTGCTGGCAGGAACATAGCAAGGAAACACATCCTTCAGCAGATCGGCAACTTTCTTTGCGTTTTCTGCGGGGATAGAGGCTAATTTAATCTTTGCCTTGACACCGGAGTGGAACGTATGGCCGATCTCCATCGTACGGCAGGCAAACATCATGTCCGAGGCCTCGCAGATCAAAGGATTCACTTTGCAGTTTGCTTCCATCAATGCATTCCGGAAATTCAAAACGCCGCCAAGATGGCCTGGATTCAAAATAATAATCTGGTCCTCCTGCACGGTATCAGCAATTGCGTGCGCAACATCACCATGGGCATCGGTGGTTGTGCAAACCATGATAATATTTGCTCCGTTAATACACGCAGCAGTATCTGCCGTGATCAGATCCGGCTTTGCCTGTGCCTCTGTTTTGCCAGTGGCCTTCAGCACCTCAAGTTTTTTCAGCGTTTCGACCTTGGCAGTGTCCTTGTCCATCAGGTTGACAGAATAGCCCTTTGTTTTCAGGATGATTGACATCAGTGTTCCGCTTGCGCCAGCGCCGATTACTGCAAACTTAAATTTCTCCATAATAAGTTCCTCCTTCATAAGTGGTCATTCATTACAGGCAGGGAAAGCTCCCTATTTATTTTATCCTCAATCTCCCTTGCGAGCTTTGCCTCCACAGTGCACCCCAGGCCGCCGTAGCCGCCCCGGAGCGCCGCCGGAAGCAGCTTCTGCGTGTTGCACAGGGCCGTAATCACCTCGTCCGGGCTCACATAGCTGTCGATACCCGCCAGAGCCATGTCGCAGCCTGCAAACGCATTTGCAACGCCTACGCAGTTCCGCCGGATACAGGGTATCTCCGAGGAGCCGCCAATGCGGTCGCAGATTAGGCCCAGCAGGTTCTTCATGGAAAGCGCCATGGCGTGGCAGATCGTCTTCGTATCCCCGCCTCCAAGGTACGCAAGCGCCGCGGCTGCAATTGCCGAGGACACTCCGATCTCACCCTGGCAGCCGCCCCGCATACCGGAGAAGTTTGCGTTGTGATAATACATGCACACGCCTGCCGCCGCTGCCACAAAGAGGGAATTCACCAACTCCTCGTCGGAGCACCCCTTATCCTCCTGGATCGTCAGAATGCAGCCCGGAACAATGCCTGCGGAGCCGCCCGTCGGAGCCGCCACAATCCGGTTCATGGAGCAGTCCATCTCCATGGTCGCAAGTGCCTTTGCAAACGCTCTGGACATGGTGGAGCCGCTGAGTGTCCGCCCCTCCGCCAGTGCCTTCATCATCTTTTTCCCGTCCTGGCCCGTGCCAAACCCGAAGAGCGTATGAAGCTCCTGGGTCAATCCGGTGTTGACGGATTCCCGCATGTATTCCAGAGATCGCTTCATCTCTTCCCAGATCTCCTGACGGGAACGCCCCGATCTCGCCATCTCATATTCGATTGCCAGCTCAGGGACTGTTTTTCCCGTTTCCTCTGACAGCCGCATCAAATCCTCAAAGGTCCTGAAAAGGGGCTGATAGGGCTGATAGCCGAAGCCAAGGAACGGCTCGGTGAAAAGGACCTTTGTGACACCCGGCAGGTTTTTGATTGTCTCTCCCACCGCCTCGTCCATTTTCATCGGCACGCCCATGTAGAAGAGGTATTTGCCGTTTTTACAATCCTTTCTGACGGTTGTTCCCTCCGGCATCATCTTGGGAAGTTCTTCCGAAATATCCGAATCCGACCACACAAAGAGATACCGCTCCGTGCTGATCAGATCCACTTCAAAATCGTCAATCCCTGTGATGGAGATGCTGCCGCCCCCCACCGAAATGCCAGATACTCTCCGAACCACGCCTGTCTCCTGCTCCATTGAAATGGTGACAACCAGTGCGTCCGGCAGAGGTGGCTTCAGTTTACTGGCCGTAAGACGAATGCCCCGTGCCTTTGCAATTTCCAGTGCGTTTTTCAGTTCCGGGTCATATTCCCGAATACCCAGCACGCCGCCGATCAGGGCAATATGGCTCCGCAGGCCCGCATAGTCCTGGATTCGCGGGTGGAAACTCAAATTGATGGCCTTTACCGGCCCGTCCAAAAACCTGCCGGCGGCCCAGCCCAGTCTCGCCATACCGGCTGTTCCCGAGCTGGACGGACCCACCATCACAGGGCCGATCACTTCAAATACGCTGATGTCCATGATTTCTGTCTCCTCTATCCCTCATTGCATCTGTTCAAAAATGCTTTCTAAATAAGAATTTACACAATTCCATATCTGTCTGCCGCATGCCTTCCCGCGCAAAGCTTCCCATAAATTCCACACTGTTGTCCGCCGAGTCGCCACAGACGCCTTCGTTCGTCCGGATCTCCACATGATCCAACGCCAGAAATGCTCCCTCCATGCCGCATTCCGCCGCATTTGAAAGCTTAAGCGCGCAGGCCTCCCTTGCGCCGTCGCATAAAATTCCAAAAACAGCGACGATTGTATTATTGACGGCCATTTCCATCTGTGCGGAACTGCCGCCAAACAGTACCGCCGTTCCTGCGGCAACTCCCAGCGAGGCGCCGACAGAACAGGCGCACATGGCGGAGTGGCGTCCAATTCTGTTTTTGCAGCTGATGGTAACCAAATAGCCGCAAGCCAGCGCCCGCAATAGTGTCTCCTCACGGATCTGGTAGTCTTCAGCCAAACTGGCAAGGGGCAAAGAGACGGCAATTCCCGCATTTCCACTGGTTGCGCAGCTCATGGCTGCCATCGGACATCCCTCCATACGGGCCTCCGCCGCCGCGCATGCCATCGCCTTTGCTTTTTTGATAGGAACCCCACCGCTTCTTTTTAAAATGCTTCGGCCAAATCCGGAACTTTTTGACTGCGCAGACAGTCCGTGCGTGCACAATTGCGTGTTCAAGCGAATTGCATCCTTTAAAAACGCCAAGTCTTCCAGGGAAGCTTCCTGAGAAAATTCGAAAAAATCCTTCATTGAAAAGCCGTGGATTGCATCCTTGGACTCATCAAGCGCCTCTTCCCGTGATAAATCCCGATTGACCAAAACCCTGCCCGACGCCTCTTTGTAAACCAGGTTACTGTGGCTCTTTGCAACAATGGCTCGTCCTTCGCCAAACTCTGTTATAACCCGCACATCGGCATAAACGCCGATGGTCTCCGTTCCCCAGTCCGGGGTGACCTCAATTGCCCCACTGTCGGCAAACGCCACGGCCTGTGCAGTCTCTTCTCCGGTAACACCATCCAGCACCGCAAGACCCGTGCCGGCTTTTCCAAAAAGCGCTCCCATTGCCAGAGCTGCACGAATTCCCTTCACCCCGGAAGGCGGAATTCCCACGTCGCTGTTTTTTGCACACATGTCCTTATCAATCAGCGCTTGGATTTTTTGGACCTTACCTCCCACTGCATCCGCGGCCTCGCAAGCTGCAATCGCAACACCGATCGGGCCGGAGCAGCCAAAGGACGGTTTTATTTCATCATGCAGAATGCGCAGCAGTAAATGTTTTTGCTCCAAGGAGCATCTCCACCTTTCCGTTACTCACATAGGTCAGGATGCAAAATTCTCCTGTAATCGCGCGTTTTTAAATTTTCTTCCTCTAAAGTGAAATACGCTTCCCCGTATCGATAGAGCGGCCCGCGGAATTCATCTGCCTGCAGAAACTCCTGTTGAATTTCACCGGTCAGAATCTTGCGGGCAAGCGTCACCTGATCAAGGAACAATTCCATTGGGGCTGGACAAAGGTGCCCTGCATAGATAACACTGTAATATGGCCGCAGCGCAAGAATCTTCTCCGCGCCGGTAAGCCACATCTGAACGCGCTCCTTATGCGGCAAGTCCATCGGCAAAATCAGAATTTTAGAAACATTGTCTCCGGCAAAGAGGATTTGGTTGGCTTTATCCAGCAGGCAGATACAACCCATGCTGTGGCCCGGCATCTCATATACGGTGAGCGACCGGTTCCCCAGGTCAAAGGTATCTCCCTCCCGGACACCGACAAACTCAATGGTACTGGTGTCAATTTCCTGAAAAGACTCCAAGGTAAAGGGCAGGCTTCCCTCCGGATTTACCGCAAACCCCCGGGCGCTGTACCGGCGGCGATTTGCAACGGAGATCGTTCCCGCACGGCCATTTCCAGCGACAACCGGAGCGATGTCATTCGGATGAATATAAATTTTGCGAAACTGGCCAATGCCGCCGCAGTGATCCACATGGCAGTGGGTACATACAACGTCATACGGCTTATCTCCCGCAATTCTGTCCACAATGCTTTTGTAATCCCCAGTGCCCGTACCGGTATCAATCGCAAGACATTTTTCTGTGCCGATGACAATATACATATAATTCATGGCATATTCATCGATCACATAGACGCCTTTGTCCAGCTTTTTGACAGAATAGCTCTTCTTCTCCATGCGAGCCCCCATCAGATCAGGAGAGAGGGCAGCCACTCACTGAAAAACGGCACATAAGTGACCAAGAGCATAATGGGAATGGCGCCGAAGAAAAAGGAGGGAAGCAGCGCTTTGCAGGTTTTGATTAAATCTGCATCGCAGATTCTGACGGCAATGTACAGCGGAGTTGCCATGGGCGGCGTCATACCGCCGATGCCGATTGCCACGAACACCATTGTCGCCAAATGGATCTGAGAAAGGCCGATTGCCGTTGCCGTGGGCAGCAGCAGCGGGGTCAGAACCAGCAGCAGCACATTGCAGTCCAGGAAGAAACCCGCTACTACCAGGAGAATGTCCAGAAGCAGCATGATCACGTACCGGTTGTCACTGATTCCCATCATAAAGTTCGTGACCATCTCAGGCACGCCATTTATGACCAGCAGTCTGGAGAAAATCAGGGTCATCGGGAAGATCATGAGGATTGTGCCGATGCTGTAACCAGTCTCATAGAACACATTGAATACCTGTTTTCTGGTCCTGATGCCCTTATAGACAAACACACCCACCAGCAACGCATAAATGCAGGCAATTCCGCCGGCCTCTGTCGCCGTAAAGACACCCCCATAAATACCGCCCAGAATAATAACCGGCATCAAAAATGCAGGGATTGCAGCACGAATGACGTGCCACTTATACATCCAGGTATCCTTCACATCCTCAGCAACCGCTTCGCCTTCTTTGACAACGGCCTTGGAGGGATCATAATATTTCCTGTATACCACGCGGTTGATGATGACATACAGAATTGTCCAGAGGATACCAGGAAGCAATGTTGCAAGAAACAGCGCGCCCACAGAGGCGTCCGAAACCTTTGTAAACACAATTGCATTCATGTTGGGGGGGATCATATAGCCTAGGGGGGACGCCGCACAGGCCAGCGCCGCAAGGTAGTTCCGGTCCCATCCCTTCTCCTCCAGACGGGGCCCCAGCATATTGGAAACGGCAGTCACACAAGCCAGGCCGGAGCCGCTGAGTGCACCAAAGAACGCCGAGACCACCGGAATCGTTGCACCCATACCGCCTTTGAACTTACGAAGCAGAATCTCCGCCAGATCAACCAGCTGCTTGGCAATGCCGCTGCGCTCCAGCAGGATGCCGGCGGCCATAAACAGAGGCAGTGCCAGAAGGGAGTATGCATCCAGAGAATAATAAGAGGTAGAGACAAAGTTTCCCATACTGGAACCGTCAACCAGCGCCCAGAACACGGATCCCGCCAGGAACGAAAAGGGGATGCCCATGCCAAGAAAGATACAGACGAGAACCAGAATTACAGACAGTGCAATAATCATTTTTTGAGCCCCCCTATGGATTGAATCAGATGAACCGTAAAGTAGACCGCCATAAAGAAGGAACCGATTAAAAGGAAGCTCTGGGGCCACCACATAGGAAACTGAAGTCCGGCAGAAATCTGACCTTTTGCATAACTCTTCAAAACAAACTCATAGGCCAGATAGGTATAGAACCACATCACCACCGCTTCCAAAAGATGCGCGATCAGCTCCATGACTTTTTTTACCGTTTCGCTCTTGATCACAGAGTAGAGCACGGTCACTTTCAGATGTCCTCCATCTCTGGCCGCGGCGCCGGCGGCAATCCACACGCAGATAATCATCAGAAATGTGGGGAGTTCCTCAGCACCGCCCAAATTCATATGTAAAATGTATCGGCAGATAACCATCACAAAGATCATGGCTGTAATGGCAATGGTCAAAAAGGGCAAGATAAAATGCATCGCCCTGTCGTAAAACGAATCAATTTTTTTCAGGAATTTCAAAGCATTCCGCTCCTTCCTCGTGGTTTGGATTAAACTGCATCATCGGCAAAACAGGCCGCCAGGAACTGCCCCAGCGGCCTGTTTTGGGACTACGTATCAAAACTGAATCAGCGGAATTTACTGCCAGTCAATACCAGCCGCCTCCATGATCATGGCAAAGGTATCCTCGCCAAGCTGCTCGGCAATGAACGGATAAGTGCTGCGGGCGTAATCAACCCATTCCTGGCGTTCCTCGTCTGTCAGATGATAAACCTCCATGCCGTTCTCTTCCAGGGTGTCATAGGCCTTGGCCTCATCTTCCATCTCAACCTCATACTCATATGCAAAAGCGTCCCATGCGCACTGCTTGACGATCTCCTGCAGATCCTCCGGCAAAGAGGCCCACACGTCATCGTTGAACATGATGGTGTGTCCAACCCACTGCCAGTGAATATCAGTGACATACTTGCAGACCTCGTAATACTTCTGCTGCACCATAATGGTGTTTGCAAACTCGCCGCCATCGCAGGTCTTGGTCTGGAAAGCAGTGTAGCACTCGCTGTAGGGAAGGACTGTCGCGTTGGAAATACCGGACCAGAATGCATTCACGATGTAGTCTTCGTAAGAGCGGAGTGTCAAATCCTTGCAGTCAGCAGGGACCTTCACCTCATGCTTGTTGTTCATCAGATCACGGAACGTACCCGTTCCAGCGGCGATCATCTCGCATCCCAGCTCTCTGCAGCGGTCTGCCAGCAGTGTAAACAGTGGGGCGTCAGGGCTGGCGTACAGCTCCTTCACCTGGTCATAATCCTTGAACAGATAGGGAATGCTCTTTGCCGTGAAAATAGGATCGATATTGGCGGTAGGAGAACCATAATAGACATCCAGCTCACCGTCGACCAGCTGATTGAAGAGCTCCAGGTCGCCGCCCATCACGCCTGCCCAATAGGGAGTGATCTTAATACGGCCTTCGGATTCCTGTTCCACCAGTTCGATGAACTTCTTGATGCCCCAGCCAAAGCCGTTGAAATCAGGGGTATTGTCGGGGTCACTGTACATACTGGCAAGGCTCAGCTCATATACTTCCTGACCAGCTGCTTCAGAGTCATTACCGTTGCTGGAATCTTCGGAACCACTCTGGGTTCCTCCGCACGCTACGAGGCTCATCACCATCATAGCTGCCAGGGCCAATGCTAAAATCCTTCTTTTCATGACGCCCTCCTAAGGCTAAAAATTTTGAACACTGTCAACTTCATTGTTTAAACATGTTCAATGTATAACCAATTATAACAACATTTTTTTGCTTTTCAAGCTTTTTTGACAAACATTTTTAAAATCGTCGTTTTTCCATATGACAGCCTTGCAATTTCGTCAAATTCACAGTTTGACAACGGTTTTTTCAGCGAAGCGCGCCTGTCCAAACGCGCAAAGACGTATATCCCCAGTCATGTCATCAAGCTCTTCCGTCAAGCTGTCAAAGCAAAAAGTCCCGCAAGCAAACCGCTTGGGGACTGGAGCCATTCTCTCTGGACTTGAACCGGTTTCACTTCTTCACCTTCTGGGCCCAAGTTTTGTAAGTGACTCTTATAAGCAATACATTTCAATATACCCTACCATTAGAAAAAACACTGATAAACTTTCCAAGCGGCAGCATCCCAATCAAAAAGGCCCCAGCGGAAACCAACGCGGCAGCCAGCCTTGCCAGCAACGAACTCTGATTGCGCTTATATCTCTTCTGCTGTCGAATTTCTATAGAGATTCTGACAGATAAATTTTCTGCAATAGGCAAATTTTGTTTGAGTTAAAATACATAAAATGCAGAAAAATTTTGAGACTGGTTATTTCTATTGATTTCATTGAGTTTTTCGATGTTTTTGAAAAATATTTTTGCCTTCGTCATATTGTTGTCGTGATGATATGATTGACATTGGCATGTACCCGGAGGCCAACAGCTTCGTCCTCTCTTTCTCCCCTATGACAAGCAGGAGGACATGGCCGCTTTTCTGGAAAAACGCCAGCCTGACGGATTTCTAAAAGGCTCTCCTCAGCTCTCCCGCAGACAATTCCTCCGCAGGGGAACCCTTTTTTCCGTATGTGTCCGTAAAAAAGCAGGTCCCGCCCGCCGAAGCGGACAGGACCTGCCGGAAGCATACCGGATTCCGTTTTGCGTCGGGATTAGCCCCGGCGCATGATGGCGCCCTCGGCACCGGAGGCTGCGTTGGTACTGTACAGACCCAGCCAGCCCTTGGTATACTTGGGCGTAGGACGCTTCCACGCGGCCAGGCGTCTGTCGATCTCCTCCTGGGGCACGTCCAGCTGCAGGCTCCGTTGATCCACATCGATGGTGATGTGGTCGCCGTCGTGGACGATGGCAATGGGGCCGCCCTCAGCAGCCTCAGGGGAGATATGGCCCACAAAGCAGCCGTTGTTGGTACCGGAGAACCGACCGTCGGTGATCAGTGCGGTGCTGGTGGCCAGACCGCGGCCATAGAGGAACTTCATGGCCTTGTACATCTCCCGCATGCCAGGACCGCCTTTGGGGCCCTCATAGCGGATGACCACCACATGGCCTGCCCGGACCTTGCCGGCCAGAATGGCCTTCTCGGCCTCCTCCTCGGAATCGAAGCAAATGGCCTCCCCCTCAAAGTGGTACAGGCTCTTGTCAAAGGCTCCGGGCTTGGTGATGCCGGTGTTGGGCGCCAAGTTGCCCCGCAGCACAGCCACGCCGCCGGTATAGCCGAAGGGATCGCTGATAGGGTGGATGACATTGTTGGTCAAGGGATAGAGATAGCGATGCTCCGCCAGGGTCTTCTCCAGAGTCTCGCCGCTGACGGTGAGAACGCCGATGTCCAGCCGGTCGCCCAGCTCCTTCATGACCCGCGGCACCGCGCCGTCCCGGTAGAAGTCGATCATGTTGTACTTATGGGAAGATGGAAAAATCTTGGCAATCTGGGGCGTGACACGGGACAGCTCATCAAACTCCTTCACTACGTCGATGCTTAGCTCTGCCTCGTGAGCAATTGCAGTCAGGTGCATGACGGCGTTGGTAGAGCCAGCCATGGCCAGGCAGACCTTGATGGCGTTGCGGATAGACTCATTGGTGATGATCTTCCGGGCGCTGATCCCTTTGCGAACCAGCTCCACAATCTTCGCGCCGGTCTCCTGGCCCAAGGCCATACGGCGGCCGGAGGTGGCGGGGGCAGTGGCACCGGTGGGCAGGGTCATGCCCATGGCCTCAGATAAAGAGCACATAGTGTTGGCAGTACCCAGATACGCACAGGATCCGCATGACGGGCAGGCCGTATCCTCCATGGCAGCGTATTCGTCTTCAGTCATCCGACCGGAGGAGAGCATGCCGTAAGCCTCGGTGATGGAGCTCTGGTCAGCCTGGTGGCCGTCGAACTCACAGCCACCCTCCATGGGGCCGCCAGGCAGCAGGATGCAGGGGATGTCCAAACGGGCGGCAGCCATCAGCATGCCAGGGACGATCTTGTCGCAGGAACCCAGCAGAACCAAGCCGTCAAACAGATTAATCTGGGCCATGGACTCCACGGAACTGGCGATCAGCTCCCGGGAGGGAAGGATGTAGTGCATACCGATCTGGCCCTGGGCAATGCCGTCGCAGCCGCCCATTACGCCGAACTCCACCGGTGTGCCGCCGGCCCGGTAGATGCCGGCCTTAACTTTCTCCGCCACCTGGCGCAGGTTGTAATGACCGGGGACACACTCACTCCAGGCATTGGCGATGCCGATAAGGGGACGGTCCTTCAGATCGTCCGTGGAAAATCCCATGGACTTGAACGTGGCTCTGTAGTACTGGTTTTCGGTACCTTCTAAAATCGTGTTGCTCCGCTTCATGATTCTCTCCTTCGCACATTATAAAATTTGCGTACCGGCCGTCGGCGTTCACGCACGTTTCACATTACCGTGCGGTCCAGCCTGGACCCTGACGCTGCCCTCCGGGTCGGCCTGCCAGGCCAAGAGATCTCGTTAATAACAGTATACCGGAATACCGGGATACCGTGCAAGTGAAGAAATAGACAAACTTTTTCAATTATTTTAGACAATTCATAAAATCTTCCTGATTTTCCGGAAATCCGGCACCCCGTGAAGCGGATTCCGGGGTACCGGCGTCATGAGTCAGGCTGTCGGCATGATAGAGAGCATAATATTCCGTGTGCTCTCCATGTGGCGCACGATAGCCAGATAGGCCTGAATACCCAGCTGGTCCTGCGGATCCCGGATGGCCTCCAGGATCCTGCTGTGCTCCTGATAGGCATTCTCCGGACGGCCTTCCACCCGGAGGGACTCCAGGGCAAAGAAATAGAGCCGATAGTGATAGGTATTGAATAGCTGTTCCAGCTCCGTGTTCCGGACAAAGTCCACCAGCGCCTGGTGGAACTGCAGATCGTGTTCCAGCAGCTCCGTCAGAAAGTCCTTTCTGTGGGACACATCTTCCAAAAAGCGGCCCATGTCGGCCAAGCAGTCCGCCAAAGCCCGGATGGCCGCCTGGCCCTCCTCTTCGTTCCGCCGCTGGGCCAGCTGCATGGCGCAGAAGCCCTCCACGGCGGTGCGGGCCTGATAGGTATGCCAGATGTCCTCCTCAGACATTTTATGCAGGCAAAATCCCTTACTGGGAATGATATCAATAAAGCGGTCCTGGCTCAGACGCACCAGCGCATCCTTCATTGGCGTGCGGGAAATATTGATTTCCGCTGCCATCTTTGTCTCAGAATATAGTATATTTGGCTGTAGCTGTCCTGTCAGAACCTTGTTGCGGACATAGTTATAGGCCGTCTCCTGAATAGACGTATACTTGGGCATGAGCCGTTCCTCCTGTTGCAATCGTTGGCTCAATTATAGCCGAGGAGCAGAGTTCGGTCAACCCGGACTTCCGTTTTTGTGGCGGGCAAGCACAGATCTGCCTTTCCTTTCATAAATTTTCAGCGCCTACTTCTGTCTTTACGCTACCACTTTTGGAAAGCGACTTTTCCCACAAAATATGACCTCTATTTTTGTCGAAACGTCCGATTGACGATTTTCCGGAATACCGGTATTCTGGTAAGTGAAATGAGTTCGCACCGGCACGAACTCCTCACTCAATTATCTGTGGAAAGGAGGTTGTCCCACCAAAAGCTTGGTTTTATCGGTACGGGAACCATGGATAGGCCAGCGGCACTAACCTGGTGAAGATCGGCTATGATGCGATAATCATCAATCTGGATCAGGTTGCCATACAGGAGTTGCGCGTCTTATAGGCAGATTTCGACATCTGCCGGGAACTGGGGGAGACCTGTGAGGCAGATCTTACATTCTATCTACCGTTGTCATTGTCCAGATCGTCCTGTTCGGCCGGAACTGTATTGTCAGTGTCCGTGGACCCGCTCCTATCTCCGCTAAGGTCGGCTTAGATTCCGATATATCTCTGCAAAGTCATCCGGGGAAGCCTCTTGCCGGCAGCGTGGTGTTGAATACCGCGGCCCCCGGACCCTCGCGTTTGAGACGTGAATAAATGTACCGCTCTGTCCCCTGTTGGCGGCATGTTTTCAAAAAAACAAGAAGAGAGAGGAAGTTATCTAATGTTAATGGTCATTTTCCTGCTTGGCATCGCTCTGCTGATGCTGATGATCATCAAGCTCAAGATCAACCCGTTCCTGGCCCTGGTAGGCACTGCCATCCTGATCGGCTTCGGCGCCCAATTGCCTCTGTCCGCAATCGCCTCCGGCATTGCCGCCGGCTTCGGCTCCACCATGACCAGTGTGGGCATCGTCATCGCCTTGGGCATCATCCTGGGCCAGCTTCTGTATGAAACCGGTGGTACCGAGGAGATCGCCAATCTGGCCCTGCGGGTCATCGGTGTCAAGCGCTCTCCCATCGCACTGTGCATTACCGGTGTGATTGTAGCCATCCCCGTGTATTTTGATGCCGCCTTCGTCATCTTAGTATCCATCGCCAAGCAACTGTCTCAGAAGACCGGCATCCCCCTGGCCCGATTTATCACCGCCCTGGGTGTGGGCCTGATCATCGGCCACTGCGTCATCATCCCCACCCCCGGTCCCATGGCCGTGGCCGGCACCTTGGAGGCTCCTCTTGGCGCTTTCGTGGGCTATGCCATCCTGATCTCCGTGATTGCCGCCATGGTGGGCGGCGTGCTCTACTCCAAACTCACCGTGAAGAAGTTCTTCCCCGAGCAGTGTGCCACCCAGTTGACTGAGAATGTCAACTTTGACACCGCCCGCGCCAGTGACCGCTGCCCCGGCGGTCTGGCCATCCTGCTGATTCTGCTGCCCATCCTGATGATCCTGGCTGGCACCATTGCCAGCACCCTGCTGCCCGAGGGTTCTGCCGTCGCCGCTTTCTGCGCCTTCATCGGCGACAAGAACGTGGCCCTGTTTGTGGGTGTCATCGTGGCCATGCTGGCGCTGAAAAAATACTTCAAGCGCTCCATGGAAGACATGATGGCCGAGGCCGGCGCTCAGGCGGGCATGGTCATGCTGATCACCGGCGCTGGCGGCAGCTTCGGCAACATTATCAATGCCACTGGCATCGGTGACTACATCGTGGAAACCATGCAGAACTTCAACGTGCCTCTGATCCTGCTGGCCTTCATCCTCAGCCAGATCCTCCGGGCGGCTCAGGGCTCTGCCACCGTGGCCCTGGTTACCACTTCCGCCATCGTGGCCCCCTCTATCTCCGCTATGGGCGCCTCCCCGGTTCTGGTGGGACTGGCCATCTGCTTCGGCTCTGTGGGCCTGTCCCTGCCCAATGACTCTGGATTCTGGGTTGTGAATCGCTTCTCCGGCTTCTCCTTCTCCCAGACCATGAAGTCCTGGACTCTGGGCGGCTTTGCCGCCGGCCTCACGGGCCTAGTGATCATTCTGATCCTCAGCATGTTCCAGGGCGTGCTCCCGGGTCTGCTGTAAATTCCATCGTCCCGATCTTCGCATGTCTCAGTGGATGCATTGCGCACCGCGCATTTTTGTTAAAATCCGCACATGGTCAGCGTTCCCCGGCTGCATATAGGAAAGGAACCGATTACGAGAAAGTTCTGGATCCACCATACAGGAAACTGAATACCGGCGGAAAGAAGATGCGCAATGTCCAATAGCACAAACGGCGCATATCTGCAGTCCTGCCATTGAGATTTTCTATCAAAGCCGCTAAAGCCTAAAAGCCCCCAAGCAATTTGCTTGGGGGCTGAAACTTTTCTCTCTGGACTTGGACCGTGTTCACTTCTTCACCTTTCGGGCCCAAGATTTGTAAGCGGCTCTTGCAAGCAACGCAACCCAATTTGCCCTGTCATTTGGAAAAACGCTGATGAGCTTTTCAAACGACGGCATCCCAATCAGCGAAGCTCCCGCAGAAATCTCAACGCGGCAGCCAGCCTCGGCGGCAATGAACTCTGATTGCGCTTGTATCCCTTCTTCTGTCGGATTTCTATAGCCAATATCTTTGTCCATCATTGGCCTCTACGTTTCATTTTCTTGCTATCATACTGAGTAGATTGCGATTACGCTATTAATCGTTTGTGATTGTTTTTGGCTGCTTTGCGTGTTGCAGTTGCTTTGAATTTTGATAAACTAGTTTTTTGCTTCGCTCATCAAAAATTCAAAGTTATGTATAAGGCGGTGCGTACTGCCTTTTTGTAAAAAATATGAATATCCATCAAACAATTTATATGCGCAATAACAGAATACCATTCTCAGTCTTTCACAAAGAGTGGCCGCTACTCTCCTTTTGGGGAAAAGCGGCCACCCACTATTGTCTTTTATCGCTTCCGTTCTGCCAACTGATCTGCCATCCGGCAGAGGAATTCCCGCCCTTCCACATTCTCTATGGCAGCCTTGGCCCTTTCCGTACAGTCCAGCACAGCAGCATCACAGCCAGCCAGACCCAAAATATTCACAAATGTAATCTTTCCCTCTTCCGCGTCAGAGCCGATGGGCTTTCCAAAAACCTGCTCGTCGCCCACCACGTCCAGCATGTCATCCCGGATTTGGAACGCCAGGCCAAGCTGCCGTGCATATTCTGCAGCAGCCTGCTGCAGCTCCTCCCCTGTGCCAGCAGCTGCGCATCCCATCCGGCAGGCCGCCGAAATCATCGCGCTGGTTTTCAGTTGATGCACTTGCCGCAGTTCCGGCTCCGTCTTTGGCTCATGAAGCGTATCCAGCACCTGTCCGCCCACCATACCATCTGCCCCGGAGGCCGTCGCCAAAATCAGCGCACAGGCTGCCCGGCGCTCCGCACTCAGATCCGGCGCTGTCAAAATCAGCCGATATGCCTCCGGCTGCAGGGCGTCACCTGCCAGTACCGCCATGGTTTCGCCAAAGACCTTGTGGTTGGTTGGCTTTCCCCGGCGGAGATCATCGTCATCCATGCAGGGCAAATCGTCATGAATCAGGGAATAGGTATGCACCAGTTCCAATGCGCAGGCTACCGGCAGGGCCTTCCGCCAATCCATTCCGCCCAGCCGGGCGAATTCCAATGTCAAAACGGGGCGGATGCGCTTGCCGCCTGCCAGCAGGCTGTACCGCATGGATTCATATAAATCCTTCCATGCGGTCTCTTTGCAAAAAAGGCCATCCAGATAAGCTTCCACCGCCCGGTTGTATGTCTCATACCGGGCATCAAACGCCTGCTTGTCCATGTTCACTCCTCTTTTTCCTCAAAAGGCAGTTCTACCGGCGCGCCATCTGCGCCCTTCATCAGCTTCACTACCTGCTGCTCCGCCTGATCCAGTTCTTTAGAACAGGCGGCAATCAGCTTGGTGCCCTCCTCAAACAGCTTCAGGGACTCCGCCAGTTGGGCGTCTCCCTTTTCCAGTGCGGTCACAATCTCCTCAAGCCGCTGAATCTGCTGCTCAAACGTTGCCTTCTTTGCGCTCATTTCGCATTCTCCTTTGCATAGGGCTTGTCCACCGTGCAATGGAAGCCGCCCTCTCCCAGCGTGACGGACACCCGGTCTCCGGCTGCCACATCCCGATAACTTTTCAAAATACCGCCTGTTTCATTTTGTGCCATGGCATATCCCCGGCCTAGTACCTTCAGCGGACTCATCGCATCCAGGGACGCGGACAGCATGGAGAACTTCTCCCTCTTTCTGGCCACCAATGCGCCGGAGAGATCCCCTACCCGCTGCTGGAGATGCACCAGCTCCATCCGCTTATCCTGCACGTAGGCCAACTGGTTTGTCATGACCCGCTTGCTTGCCAGCAGCTCCAGCCGCTGGCGCAGGGTCTCCAGCCGCGCCGCCTCACTCTGGCTCATCCGTTCTCCCGCTCCCCGGAGCCACCGCAGCAAATCCGCCTGATCCGGCACGGCAATCTCCGCCGCGTTGGAGGGCGTGGAAGCCCGGACATCTGCCACAAAGTCCGAGATGGTCACATCCGGCTCATGGCCGACGGCGGAAATCACCGGAAGCTCGGAGTCATAGATAGCTCTTGCCACCCGCTCATCATTAAACGCCCAGAGATCCTCCATAGATCCGCCGCCCCGGCCGGTGATGATCAAGTCTCCCACTTTCCAGCGGTTGGCATACCGAATGGCGCCGGCAATCTCTGGCGGTGCCTCCGCGCCCTGCACCCGCACGGGCAAAAGAATCACTTTTGCAATGGGGTACCGGCGGCGCAGAATGCGGATCATATCGTGAACCGCCGCCCCGGCCGAGGACGTAACAACGGCAATTCTCTCCGGATATGGCGGCAGTGGTTTTTTGTGGGCCTGGTCAAACAGTCCTTCGGCGTAAAGCTTTGCCTTCAGCTGCTCAAAGGCCACCGCCAAATCCCCCACGCCCTCCGGCGTCAGGGTATTGCAGTAAAGCTGATAGGCGCCGTCCCGGGGGAAAACCGTGATACGCCCCTGGGCAATCACCTTCATGCCGTTCTCGGGCCGGAACCGGAGCTTCATAGCCGCGCCTTTGAACATCACGCACCTCAGTGCGCCCTCGGCGTCCTTTAGAGTGAAGTAATGGTGGCCGGACGGGTACATTTTATAGTTGGACAACTCGCCGCGGACACAGATATTCTGTAGCATCGGTTCGCCGTCCAGTAAAAGCTTTACCAAATTGTTGACCTCGGCCACACCGAAGATATGCTGTTCCATTCCATCCTCCTTCTGTCTCAGCTGTAAAAGCCCGCGTCTGCATGAAAAACAGAGCCGGACAGCGGCGGTCACCCGCCGCGTCCCGCTCTTTTATCTCTTTGTTATTCGGAAATTTCCTGCCGCACAAAGCTGCCCAGAATCCCGTTGATGAATTTCACCGTCTCCGGCGTCTCATACTTCTTGGCAATTTCCACCGCCTCGTTGATGGAGGCGCCGTTGGGGATGTCCGGCATATACAAAATCTCGTACATGGCCACCCGCATGATGGCAGAAGCCACCAGCGGAATCCGGGCGAAGTTCCAGCCCTTGGCATACTTCGCAATATACCCGTCCAATTCCGCGCCATGCTCCGCCACACCCTTGACCAGACGGCGGATATACTCCGCCTGCTTGGCGTTGGGTGCCTCGGCATAGACGGCATCCTCTCCCGCCAGCGTGGCGAAAGTGTCTGCCGTCAGCCGCTCGTCCAGCAGCGTGTCAATCGGCCTGTCGTTAAAGCTCAGTTCGTAGGATAGATGAATTGCAATTTCCCGTGCGGTATTCCGTACCATATCGTTTTACGTCCTTTTTTCTCTCTCGTTCAAACACATCCGGCCTCAGGCCAAGGTCACACCGCCCACATGGACGTTCACCGCTCCCACGGAGCAGCCGGTCATCGCCTCCACCGAAGAAATAACCGCCTTCTGGGCGTTTTCCGCCACTTCGGGAATCGGATGGCCGAACGCCACTGTCAAATAAATGTCCAGCACCAGCGCCGTCCCCGTCATATCGATTTTGACGCCCTTGACGCCCTTCTGGGCGTTTTTCTTATTGTTGACCAAATCCGTCACACTGCCGCCCAGGTTGGTCATCATGCCGGACACGCCTTCCACATCCCGCACAGCGCCCACAGCAATGGCTGCAATGACTTCCTCTGATATATTGATGCTTCCGTTTTCCTCCGGCAGCGTCATGTATTCCTTGCTTTCGCCCATTGTACTGACTCTCCTTATCCGTGGTGTCCTTGGTAAAAATGGGTTTTCTCTGAATAGATATTGTACCATGATACGCCGGAAAATACAACAGCTAATTTGCCGCCATGATTTTGACAGAACTCGCCGGATAGCCGGTTTCCGTCATGGCAATGTCAGCAATTTTTGCCACATCCTCGCTGGTGAGATCACCGCTTGCCGTGGATACCACCACGCTGACGCTCTCGTCCCCCATGAAGGCCACGCAGTCGGTATAGCCCTTGGCCGTTACCAGGTTTTCAATCTGTGCCTCTTTCAATGTATAGGACGCCAGTACCTGAATTCCCTCGGAGGCCTCGTTTGCAACCGCTGTGTCCGCATCCTCCTGCTGCGCCGCCTCCTGCAGCAGGGAGATGGCGTTGTCCCTAGCTTGCTGCCGGGTCAGACGGGCGGAAGCAAAATAGTCCGATCCCGTATAGACCGCGTTCTCGTCCAGCGGCGCGCCGTTTTCGTCCGTGCCGTCCGTCTCCTGGCCCGACACCAGCGCCGCTTCTCCCAGAATTTTGGTTCCCGCCTCCTCTGCCGCCTGCTCGCCGGTAAACTTCCAGTTCAGTGCCACCGCTGCACACACCAGCACCGCCATGGTGAGCACCACTGCATTTCTTCTCAGTCTCGCACTCATAGGTTTCTTCCTCCTCCAAATAATCACTGCCATTTTGCCACTGTGATGCGGTCGGCGGAGAGGCCTGTCAGTGCCGCCACCGCCTGTGTCACCGCCAGCTTCACATCTGCCCGGCTCCCGCCCTCGCATACCACCAGCGCGCCGCGATATGCGGGATACCGTGTCTGGGTCACCACCGTCTCGTCGCCGCTGCCGCCGTCCACCAGTACGGTTTCCGAGCGGCGGGAGTAGTCCTCCGGCGCGGACATGGAGCCACTGTAGGAAAGCTCCATATCCTGTGCCAGCCGCCGCTCGCCGTCCGTCTCCATGGTCAGCATCAGCTGCACCTGTCCAACGCCGCTGATTTTGGAGAGAATCTCCTCCATCTCTTTTTGCACGTCCGCCACGTCCGCTGAAGACACCGCCTGCCCGCCTGCCGCCGGTGTTCCGCTCCTCCCACTCGGCCATAGCAGCAGCACGACGCCCATCAGCACCACCAGCGCTACGAGTTTGTATTTGTCCCATGCCTTTCGCACCCCTTCAGCTTTCGCTTTCCTGTCCATTCCAAACCTGCCTCTCCGCCTGGATCCCCAATTCCTGCTCCATGTAGTCCGCCAGTTCCTCCGACCTGGGGCCGTCCACTTCCACCGCCGCCGGATAGGGCACGCCGTCCTCCCCGGTCTCTACCTGCACTCTGGCTGTGACCGACAGCCCCAGCGCGCCGGCTTTGTCCGATATATATGCTTCCGTCCGCTCCGCTATGATTGCCGAGAGCTCCTCTTTCTGCACAGATTCCAATTCTGTCTGCCGTTCCTCGACGGCGGATGCATAGCTGCCGAAATCCAGCCGCAGCCGCCCAATGTCCGTTCGCAGCACCGGCTGCAGCAGGGTTGCCAGTAAAATCAACCCACCGGTGAAGGAGGCAATTTTCCGGATGCTTCCCTCCGGAATCAATGTCTGGGCTACAGATAGCAGCAGCGTCACCATCACCACTGTCAAAAGCCACTCCCTCAGCGCCGCTATCATGGAACCACCGCCGCCACGGAGGAGAGCACGGATATAAGCAGCAAAAGCGCGCAGGCTCCTGTCATTCCCAGCACCAAACCAAAGGCGCCGCCAAGGCCGTCAATCAGCTTGCACAGTCCCGGTGCCCCTACAGTGGCCGCCAGAAAGGCGGTCAGCTTATAGAGAAGATATTGTATGCCCAGCTGCAAAAAAGGATAGGCGCAGGCCGCCAAAATCGCAAGGGTGCCGAAGACGCCTATGGTATTCTTCAGCATTCCAGCACCTGCCAACACGGTTTCTGACGCCTCTGAAATAATGCCTCCCACCACTGGGATTACACCAGAAATGGCCGTCTTTGCCACCTTCACTGTCATTCCGTCCGCGGACCCCGAGATTACCCGCGCCATAGAGAGGTACAGCGTAAACACCAGCAATGCTGTCGTCAAAATCCAGACAATTACTTTTTTCAGTGCGTCCGCAATGGCATTCAGACGATTCTCCGGCAGCATGGCGGAGGCAGTCAGCACTCCGATGTAGAGATATACCAATGGCAGCAGCAGCCCATCAATCAGCCGCAGCAGCAAATCCACAAAAAGCACCGTCGTTACCTGCTGTACAGTGGCGGTTGCAATGGCACCGCTGGCCGCCGTGGCCGCTGCCAGCGTCGGCAGCAGAACCTCGGAAAATATGGACAGCTGGTCGATTGTCTCGGCGCCCAGGCCGATGAGGGTATCCAGGCTTCCCGCCGCCGCAACTGTTACAGAAAGCGCCCCCACCATGGGCAGGAATAACGTCGTCTTGCTGGATGCACCCTGGTAGAACCCGTCCACCGCACTGCACAACACCACCACCAGCAACACGGCTGCCGCCCCTTTTACCCGTTGACGGAAAACGGCTTGTACCTGCGAGGCCATCCAGTCCAAAATATTTTCGACTCCGCCGGACAACCCGTCCACACCCGAAATATCCGCATCCCGCAGCAGTTCTTCCGCTCTCTCCGGCAAAGCCTTTTCCAGTTCCATCGGTATATCTGCGGCAGAGGCCCCAACTGTCAGTGCCGCTATAACCAAGATCGCCATGCACAGCTGTTTCATTGCATCAACTCCCGCAGCAGCGACAACACTGCCCGCATCAAGGGCAATGCCACCAGCAGAGCGCAAACTGCCCCCGCTGTCTCCACGACAGATCCCAAAGCAGATTCTCCCGCGTCCCTGCAAAGGCTGCTTCCAACCTTCACTACCAAGGCAATCCCCACAGTCTTATACAGGGGAATAAACAAATCCATAGAAACGCCGCTCTGTTCTCCCAGCTCTTCCAAAAAGGCCACCAGGTCTTCCATGGCACCGGCCAGAAACAGCAGTACCGTCACCGCAGCGGCCAGCGTCAGCAGCAGTGCCGTCTCTGAACTTCCCCGCTTCACCACCAGGGCCAGCAGCGCCCCCACCACGCAGATCCCTGTCACCTGAATGATCTGTTCCATCGTCAGAAATGAAACAGGTTTTTGATAAGATCAAACAGGTCGCTGATCTCCTGTACCATAATCATCAGCACCACCACCAGTCCCGCCAGAGTGGTCATCATCGCCTGTTCCTCCCGGCCTGAGCGCACCAACAACTGGTTCAGCACCGCCACCAGAATGCCGATGGCGGCGATTTTAAAAATCAAATCCACATCCATATGTGTACCCTCATATCAGTAAAATCACCAGCAGAGCGGCAGCGGAAAAGCTCAGCGCCGTGGCCCGGCGCTCCCGCTCCGGTTTCCGTCGGCGTTTTTCCTCCGCGCTTTGGGACAGGCGGGCCGAGGCCAGCATAAGCCCCTGGCAGATATGCGCCTCATCCCCGGTCAGACAGGTTCCGGCCTCCCGCAGCACTGCCATCTCCTCATCCTCCAGCGGAAGTCCGCCGGAAGCTTCCTGCCAGGCTAAAGTCACACTGTCTCCCCGCCGCGCTGTAGCTGATACCTTTTCCAAAAAATTGGCCGCAGCGGTTGTGCGTCCCTGTTTCAGCCTGTCCAAAAGAAGCGGCAGCGGCGTACGGGTCATACGGATCTCCTCAGCCATGTGTCCCAATAAGGAAGCCAGTTCTGTCAAAGTGTCCAGTTCCCGTCTGCAATCCGCCACCTGAACCCACCAAACCAGGATTCCGCCGCCGAAGATGCAGATACTTCCAAGCAGCTTCAGCATGGCAGTTCCTCCACTTCGTAAGCCCGGCCCGTCTCCGTCCGTGTAATCCGCACGGCAAGTCGGAATACCCGGTCTTCCAGCAGCGCCGCATACAGCGGCTTCTGCAGCAGCTCTGCCACATCAGCCGCGTGGATGGTGGCCAACAGACGGACACCGCAGCCAGACGCCATCGCCACTGCCTTCAGGTCCTCCCGCACGGTGATCTCATCCAATGCAATAATCTGTGGGTTCATGGCCCGCAGGACAATGGGAATTCCCAGTGCCTTCGGACAGGCATCCAGCACATCCGTATGCATCCCCACATCCATCTGCGGCTCTCCCCGGTATATCACCGCTACCTCTCCGCGCTCGTCAATCAGGGAGACTCGTTTGGCCTCGCGCTCCGGCGCGCCGTCGGAAAGGCAGCGGACCATATCCCGCAGCAAAGTGGTCTTGCCTCCGCCGGGCGGTGAGAGAATCAGCGTACTGGCAAATTCTCCATCCCGGAACAGCCTGGATACCAGCGGATCCGCAATGCCTCTTTGCTCGCGGGCAATCCGGATCACCGCAGAGGACAGATCCTTCAGGTTTGTATTGATACCGTCCTTCATCACTGCCGTGCCGCACAGGCCAATCCGGAATCCGCCCCGCACTGGCAGGTACCCCTCCCGCATCGTCTCTACCGCCGCATAGCGTGAGAATTCCGTCGCCAGATTGCAAAGCGTCTCCAACTCCTCCGGATTCACAATACCCTCCAGCGTCAGCTCCCCCTCCGGCAGCAGCACCGTCATGGGCTGTCCTACCCGAAGGCGGAACTCCTCTGCTCTTTTTTTCTCTTCTTCCGGCAGCAGCAGTGCCAGCTTTCGCAGCCGGCTTGGCAAATATGCAGCAGCAGCCTCATAGCGGGCCACTGCTTTCTCCTGTCTTTCCGCCATACCTTGTCCCTCCTTTGTACTGCTTCACTCTATGAGGGCCCGTCCCGGTCTATGCCAGTTCTTTTGCGGCAAGCGCAAAAAAACACCAGCCCCTGCTTCGCGCAGGGGCCGGTGTTTTTCCCATCGTGCAATTCAATTGTATTGTATACAGTACCGGAGTATCACAGCAGTTTCCGCTGCCGGATTGCTTTCTATTTTATACAGACACTGTCTGCCAGACGGCGTGCTTCCTCGCGAATCTCCTCCTGCGCCAATTCCCTGTCCGCTCTTTGCGGGGCCGGGTGCTTCTTCTGGTGTCCCAGACACATGCCGCATGAACATACCAGCAGGGCCGTCGCTCCCACCCGCCAGAGCGTACGAAAGGTAATATTATATCCATTCCATACGGAGGGCAGCGCCAGATCTGCCGCAGCCATCGCCAGTGTCACAAGAAGCAGGAGTGCCACAGTCCGCTTTCGCAGAATCCTCCGAAACGGCAAATTGGGGAAAGCCGCCTTTACCGACAGTGTAAACACCGCCAAGACAATTACAGCCAGGCAAATCCATGCCGCCAGATGCTCCGCCACTGGTCCAAGAGCGCTGGCCCACAGTGCAGAGAACCCCGTCAGCAGCACCCACCCCAGTGCCCACAGAGGGATCCCCACCAGCATCCGCACTGCTGCCGGAAGCGTCAGCGCCCACTGCCGCAGGCGGAGTACAGGGCTTGTCCGCCTTTCCTCTGGCACACCTGCGTCATTATCGCCGTCTGTAAGCTGTTGGACAATGGGCTGCGGATCCGGATTCTCCAGCAGATCTGCCGGAGAGTCGAACAATGCGCCGGTGACCATCCCGGCGGCCGCTACTACTGTCACAGCCGCGGCCGCAGCCGCTTTCCTTTTGTCCATGTTTCCAGCCCCCTTTTTCCGCCATTTTATTCCATTTTTCCAAAAAAGGCAAGTATCTTTCGATACCTGCCCTTTTCATGATTCTATTATTCTACTACAATGCCGGCTTCTGCAAAGGCCTTCAGCAGCAGCTCCATATCGCTGGGGATGGAAATGGGTTCTCCCGCGGCCTTGATAGCGTTGGCCACATCCTTGAGGCCGTTGCCTGTCACAACGGATACCACTGTGTCATCCTTTCCAATGACACCCTGCTCGCAAAGTTTTTTCACACCTGCGGTACCGGTCACACCTGCCGGCTCTCCAAACACACCACAGGTCCGTCCCAGCAGCTGCTGGGCTGCCATAATCTCCTCATCGGATACATTCACCACAATGCCGTTGGATTCCCGAATGGCCATAAGGGCTTTATCCGCGTTCCGGGGCACACCCACGGCGATAGAGTCCGCCAGCGTGTTTTCCTCCATGGGATGCCAGGGCTGATTCTCTGCAATTGCCCGGTTAATCGGGCAGCACCCTCCTGCCTGAGCGGAGATCAGCCGGGGCAGGCGGTCGATAAAGCCAATGGCATGCAGATCCTTCAAGCCCTTCCAAAGACCTGCGATGGTGCAGCCATCGCCCACGCTGATGGCAATATAATCGGGCACTTCCCAATTCAGCTGTTCCATAATCTCCAGGGAAACGGTCTTCTTCCCCTCGGAAAGGTAGGGGTTGATGGCGGCGTTCCGGTTATACCAGCCCCACTTGTCGATGGCTGCCTTGGAAAGCTCAAAGGTATCCTCATAACTTCCCTGGACGGAGATCACCGTGGCACCAAAGGTCATCAGCTGAGCAACCTTTCCCTTGGGCGCCCGTGAAGGTACGAAGATATAGGTCTTCAGTCCGGCGGCAGCCGCATTGCCCGCAAGAGAGCTGGCGGCGTTGCCGGTGGAGGAACAGGCGATGACCTTTGCGCCGGCCTCCCGTGCCTTGGCAACCGCCATAGCGCTGGCCCTGTCCTTCAGTGAAGCAGTGGGGTTCTGACCGTCATCCTTTACCCACAGCTTCTTCAATCCCAGCTGATCCGCAAGGCGCTGCTCCTCGTATAAGGGGCTCCAGCCTACGCGCAGCGGCGTGGGCTCGGTACTCTCCTCGATAGGCAGCAGTTCCCGATACCGCCACATGGTTCGCTCCTGCCGCTGGGCCAGTTTCTCTTTTGTCAGCTGTGTTTTGATGTAGTCATAATCATAGGTAATATCCAGAATGCCGCCGCACTCGCAGGTGGTCAAATCCGGCGTGGCCGCATAGGTTTTTCCACATTTGACGCATTTGCCGTATAATACGTTTCTCATTTTTAATTCTCCTCTCACCAAGCAGTCAGGGGCGGGGCTGCTAGGCCCCGCCCCTGAGGCGTGTAAAGTTTTTTTCGTTACAGCGCTTTCAGCACGCCGGCTTCTTCATTGAACTCGTTAATCAGTTCATCCAGTTCCTTGGCCTGGGCATGAACTGTGTCCCAAGTACCGGCCACATCGTACCACAGTGCATTCAGCTCTTCCACAGTCTTACCCTGCTGCTCCACCCAAGTGTAATATTTCAGGTTGTGGACCCGCTTGCGCTCCGCATAGCCCATCTCCATCATATTGTCGGTCTTCAGAGTGAGCATGTGAACCGCGTGATCCAGCGCCGCCTCGCGGGCGTTATACGCTCCGTGCAGATCGTTGAGCTCAGCAATCCGACTGCCGTACATCACGGCGGAGTCCGTCAGAACGGTGGCAACCACATCGTGGGCGGTAAACTCATAGTACTTCGCCATCTTGATGCAGCACAGGACATTGGCGATGCCGGAAATGCCCAGCCAAGTGAGCTTCTCAATCAGCTCGTCGGACAGCTTCAGCTCTTCCCGCAGATACATCTGGCCCTCTGGCGTGTTGAACAGACGCAGCAGCCGCTGGCTGTCCTCGTCATCAATGTCGATGGCCATGTCGGTGTTCTTCACATTGTGGATCCAGGGAATATGCTTGTCGCCGATGCCCTCAATCCGGTGGCCGCCAAAGCCGTTGTCCAGGATGGTGGGGCACTGCAGCGCCTCGCCCACCGCCAGCTTCAAACGGGGATACCGTTCCTTCAGCAGGTCGCCGGCACTCATGGTACCGGCAGATCCGGAGGTAAAGCAGGCGCCGGCAAACTGATCCCCAGGATGCTTGACAGCCTCAAACACGTCCGCCAGTGCCGTGCCGGTGACATTGTAGTGCCACAGGGGATTGCCCATCTCCTCAAACTGATTGAAAATCATGTACTGAGGATCCCGCTTGAGCTCGTTGGTCTTGTCGAAGATCTCCTTCACGTTGGACTCGCAGCCCGGAGTGGCAATGACCTCTGCCCCGATTTCGTGAAGCCAGTCAAACCGCTCCTGGCTCATCTCAGCAGGCAGGATGGCCACGCCTTGGGCGCCCAGAAGCCGGGAGTTGAACGCGCCACCGCGGCAGTAGTTTCCGGTGGAGGGCCATACTGCCTTGTGCTTTTCCACATCGAACTGGCCCGTCACCAGGCGGGGAGCAAGGCAGCCAAAGGAGGCCCCTACCTTATGGCAGCCGGTGGGGAACCACTTGCCCACCATGGCCACAATCCGGCAAGGCACGCCGGTCAGCTCAGAAGGAAGCTCAATATAATTCGGCACCGCCTGATAAAGGCCGCCGGACTCCTTGGCCTCATTCTTCCAGGTAATGCGGAACAGGTTCAGAGGATTCACATCCCACAGCCCCACGCCCTTCAAACTGGCCTGGATTTTTTCAGGGATGGTCTCAGGATGCTGCATCTGCGCGATGGTGGGGATGATGATATGGTTTTCCTTGGCCTTCTTGATATTGTGCTGCAAGCCTTCTTTGTTAACAGCGAGAGAAATGGCTCCCATGATGATATCCTCCTATGATTCCAATTTTGTGTCAATGTACGAATAAAGGGTATACTTGGAAATTCCAAAATACTTCGCAATCTTATCTCCGGATTTGGTAATCAAAAAGGCCCCGCTCTTGTTGAGGAACTGGATGGCGCGAACCTTGTCATCCTTATTCATCAGTGCTGCGGGTTTTCCGACCAAGGTTACGGATTGCTGAATCAATTCCTCCAGGACATCGTTGACGTTTACAATTTTTTCCGGTTCTGTCTGGGTCTGATCCCGCGGTGAAACCAGTTCCCGCACTGCGTTCTCCACCATCAGCAAAGAAGAGATATCGTAGTTAATGGACAGCAGGGCCACGACTTTACCGCGGTTGTTGCGGATGTACATGGTGCTGGATTTCAGTACTTTTCCAGTGGCGGTCTTTGTCAGGTAGCCCAAATGGTCCGTGGGATGGGAGTCCTGTTGCATCAGCTGCTCCACAACCACAAGAGAGCCTCCGTCTCCAACTTTCCGGCCACTGACGTGACCGTTTTCAATATGGACAATCGAGTGCTCCGCTCCCTTGCCGCCGACATCGTGAATGACTACCTCGCAATTGCTGCCAAACTGCGCCGCAATTCCCGCGGCAATCTGCTTCAGCAGCTCCAGTTTACTCGCTTCCAATGCCGTCACCTATCCTCTCCTTTAATCACATCTGATTTTATCATATCACGTTTTTCAAAACATTCAATAGGTTAGCTAAAATTTTTTCAGGTTTTTGTACAAGCAGACAAACCAGCTTTTCATACAGACTTATTCCATACAATTGTACGTTTATTAGGATAGCAACATTCTTCTATCATGTCAATTTATTAGCTAATAAAAAAATTTTTTTGGTTATTTTTACAGAAGCCTTCCTAATTTTCTGTCACTTTCCGAATGTCTCTTCCACTTCCTGCCTCCAAATTTGAAAAAGTTTTTTGTAGCCAAAAAAATAGTTTGACAGTATATAGTCCCTGTGCTATCATGAAATTAAATAGTAAAAACACCCAAGCCCGAGTACAAAATATTATTATGGAGGCGGACGTATGGATTTCGAAGTGATTAAATCTGCGGCGGAGGGCTACAAGTCCGACATGTCCCGGTTCCTGCGGGCCATGATTTCCCATCCCAGCGAAAGCTGCGAAGAAAAGGACGTTGTTCTGTGCATCAAGGCAGAGATGGAAAAGGTTGGATTTGACAAGGTTGAAATCGATGGCCTTGGCAACATCATCGGCTGGATGGGAAGCGGCGATAAGATCATCGCCATCGACTCCCACATCGACACGGTGGGCATTGGCAACATTGAAAACTGGGAGGCCGATCCCTACAAGGGCTATGAGACTGATGACATCATCTTCGGCCGGGGTGGCAGCGACCAGGAGGGCGGTATGGCGTCCGCCGTATACGGCGCAAAAATTATGAAAGATCTGGGACTGATTCCCGCGGGCTATCAAATCATGGTGGTCGGCTCTGTCCAGGAGGAGGACTGTGACGGCATGTGCTGGCAGTACATCGTCAACAAGTACTTCCCCAGCAAGGAAGAGGCACAGCGCAGAATTGAGTTTGTCATCTCCACCGAGCCCACCGACGGCGGCATTTACCGCGGACACCGGGGCCGGATGGAAATCCGAGTGGATGTTCACGGCGTCTCCTGCCATGGCAGTGCTCCCGAGCGGGGCGACAACGCAATTTACAAGATGGCTGACATTCTCCAGGATGTTCGTGCTCTGAATGAAAATGATGATGCCGATGACAAAGCTGTTAAGGGCCTTGTCAAGATGCTCAACCCCAAGTACAACCCGGAACATTGGGAGGACGCCCGTTTCCTTGGCCGCGGCACCTGCACGACCTCTCAGATTTTTTATACCTCCCCCAGCCGCTGCGCCGTGGCAGACAGCTGCGCCATCTCCATTGACCGCCGCATGACTGCCGGTGAGACTTGGGACTCCTGTCTGGAGGAAATCCGCCAGCTGCCCAGCGTCAAAAAGTACGGCGATGATGTGAAGGTCAGTATGTACATGTATGACAGACCCGCCTGGACCGGCGAGGTCTATGAGACGGAGTGCTTCTTCCCCACTTGGATCAACAAGGAGACCGCCGCCCATGTCCAGGCGCTGGTTGACGCCCACCACGCCCTATGGGGCGACAAGCGGATCGGTCATGTGGATCCGGATCCCAAGAAGGACGCTATGCATCTGCGGGAGGGCCGTTCTCTCACCGATAAGTGGACCTTCTCTACCAACTGTGTGTCCATTCAGGGCCGGTACGGCATCCCCTGCGTCGGATTTGGTCCCGGTGCCGAATCCCAGGCACACGCCCCTAACGAGATCACCTGGAAGCAGGATTTGGTGACCTGTGCGGCACTGTATGCCGCCGTTCCCGGCCTGTATAAGGAAGAGAACAAATCGGCCGATGTGACGGAATTCCGCCAAAGCTTGACCGACAACGACATTCAATAAGAACCCGCTTTTCTCCGCCTTTTCTGTTGGAAAAGGCGGAGAGGCAAATCCATTTCAATCTGAATTTGAAGGAGAGTCCTGATTATGTCTAAGACAATAGAGCTGGCGCAGCACCTGGAGAAGCTCCACATCAACAGCATGTACAAAAATGATTTCTATTGGACCTGGGATAAGACCGATGAAGAGCTGGATGCTATTTTCACGGTGGCAGATGCTCTGCGGGATCTGCGGGAGCGCAATAAGTCCACCCGCGTTTTTGACTCCGGTCTCGGTATCTCCATTTTCCGGGATAACTCCACCCGCACCCGGTTCTCCTTTGCCTCTGCCTGCAACCTGCTGGGTCTGCAGGTCCAGGACCTGGACGAAAAGAAATCCCAGATCGCCCACGGCGAAACCGTCCGTGAAACCGCCAACATGGTTTCCTTTATGGCCGATGTCATCGGCATCCGGGATGACATGTTCATCGGAGAGGGCCATAAGTATCAAAAGACCTTCATGGACGCCGTGAAGGAGGGCTACCAGGATGGCATCCTGGAGCAGCAGCCCACGCTGGTAAACCTGCAGTGCGACGTGGATCACCCCACCCAGTGCATGGCTGATATGCTGCACATCATCCATCAATTCGGCGGTGTGGAGAACCTGAAGGGCAAAAAGATTGCCATGACTTGGGCCTACTCCCCCTCCTATGGGAAGCCCCTGTCCGTTCCCCAGGGTGTCATCGGATTGATGACCCGCTTCGGCATGGATGTGGTGCTGGCTCATCCCGAGGGATACGACGTAATGCCCGAGGTGGAGGATATCGCCCGGAAGAATGCAGCAGCTACCGGCGGCAGCTATAAAAAGGTTGCCACGATGGAGGAGGCCTTCCAGGACGCCGATATTGTCTATCCCAAGAGTTGGGCTCCCTTTGCCGCCATGGAACAGCGCACAAAGCTATATCAGGCAGGCGACCAGGCCGGTATTGATGCGCTGGAGCAGCAGCTGTTGGCCCAAAATGCCCAGCATAAGGACTGGACCTGCTCTGAGGAGATGATGAAAAAGACGCGGGGCGGCAAGGCTCTGTATCTCCACTGCCTGCCCGCCGACATCACTGGTGTCAGCTGCAAGGAGGGTGAGGTGGACGCCTCTGTCTTCGATCGTTACCTGGTGCCCCTGTATAAGCAGGCCTCCTTCAAGCCCTATATCATTGCCGCCATGATTATGATGAGCAAGGTGAAGGATCCCGTTTCTGCGCTGATGGCGCTGGATCAGGGTGGTCCGCGAAAAATTTTCTAAAATTGGCTGAAAACTGGCGTTTGGCGGGAATGTGATCTCATGTTCCCGCCAAATTCACTTTATAAAGATTACAGAAAAGGGGATACACCTATCATGGGCAAACGGATTGTCATCGCCTTGGGCGGCAATGCCCTGGGTAAAAACCTGCCGGAGCAGATGGCCGCTGTGAAGCACACGGCAAGCGCCATTGTGGATCTGATTGAGGAAGGGCACGAGGTGGTCGTGGCCCACGGTAATGGGCCTCAGGTTGGCATGATCAACATTGCCATGACCACACTTTCCCGCGAGGATCCCTCTCACCCCATGGCCCCTATGTCCGTCTGTACGGCTATGAGCCAGGGATATATTGGTTATGACTTGCAGAACTCTCTGCGGGAGGAGCTTTTGAACCGCGGCATTCACAAGCCTGTGGCCACGATTCTCACACAGGTAGAAGTGGATCCGGAAGATCCCGCCTTTCAGCACCCCTCCAAGCCCATCGGCACCTTTATGACGGAGGCCGAGGCGGAGGAAATGCGCCGCCGCGGCAACGCAGTGATGGAGGATGCGGGCCGCGGCTGGCGCCGCTGTGTGGCTTCCCCCCGTCCCAAGTCCATCATCGAAATCGATGCCATACGGGCTCTGGTGGATGCCGGCCAAGTGGCCGTAGCCTGCGGCGGCGGCGGTATTCCGGTCTTTCAAACAGAGGGGAATCACCTCAAGGGTGCCGGCGCCGTAATTGATAAGGATTTCGCCTCTGAGCTTCTGGCGGAAGAACTGAATGCCGATACGCTGATCATTCTTACGGCCGTGGAAAAGGTTGCCATCAACTTTGGAAAGCCTGACCAGCAGTGGCTGGATCGGCTGACGCCTGTACAGGCCAGGCAATATGAGGCGGATGGTCAATTCGCGCCTGGATCCATGCTGCCCAAGGTCCAGGCGGCTGTAAAATTTGCCGAGTCCAAACCCGGCCGTACTGCGCTCATCACTCTGTTGGAAAAAGCAAAGGACGGTATTGCAGGAAAAACCGGAACCTCAATTGGTCAATAGCCAATATTTTATAATTTTCCAAACTGCCCAAAGAAAGGCGCTTAATATGCGCCTCTTTGGGCAGTTTGGCATTTTTTTACATAATTTTCAACGTTTTTTGTTTTGAAAATGCAGAAGCTTCTAAGCCAGTTCTCAAAAGAAATGCAAAAATTCTGTTGAATTTTTCATGCTGACCTTGTATGATGGCAGTAGGTAAGGTCATCTGATTTGCCTGCCAGTGTCTATCATTTTTAAGGAGGAATTTTAGAATGAAGAAGTTTCTTGCACTGCTTCTCTCCCTTGTCATGGTGCTGGGCTTGGCTGCCTGCGGCAGCGACAGTTCCACCGCCACGCCCCCGGCTGAAGGTGAGGGGCAGGAAGCGCCCGCAGAAGGTACGGACATCAAGATCGGTTTAATTTGTGTCCACGACATCAACTCCGGCTATGACGCCGCCCATATCGAGGGCCTGAAAGCCGCCTGCAAAGAGTTGGGCATCGATCCGGAAGACCAGAGCAAAGTGGTCATGAAGTACAACATTCCCGAGGATGAGACCTGCAAGGATACCGCTGTGGATCTGGCGGAGCAGGGCTGCACCATCATCTTCTCCGACTCCTACGGTCACCAGAGCTACATGCTGGACGCCGCCAGCGAGTATCCCGAAGTTACCTTCGTGGCCGCCACCGGCGACCAGGCTGGTGTCGCCGGTTTGGACAACTTCAAGAACATCTTCACCAACGTCTACGAGTCCCGTTATGTGTCCGGTATCGTTGCCGGTATGAAGCTGAAGGAACTGATGGACGCCGGTACCGTGACGGATCCCTACATTGGCTACGTGGGTGCGTTCCCCTATGCTGAGGTGGTTTCCGGCTACACTGCGTTCTTCCTGGGCGTCCAGTCCATCGTGCCTGAGGCTCATATGGATGTGCAGTATACAAACTCCTGGTACGATCCCGTTGCTGAGGGCGAGGCTGCCAATGCCCTGATGGCCCGTGGCTGCGTCATCATCGGCCAGCACGCCGACTCCACCGGTGCTCCCTCTGCTGTGCAGGCTGCACAGGATGGCGGTGCCGTGGTTTACTCCGTCGGCTACAACATCGACATGCTGTCCGTCGCCAAAACCGCAGCTCTGACCTCTGCCCAGAATAACTGGTCCGTTCTGTACAAGGCTACTCTGGAGAAGTTCATTGCCGGCGAGGAAATTCCCCACGACTATGCCACCGGCGCAAAGGACAATGCCGTCATGATTTCTGCCTTGGGCGAAAGCTGTGCCGAGGGTACGCAGGAGGCTGTGGACTCCGCTTGGGCCGCGATTAAGGACGGCAGCTTGAAGGTCTTCGACGCCAGCAAGTTTACCGTTGACGGCAAGGCGCTGGACAGCTACGATGTAAATCTCTCCATCATCGACTTCAGCACCGGCAATGTGATCTTCGAGGGTCCCACTGAAAATGTCATCAAAGACGGTGCTTTTGAGGAGTCTGTGATTCGTTCTGCCCCCTATTTTGATCTCCGTATCGACGGTATTACGGAGCTGAACAACAACTAAACCCCCGCAGAGATAAAAGGGGCTGCCCTCCGCGGCAGCCCTTTTTCCACTCAGTCTGAGCATGTGAAGTTTGCTCTGTGCAAATCATCCCTGGGACAGTTCATTTTCCGCTGTCTCAGGCATTGGATTCCCCCTCCGCGGCAGACGGGCCGCCGGGGTCTTTTGCCTTTTCTTTTCCCTCCGGAGGCTCATGTCAGGAGACATGCGCGGAACATTATTAAAAGAAAGGAAGATTCGTTTGGAACACGCCATTGCAGTTCAATTAAAAAATATCACCAAACGCTTCGGCAAGGTGGTTGCCAACGACAGCGTCAACCTGGAAATTCGCCGAGGGGAGATTTTGTCTTTGCTGGGTGAAAACGGCAGCGGCAAAACCACCCTGATGAATATGCTGGCAGGGATCTATTTCCCTGACGAAGGTGAGATTCTGGTGAATGGACAGGTGGTCACCATTGCCTCTCCTAAGGATGCCTATGCATACGGCATTGGCATGATTCACCAGCATTTTAAGCTGGTAGATGTTTTTACCGCAGCAGAAAACATCGTTTTGGGGCTGGAGGAAGAGGGAAAACTGGATCTGAAGGCCGCTTCCGCCAGAATCACAGAAATTTGTAGGAAATACGGATTTCATATTGAGCCCAGTAAAAAAGTATATGATATGTCCGTCTCGGAAAAGCAGACCGTTGAAATCGTAAAGGTGCTGTACCGGGGCGCCGACATTCTGATTTTGGATGAGCCGACGGCCGTTCTGACGCCGCAGGAAACCGATCGGCTGTTCGACGTCATGCGCAACATGAAGGCCGATGGAAAGGCCATGGTTATCATCACCCATAAACTCCACGAGGTGATGGATGTCTCTGACCGGGTAGCCGTTCTCCGGAAGGGCCAGTACATCGGTGATGTCGCCACCTGTGACACTTCTCCTCAAAAGCTGACGGATATGATGGTTGGCCATGCCGTCACGTTGAATATCGATCGTCCCGATCCGAAGAATGCCACGCCGCGGCTGGAGGTCAAGAATCTGACTGTTTATGATGCCATGGGCGTCAAACGGCTGGATGATGTAAACTTCACTGCCATGGGTGGTGAAATTCTCGGTATTGCCGGCATTGCAGGATCTGGTCAGAAGGAGCTGCTGGAATCTATCGCCGGACTCCAGCCCTTGCAGCCCGGTGCTTCTATTCGCTATACGCCCATCGGTGAGGGAACCTCTGTTGATCTGGTCGGTAAAACGCCCCTGCAGATCAAGCGGGCAGGCGTTTCCCTGGCTTTTGTTCCCGAGGATCGGCTGGGAATGGGGTTGGTCGGATCTCTGGGCATGACTGGAAATATGCTGCTGCGCAGTTACCGAAAGGGCCACGGTGCTTTTACGGACCGTAAAGCCCCGAAAAAGCTGGCAGAAGAAGTGAAGGCGGAGCTGGATGTGGTGACCCCCAGCATCAACTTCCCTGTCCGCCGACTCTCCGGCGGCAATGTTCAGAAGGTTCTGGTCGGCCGTGAAATTGCCCAAGAGCCCTCTGTTTTGATGACGGCTTATGCGGTCCGCGGTTTGGATATCAACACCTCTTACACCATTTATAATCTTTTGACTGAGCAGAAGATGAAGGGTGTGGCCGTTATTTATGTGGGAGAAGATCTGGATGTGCTGCTGGAGCTGTGCGACAGGATTCTGGTTCTCTGCGGCGGCCAGGTCAGCGGTGTAGTGGATGCCCGTTCTACTACCAAAGAAGATGTCGGCCTGCTGATGACCCGGTTTAAAAAGGAGGCGGTAGAAGCATGAACACTGTAATGCAGCATACAAAGGATCCTCTTCTCCGGATTGCCAAGCGGGATGGCATTGCCCGTCCCTGGGCCTATACCATCCGGATCATTGCCGTTCTGCTGTCTCTGGTGGTAAGCGGCGTGTTCATCTTTGCTGTCACCAAGCTAAACCCGCTGCAGGTGTATGAGGCCATGTTCGACGGTGCCTTCGGCACCAGCCGCCGCAGCTGGGTCACAATCCGTGACGCCATGATGCTGCTGTGCATCGGCGTGGGGCTTGCGCCTGCCTTTAAAATGAAGTTCTGGAACATTGGCGCTGAGGGGCAAATTTTGGTGGGCGGTATCGTTACCGCCGGTTTCATGCGGTTTTTCGGCGGCTCTATCTCTACGCCTGCTCTTTTGGTGATTATGGCGGTGATGAGCTTGCTGGCCGGCTGCGTCTGGGGTGTGATTCCCGCCACTTTCAAGGCCTTTTGGAACACCAACGAGACGCTCTTTACCCTGATGATGAACTATGTGGCCATCCAGATTACCAGTTACTGTGTGGCCCTGTGGGAAAATCCCGTGGGCTCCAACACGGTGGGCGTGATCAATCAGCAGACCAAATACGGCTGGTTTCCATCAATTTTCGGACAGGCAAACACCTTGAATGTTATATTGGTCATGCTTTTGACGGTTGGGATGTTCCTATATCTGAAGTACTCCAAGCAGGGTTACGAAATCACTGTGGTGGGCGATTCCGTCAACACCGCCCGGTACGCCGGCATCAATGTGAAGAAGGTCACTATCCGTACCATGGCCATCTCCGGCGCTATCTGCGGCTTGGCTGGCTTCATCGCCGTCGCCGGCGCCAGCCATACCATCTCCACTTCTACTGCTGGAGGACGTGGCTTTACCGCCATCATCGTGGCCTGGCTCGCCCAGTTCAATACCTTTGTCATGATTTTGATTTCCTTCCTGCTGGTATTTTTACAGAAGGGAGCCATTCAGATTGCTTCCCAGTTCAATTTGAACGACTATGCCTCTAATATCATCACCGGCATCATCCTGTTTTTCATTCTGGGAAGTGAATTCTTCATCAATTACCGCGTGATTCTGCGGGGCGGAAAGGAGGCGGATGGCAAATGACAAGCGCACAGATTATTCAGCTGCTGCAGTCTGCCATTCAGTTTGGAACCGTCATCATGTTCGGTGCCATCGGGGAAATTTTGACGGAGAAATCCGGCAATTTGAACCTGGGCGTTCCCGGCATTATGTATCTGGGCGGCATTGCCGGCTTGGCTGCTTCTTTCTTTTATGAATTCAACAACCCTGATCCCAACAAGCTGATCTGCCTGCTGTTGAGCTTTCTTGCCGCCTTTTTGGCCTCTGCTTTGGGTGGTCTGGTCTATAGTTTTCTCACCATCACCCTCCGGGCCAATCAGAATGTCACCGGCTTGACGCTGACCATTTTCGGCGGCGGCGTAGCGAACTTCTTCGGCGGCGGCCTAAATACCATGGCCGGCGGTGTGGGGCAGATCTCCGTGGCGACGACCAGTGCGGTCTATCGGGCCAATATCAACAATTTGACCAATCTGGGCACTGTAGGTTCTCTTTTCTTCAGCTATGGCTTTATGGTATATTTGGCCATCATCGCCGCCGTGGTCATGCATTTCTTCCTCAACCGCACCCGGAAGGGGCTGAATCTCCGTGCTGTCGGTGAGAACCCCGCAACCGCCGATGCGGCGGGTATCAATGTCACCCGATATAAGTATCTCGCCACCTGCATTGGCGCAGGTATTTCCGGCCTGGGCGGCTTGTACTATACCATGGACTATATCAAAGGCACTTGGGCGAATGACGGCACCATTGAGTCTTTAGGCTGGCTCGCCGTGGCACTGGTCATCTTCGCCACCTGGCGGTCTGTCAACGCTATTTGGGGTTCCTACCTCTTTGGCCTCCTGTTCTGGGTCTACCTGGTGATTCCCAATCTGGGCCGTAAGGACATCGAACTGTATAAGATGCTGCCGTATCTGGTGACCATTGCCGTTTTGATTTTTATCTCTCTCCGAAAGAAACAGGAAAATCAGCCGCCTGCAAGTTTAGGACTGGCATATTTCCGTGAGGAACGCTGATTTTTTCAATGTGTATCCAAGCGCCGCTGCAATGCAGCGGCGCTCTTTTTGCAGAGAACCGGAAAAAGAGCTCAGTTTATCGATAGATTTTTTTAAAAATTTATGTTATCTTAACAGTAGTTCATTTGAAAAAGGTGATTGTTTTGCACCGTTCCCTCTCTCCGCGTCTTCCCTTACAGGATTTGAAGTATGTATTATGGCTACCGGTTTACCTGCTCTCATTTTTCTATCTGGAGCTTCAGCCCGCTGGATCATACCAGGCCACGCAGCTGCCGTTGGATCATCTCATTCCCTTCTGGGAAAGCTTTGTCATTTTCTACTGTCTGTGGTATCCGCTGCTGGTGGCCGTCGGACTCTATCTGCTGACACGGGACAGTCGCTGCTTCCGACGGTATATGACCTTTCTGGCCCTCACTTTTTTCATCAGTGAACTCATTTGGATTCTTTTTCCAAACGGCCAGGATCTGCGGCCAGCAGTGATGCCCAGGGATAACCTTTTTACACGATGGATTGCCGTACTCTACCAGATTGACACCAACACCAACGTCTTTCCATCTGTCCATGTTGTGGGTGCGATCGGTGCCGCATGGGCCGTCTGGGATTGTTCCCATCTTCGCCGCCGGAAAGGGGTCCGGTGGGGTACGGTGGCTTTGGCGGTGCTGATCTGCATGTCCACCGTGCTGATTAAGCAGCATGCCATCCTGGATGTTGCCGGCGGGCTCGCTCTGTCCATAGCAGCCGGGATTTTGATCTACCGCCAGCATCCCCGCCTTTCCGCTGCTGGATCTGCTTCCTCTTCTGCAATTTGAAAAACCGCCGGGCTGCAGCAGCCCGGCGGTTTTAGGGTTTTACTTGCCTTTCCTGCCGCTTTGTGGTAAAGTTGACCGTACTGTGTATATACGGTAATTTCCGCGAAAGTGAGGCGAAACCCATGACTTTTTTCCGTAACTACCTGGAATTCGTCACAGAATTCCGTGAGGTCCCCTTGGCGGGTGACCGGAATAAAGCACCTCCCTGGGCTGCCGTTTCACATTTTGTTTGGAAAGGAATTTGAATCACTTGCAGAATCAGAACATGTATGAGCAGCTCGGCATCAGCCAGGCTGTGTATGAATATGGCGAGGCCATTATCCGGGAATTGCGGCCCCGCTTCGATCAAATAGACGCCGTGGCGGAGTACAATCAAGGCAAGGTCCTTGCCGCCATGCAGAAAAACAAAGTAAATGCCACCCATTTTGCAGCTACCACCGGTTATGGTTATGATGACGAAGGGCGGGACAATCTGGAACGTGTTTATGCAGATGTGTTTCATACAGAGGCCGCCTTGGTGCGGCCGCAGATCACCTGCGGCACCCACGCTTTGACTGTGGCCCTCTCCGCGAATCTGCTTCCGGGGGATGAGCTCCTCTCCCCGGTGGGCGCTCCCTATGACACTCTGGAAGAAGTCATCGGCATCCGTCCCTCTAAGTGCTCTTTAAAGGAGTACGGCGTCACCTATGCCCAGGCCGACCTGAAGCCTGATGGGAGCTTTGACTACCATGCCATCCGTTCCAAAATCAATGACCGCACCAAGCTGATTACCATTCAGCGATCCAAGGGCTATGCCACTCGCCCCAGCTTTTCCGTAGCACAGATTGGCGAGCTGATTGCCTTCTGCAAGGACATCAAGCCGGATGTGAAGGTGATGGTGGATAATTGCTATGGAGAATTTGTGGAGACTATGGAACCCTCCGACCTTGGGGCGGACATGGTGGTTGGCAGCCTCATCAAAAACCCCGGCGGTGGTCTGGCCCCCATCGGCGGCTATATCTGCGGCACCAAGGAATGCGTGGAGCGGTGTGCCTACCGCCTCTCCGCACCGGGTCTTGGACAGGAAGTGGGCGCGAATCTGGGGCTGATGCCCGCTTTTTATCAGGGATTGTTCCTGTCTCCTATAGTGGTGTCCGGTGCCCTGAAGGGAGCTGTGTTTGCCGCCAACATCTACGAACGTCTGGGCTTTTCCTGTGTTCCCAACGCCACAGAAAGCCGCCACGACATTATTCAGGCGGTAACGCTGGGCAGTGCGGAGGCTATGGTGGCCTTCTGCAAAGGCATTCAGTCTGCAGCGCCGGTGGACAGCTATGTGACACCGGAGCCCTGGGCTATGCCCGGCTACGACTCCGATGTAATTATGGCGGCGGGTGCTTTTGTCCAGGGAAGCTCTATCGAACTCTCTGCCGACGGCCCCATCCGACCGCCCTATGCCGTCTATTTTCAGGGTGGTCTCACCTGGTATCACGCCAAGCTGGGGATTTTGATGAGTCTGCAGAAATTGGTGGATGCCGGGCTGGTGAAGCTCCCTGACTAAGCAGTTTCTCTTGTACTTTGAAAATTTTATAAGAATTAGGAGAATTTTAAACGATGTGGTTTTGGCTTTCTCTGATCGCCCTTCTTTGCTGGAGCGGCTCCGATCTGTTTTCTAAAATTGGCTGCCGCGATGCAGCCGACAAATACAGCCATCTGAAAATGGTGATGGCCGTTGGTATTGTGATGGGCCTTCACGCCGCCTATGAAGTTTTTGTGGGCGGCACCGAGATCAATTTGCATATCATTTTGACCTATCTGCCTGTCTCTTTGCTGTATATTGGGTCGATGGCCCTCGGTTATTTGGGGCTGCGGTACATTGAACTTTCCATCTCCTCTCCCATCTGCAACTCCTCCGGGGCCCTGGTGGCTGTGATGGCCCTGCTGCTGGGCGAAGAGACTTATGGTCCACTTGCTCTGTTTGCCGTGGCGCTGGTGTGCGTGGGCGCGATTGGCCTTGGGGTCGTGGAAACCCGGGAGGATGACGATCTCCGTGCCGAACGCCAGAAGGACAGCAACTTCAAATACGCCAAGAGCTGGATCGCCCTGGCGCTGCCGGTGGCCTACTGCCTTCTGGACGCGCTTGGTACCTTTGCTGACAACCGGGTATTGGAAACTCTGAATGAGGATAGTGCCAATGTGGCCTATGAGCTGACCTTTCTGGCAGCTGCAGTCTTATGTTTTGTGTATGTGATTCTTGTGAAAAAGGATCGGCTGATTCCTAAAATGGAGGCTCCTAAATACATCGGTGCCGTCTGTGAAACTGCCGGCCAGTTTGCCTATATTTACGCCATTGCGGACTCCTCCCATCTGGCAATGTCCGCTCCCATCATCTCCTCCTACTGCGCTGCCTCCGTCCTCTGGAGCCGCATTTTCCTACGGGAAAAGCTCTCCTGGAAGCACTATGCCATGATCGCCCTGATTGTAATTGGTATTGCTATCATGGGTATCTTTGATATGTGATTCCCGTCAAAACGCCTCCGTGCAATGCACGGAGGCGTTTTTCAAATGAGTTGTTTTGCGGATGTCACACAGCATCGGATATGATATCATGGAGATGTTTGGATCCGGCGCTCAAGCCGGGCCAGAAAAAAGGCCAGGGCAAATCCGCCTGCGCAGCATACGGCGGATAGGAGTATCTCCAGCCCACTGCTATAGGCAGTGGGGACGATCACCAGTGTGGAGGCCAGGACAAATCCCAAGATACCGTGAAATGCAATGGAGTAATAATGCTGGAAGAACCAGTTCACCAGCCGGGCCAGCAACGCAATGGTGAGAAACATCCCCGGAAGACTGGCAGAGAGCACAAGCAAATCCAAATTGGCAAGGCCCTCCAGCATCGGCTGATAAAGCCCAAGCGCCATCATCACAGAGGAGGACGTCATTCCCGGAATAACCACACTCATCCCCCACAGGGCTCCGCAGAAGTTATACCACCAAAATCCAGGCTCCACTGCAGCATGCACCACATGGCCCACATAAAACAGCCCCCCGAAGATAATCAAGGCACATAGAAAAAGGCTCGTCCAGGAAACGGCGTTCCGCCCTTCTCTCCCGGCCTCCCGGAACAAAGCCGGGACAGTTCCCACAATCAAACCAATAAAAAGCCAGGTAGTAACTGTACTGGATAAGTCAATGGCCGCTGCAATACCCTTGGCAAAGCCCAGAAAGCCGATGCACCAGCCCAAAATCAGTGGCGGAAACCACTTCCAGTACTTCGGGATTGCTGTTTTGGGATGCGTCAGTACCTCCATAAAGGGCCGGTAAATATCAAACGCCACCGCCAATACCCCGCCGGAGACACCGGGGAGAATGGCCCCCGCGCCGATTAGAAGCCCGCACAGCAGATCCCTCAGCCAGCGCACCATAAAATTTTGATCTTTCTTTTTTCGCACCAGCTTGCGTCTCCTCTATTTTGATATCTGCTCCTCTGTGGTTTCTTCCATTGACAGGTATGATAGCAGTTTTGCCTCCGTGTTTCAATCCGATACCAAGTGAAAAAATAAAAAAGCAGCATCAGAATCTATTTTTCAAACACATGTACTGTCTTTAACGGCATGCGTTTGGATTTCATGTCGGTTTTCTCCCGCCCCTCTTCCTTTTTGTAAAATAGCCTTCAGCCTCCGAAATTTTTTCTTCTCTAGTGAAAAAAACAGTTGACAGATTCAAACGGAACATGTAAACTACATCATAAGCAATTCAATATGGGAAAGACGATGAAGAGAAGAGTACGCAGGCAGATATGTCGCAGAGAGCTCCGGTTGGTGAAAAGGAGTACGGAAGGGCTTGCCGAACATGGTCTTGGAGTTGCGTAGCCGACTGTCGGTTTGACATAGGCCGCGACGTGATGCGCACGTCACAGCGCAGGAGTGTGTCGGCACTCTCAAAGGCCGGCTTCGTGAGAAGCTGTGCGAACCAAGGTGGTACCACGACGTATTTTGTTACGCTCGTCCTTGATGCGAAAGCACAGGGGCGGGTTTTTTTGTTGTCCGATTTCCTTTCTAAAATCGTCCGTAAAGGAGTTTTGACATGGCGGATACATCCATTATTCAAATTCAGCATCTGACCAAAACCTTCGGCAGCGGCGAGTTTGCTGTAACAGCCTTGGAGGATATCAACCTGGAGATCCATCAGGGAGAAATTTTTGGTATCATCGGACTGTCCGGTGCCGGAAAGAGCACGCTGGTTCGATGCATCAATCTTCTGGAACGGCCCACCAGCGGCACCGTCATCGTGGATGGGCAGGATATGACCTCCCTTTCAGAAAAGGCTCTTCGCTTGGCCCGCCGGAACGTCACCATGATCTTCCAAAGCTTTAACCTGTTGATGCAGCGGACTTGTTTAAAAAACATCTGCTTTCCGATGGAGATCAGCGGCATCGCCCCATCCCAGGCAAAGGCACGTGCCTTGGAGCTGCTGGATCTGGTTGGCCTGACCGAAAAGGCGGATTCCTATCCGTCCCAACTCTCCGGCGGCCAGAAGCAGCGGATTGCCATTGCCCGTGCTTTGGCAACAAACCCCAAGGTGCTCCTCTGCGACGAGGCCACCTCCGCTTTGGATCCTACTACCACCGCCTCAATCCTCTCCCTGTTGAGGGATCTGAACAAGAAGCTGGGTGTCACAGTGGTCGTCATTACCCACCAGATGAGTGTCATTGAAGAAATCTGCTCCCGGGTAGCAATTCTGGATGGCGGTGTCGTGGCTGAGCAGGGCCGTGTGGAGGACATCTTCTCCAACCCGGCAACGGATGCAGCCAGGCGCTTGGTCTACCCAGGCGGTGCCAGCGTCACACAAATGCCAGCAGGTGAGCGGGCAGTACGGGTAGCTTTTAATGGTGGCACTGCCTATCAGCCCCTGATTGCCTCTCTCGCAATCGACTGCGGCGTGAAGGTGAATATTTTGGGCGCCGACACCCGAAATATTGACGGAAAGGCATTTGGTACCATGCTCCTGGGACTCCCTGACGATCCCAACGAAGCAGCCAAAGCCTTGGCGTACATTCGCTCACAACCAAATGTTTCTGCTGAGGAGGTGGATTATCATGCCTAAATTTTTGATCGATTTTCTGGAACCCATCCTTGAAATATTTACCGCGGCCTTTTGGAATCAGTATGGCAGTCTGCTGTGGGAAAACACGCTGGATACATTGGTCATGGTGGTCGTCTCCACCGTCTTCGCCTATTTGCTGGGACTGCCTATGGGAGTGCTTTTGGTTCTGACCGGTGACCACGGAATCTGGCCCCATAAGACTTTAAACCGGATTTTGGCCTGGATTATCAACATCGGCCGCTCTCTCCCCTTTATTATCCTGATGATTGCCATTATGGATTTCACCAAGCTGATCGTGGGCACAAAAATCGGCGTCCGTGGTGCCATTGTCCCCTTGGTGGTATCCGCAGCTCCGTTTATCGCCCGGATGGTGGAGACCTCTCTGGCCGAGGTGGATGCGGGCGTGGTAGAAGCCGCCCAGTCTATGGGGGCATCTATTCCCCAAATTGTCTGGAAAGTCTATCTGCCGGAGGCAAAGCCCTCCTTGATATTGGGCGGGGCCATCTCCATTATCACCATCCTGGCCTATACTGCCATCGCCGGTGCAGTAGGTGCCGGTGGCCTGGGCGATTTGGCCATCCGCTACGGCTACCAGCGGAAGGTCCCTTCCATGATGCTGATTACCGTCATTTTCCTGATCGTCCTCGTACAAATCATTCAATTCGTTTTCAGCCGGGTGTCGAATCGTATCGACAAACGCTTGAAATAAAACCAATACTATTATTTGGAGGAAAGAAGAACATGAACAAGAAATTTCTGACGCTGGCCCTGTCTCTGGCGCTGGCCCTATCCCTGACCGCCTGCGGCGATTCCAAGACGTCTGCTCCCGCAGAGGATGGCAATTCCGAAAATGGCGATGCTGCTGAGACCGTCACCTTGAAAGTGGCTGCCTCCCCCACACCCCATGCTGAGATTCTGGAGCAGGTGAAGCCGATTCTGGCGGAGCAGGGCATTGATCTTGTCATCACCGAATACGGCGATTACGTCGTACCCAACACCGCTGTGGAAGAGGGTGACGAGGATGCCAACTATTTCCAGCACACCCCTTATCTGGATCAGTTTAATGAAGAGAACGGCACCCACCTGGTAAGCGTAGGCAAGATTCACTATGAGCCCATGGGTGTATACGGCGGCAAGACCTCTTCCTTGGAGAACCTGCCGGACGGTGCCACTGTGGCCGTGCCCAACGATGCCACCAACGAGGCCCGCGCGCTGCAGCTGCTGGCCGCCCAGGGACTGATTGAAATTGACACCGCTGCCGGACTGAAGGCTACTCCCAACGACATCACCAGCAATCCCAAGAACCTGGAGTTCACCGAGTTGGAGGCCGCTATGATCCCCAACACGCTGGATGAGTTTGATCTGAATGTCATCAACTCCAACTATGCCTTGCAGGCGGGTCTGAACCCCGCTGAGGATGCTCTGGCCTCTGAGGACGCCGATTCCGAGGCTGCCCAGACCTTTGCCAATATCATTGCCGTGAAGGAAGGAAATGAAGAAAATCCTGCCGTTGTGGCCCTTGTGGAGGCTCTGCACTCCGATGCCATCCAGGATTTCATCAATACTACTTATAATGGCTCTGTCCTGCCCATTGACTAAAAGGAATCTTTTGTAAAAAAGGTCGGTTCCGCCTAGCGGAACCGGCCTTTTTTCTGTAGGATATTTTTATGAATCTTGTGGTATTTCTATATGGTCCATGCTACAATAAGTAAGTTGTCTGTCTCTGACGGACAAATTTGAGATCCAATGGAGGGTTTATCCAGATGTCGCAAAAGCAGGGCAACCGTTATGAAATCGATATGTGCAGCGGTCCGCTTCTTCCAAAGATCCTGCAATTTTCTATTCCCCTGATGTGCTCTGGAATGCTCCAGCTCCTGTTCAATGCGGCGGATATCATCGTGGTCGGGCGCTTTGCCGGAGATAATTCCCTTGCCGCCGTAGGTTCCAATACCTCCCTCATCAGTTTGCTGACCAACCTATTTATCGGGTTGTCCATTGGCGCCAATATCCTGGCTGCACGGTTTTACGGGGCAGGAGAAAAAGAGGGGCTGCGGCAGACTGTCCATACGTCCGTTTTACTAAGTCTTGTCAGCGGATTGTTTTTAGCCGGAATGGGAATTCTCGGATCCCGCACGCTCTTGATTTGGATGCAGTCCCCGCCGGAGGTTTTGGATCTGGCTGTTTTGTATCTGCGCATCTATTTTCTGGGAATGCCCGCCACCATGCTCTATAATTTTGGCGCCGCCTTGCTGCGGGCAGCCGGTGACACCCGTCGTCCTCTGTATATTTTACTGGCCGCCGGAGTCATGAATGTGGTTTTAAACCTGCTTTTTGTCATCATCTGTCAGCTGGATGTAGCGGGTGTCGCAATTGCCACCGTCATCTCTCAAACGATTTCTGCTTTACTGGTCCTGCGCTGCATGGTGCGGGATCAGGGTGTGGTGCATCTGGATCTGCGGCAGCTGCACATTTGGTCTGCCCGTTTGAAGCAGATTCTGCAGGTAGGTCTCCCCGCCGGATTTCAGGGTATTTTATTCGCCCTGTCCAATGTTGTCATTCAATCTTCTGTCAATTCCTTCGGCAATACCATTGCTGCCGGCAGCGCGGCTGCCGCTAATATTGAAAGTTTCGTCTATGTGGCAATGAATGCTTTCTATCAGGCAAACATCTCCTTCACCAGCCAGAATGTCGGCGCGGGAAACTACAATCGCATTCGCCCCATCCTGGTGCGCTCCCAGAGCTGCGTCATTTTGGTGGGACTGATTCTGGGCGGCCTTGCCACTGTCTCCAGTCCACTTCTGCTCCAGCTCTATTCTGCCAGCCCGGCTGTCATTGCCGCCGGGCAGAATCGGCTTTTGATTGTCTGTCTCCCCTATTTTCTCTGTGGTATGATGGATGTCATGGTTGGATCCCTGCGCGGGATTGGCTACTCCGTGATGCCCATGCTGGTGTCGCTGGTGGGGGCCTGCTGCTTCCGCCTTGTCTGGATTGGCACAATTTTTCAGGTACCGGAGTTTCACACAGTCCAGACCGTATATTGGTCCTATCCAGTCTCCTGGATCCTGACCTTTCTGGCACATCTGCTGTGCTTTCTCTGGGCCATGGGGCGATTGCACCGCCGTCTGGAAGAGGAAGCCCTTCCAGAAAACAGTAAGCCGCTGTGTACCGAATAGGTACACAGCGGCTTTATGATCTGGCGTGTAAGCATTCGAAGCCTTCGCCTGTCTGGTCATCCCTTTTCAATTAATAGCCGTTGACCATCACATCCAGCACCTTTCCCGCCACCGTGCCAGCCACCGAGGAACCGCCGCCGCCATTTTCCACGAGGACAATGAACGCATAGGGTGCCTCCTCATTTCGCAGGAATCCGGCAAACCAGGCATGGGGAGAGGAGCCTTCTCCAACCTCGGCCGTTCCGGATTTCGCACAGATATCCATGTTGGGAAATCGCTTGGTCCCATAGGTCTCCGCCACATTTGCCGCCATCATCTCCGCCAGTGTTTTCGCTGTGGATGCGGAGATCAGGGTCCCTGTCTTATGGGAGATGTGTGGGAAGGATGGAATTCCAAGGGCGCTGGTGGTTTTCTCAATCAGATAGGGTTCCGCCGTCTTCCCGCCGCCTGCAATGGCTCCCATATACACCAGCATGGATGCCGGATTTACCAGATCCTGATCCTGCCCCACGCCGGCCCAGCCCAAGCGGCCGTCGGTCATTCCGTCAAAGGTAAAGCTTCCCTTGGTCGTTGGCAGACCGTCAATGGAATAGCTGCTTGTCAGTCCAGCCTTTTCCGTGTATCTCTTCAGCGTAGAAGCACCAAGTTCCTGCGCAATCTGGGCAAAGGCCACATTGCAGGAGTTGGCAAATGCCGTACCGATATTCTGTTCTCCATGCGTACCGGAACAGACAATGGTCTCTTCTCCGATCTGGACGGATCCGCTGCATGTCCATGTCCTGTCAAACAGATCCGGCATCTCCTCAATCGCTGCCGCCAGCGTGACCGTTTTATAGATAGATCCCGGGGTAAAGGCCGACGATAGAAACCTGTTCAGGTAGGCTCCCCGATAGCGGTCATTGGTTGTAATATCCGCCGGGACGTTCAGTGGGTCATAGCTGGGTGCAGATACCAGGCAAAGAATTTCGCCGGTTTCGTAATTGTACACCGCCACCGTACCCGCCTTGCCGCCCAGCGCTTTATATGCCTCGTAATTGTATCTGGCATCGATCGTGAGATACAGATTGCTTCCCCGCTCCGCTCCAAAGGCTCCGTTCAGCAGGTTGTATCCCGTCAGCTTGTCGGCAAAGGCATTGAGCGCCCCCGTGCCAATGTTGCCCTGCAGGTCACCCACCACATGGAGCGTAGCCTTGCGGACATCCGCATTGTCATAATAGGTGCGCCTGCCGTCTACTACCGTGGACAGTATGTCCCCGTCCCTGTCCAATACCGTTCCGCTTGCCAGCTGGCCATCTGTATTGTAGAGGTGCCGGTTAAACGCCGAGGATGCCCATCCTCCACCGTCCGTGAAATACCGTATCAGAAACAGACTCAGCCCCGCCGCCAGCAGCATTGCAAGCACCATGCACACCACTGCCCTCCGTTCAATCTTCTTCATCGGCCCGCTCCTTTCCCGCACCGGTATCAAAGGGGTTCCCAATCGGTTCGGCCCGATGCCTGGCCTCTGCCGTCAGCTTTTTCTGCTGCTTGCGCTGAATGGCAAAACTGGCATTTTCCCGGGTGTCCGTGGCCTTCAGAAATGCCAGTAACCCCCATGCAGACATCATCGCCGATCCACCGTTGGAGACAAAGGGAAAGGTCACGCCGGTCAACGGCAGTAAATCCACCGATCCAAAGACATTTAAGCAGGTCTGAAACACCAGCAGGGACGCCGCCGCACAAGCCGCCAGGCAGTAAAAGCTGGACCGCCCTATCCTGCAGGCCCGGGCCGCGAAAAACGCCAGGGTAATGATGGAAATCACCGCAAGGACGGCAATCAGCAGTCCCCACTCCTCGCACAGCATGCCGAACACCAGATCGGTATCCGCTGCCGGAACCTTGTGCAGCCAACCGTTCCCGGCTCCCATGCCCAGAAGCCCTCCTGAGGCTGCAGCGGACATCGTACGGGTCTGCTGATATCCGGTGGTGGACGCAGCTTCCCAAGCATGTCCCCAAGAGGCAAACCGATTTAGGATATAAGGTTTGAACTTCACAATGATGCCCGCGCCAAAGACAGCTCCCCCGCAGATCAGGCTCAGGGTTGCGAAATCTCCCGAGCGCATATAAGCAATCACCAAGAAGGTGACAAAGAAAATTGCCGCCGTCCCAAAATCACTCATGAGGCCAAGCAGTCCAATGCAAACGCCTGTCAAAACAATAAACAGCGTCAGGTTCCGTTTACGAAACAGCCGCTCCAGTGTGGCGGAGCCGGCAAAGATATAACAAATCTTCGCAATTTCAGAGGGTTGGAAGGACATCCCTCCGATTGAAATCCAGTTGACCGCACCATACTTGGAACTTCCGAACAGCAATGTAATACCCAGAAGGCCGATGGCTCCCGCAGCCATCAGCCAGCGGTTTTTTTGCACCCGCGAAAGGTCCCGGAGAAACAGCCCCAATACCAGAAACAACGCAAGGCCCAGCACCACTGCCAGAAATTGCTTGAAGAGGCTTCCAGGTGCACTGGAGGCCGTCACCGATAAAGAGAGCGTAGACAGGAAAAAGGCAATCGTCTCCATTTCAAATCCCACGCAGCGGGTAGCCCGCAGAACTGCAAAATAGCCCCACATCAGAACGGTCAGTCCCAAAAAAAACAGGGGAATTGCAACAGTGGCCTCCTGTCCCGCCGCGATCGTCAGCTCCAGGCAGGCCATCACCTGAAAAAGCGTCAACCAAAGGAAGGATGGCCAGAGCGTCGCCGGGCGCTCGGCACGCCGCTTTGCCTCCTGCTCCTCCCGCTCTGCCACCGTCTGCGGCAAGAAAATCAACGGTACGCCACCCAAAGTAATCGTATCCCCCAGCTTGACGGTAGCCGACTCCGCCACAGGTTCTCCGTTTACTGCCGTGCCGCCCTTTGAACCCAAGTCATAAAGTGTCCAGCTTTCATTCTCTCCGCGGCAAATTGCTGCGTGCTGCCTGGAAATACTGGGATAGTTCAGATAGATATCTGCCATTCTTCCCCGGCCGATAATGTTTTCCCAATGGGTCAGAAGCAGCGGCGTCCCATTGGGAAGGCTCAGCTGTCCCCACGTTTCCGGCGTATGTGGAATCTTCAGAAGGGATCGAATCGCCCGAAACAATACTAAAAAGGCCAACACCGGAAACAAAAAGCGGGCAAATGCCATGTACCATTCCCCCAACAGCGGATGTGCCGCCAGCAGAGAGAGCAGAAGATCCAGCACCGCCTGCAATGGCGCTGTCAGCATTTCCAATCTATCCGTCCCCTTTCTTTCATCGTATTTGAGGAAGCTATTGTATCATTTTTTTCACCCGGTGTATAGCGTTTCTCACCCCTGTCATTTGATTGCATAATTCTTTTTCTCTTTTCCCTCAGCAAAGCAATCTGGTTTTTCCAAAACAGCTGTTCACGTTGGATGGACACAAGGATGGCCATAGCACTCGCTTTTCCCTCATGCAGTATATCAAATCGGCAAATGTACCAAAACTGCTGCCTATTTTCCTTTTTCCGCTTAGTTTTTTCGATTTTGCCGTCTGAATTTCACTTTTTCTCTTGACCTTCCTCTTAAAATCCTTTAGAATAGTTAATTGTCCATGAAGTTTTTAGAATGTCATTTAATAGGCATTCCTATCCCGCATACATAATTTTTATATACTCTGAAAGGCCGATCGATATCATGAAACATCCCTATAAGACGCGAGAAGGCGGCGCCACTGTTACGATTTTTGTCCCTTATGACTGCAAAAATCACTGCCCTTTCTGCATCAATAAAGGCGAATACGCAAATTTGGATGGGTTCTCTGCTGAGAAGATCTGCAAGAGCATTGAGCGGATGGACGCCATCACTCCCTACTGCGATTTTGTATTCACTGGCGGTGAGCCCTTTGCCGATCTGGAGGCTCTCCAGATGATGCTGGACAAAATTCCTACCACGCATAAGGTATTCATTAACACCACCCTGCCCGTTTCTGAGCATCAGTCCGAGGATGACATTCTCGCGTTCACAGAACGGAACAAGCATAAAATTACCTGCATCAATGTCTCTCGCCATATGCAGAAATATGTGGTGGAGTCCAATGACGCTCTGCTGGCCCGTCTGCCAGTCCCCTTTCGTGTAAACTGTGTGCTGTATAAGGACTATCCGGTGAAGGATCTGGTTCCTTATATGGAGCGGTTCCACAAGATTCCCGGTGCCTCTATTCAGTTCCGCTTCGACTATACCGCCACTACCCCGGAGAACCTCTATGATGAAGAGGATGACAAAATCCTGCACGATTTGAAGAAGGTTGCCACTTATACTGGTTTGGATGGTTGCCGGATGCGTTGTGGTTTCCACTTTGATTATAAGGGTATGGAACTGACCTATCATAAAACACTGCCCTACAGCACCATTGTGGAGACTGATCCCAAGGACGGTGTCACCTATGATATTCTGTATGATATTCTCATCAAGCAGACTGGTGAAATCCATTCCGACTGGGATGGTACCGTGATGGATGTGGACGCTTATGAGAAAGTTGTATTTGAGCCCTATGATCTGAAGTGGCTCGCCCGAATCGCGTAAAGCTTTGACATCTAAGAGGCGGCGGAAGAGGATTCCGCCGCCTTTTTGTTGGTTTGTCTGTTTCTTTCCACTTCTTCGCTTATTCTGCTCGGAATTCCAGCCTCCGCACATGATGGCATGCGTGATTGTGTGGGTGTTTCATTTTATGTCAACTTCAGGAGGTGCTTTCTATGAAGCCTGTAAAAACAGTCGGTGTGATTGGCCTTGGGGCCCTGGGTGTCCTTTACTCCCATCTTTTTACGGAGGCCCTTGGTAAGGAACATGTTTTGATTCTGTCGGATCCCACACGTACTCGCCGATACCGCCAGGATGGCATCTGGTACAATGGAACCCTGTGTGACTTCAACTACGTTGACGCGGCTTCCGTCACGGATCCTGTAGATCTCCTTCTTTTTGCGGTTAAATTCGGAGGGCTGACGGATGCCATTTCCACCTGCCGCCACTTGGTCGGGCCGGACACGATTTTGCTCTCCGTGCTGAATGGGATCACCAGCGAAGAAATTCTGGGCACCGCTTTTTGCCCCGAAAACGTGGTCTGGTGCACCGCTCAGCGGATGTCTGCCCGAAAGGACGGGAACCAAGTGATCTGCAATCCCATCGGCGATCTCTCCGTGGGTGTGCCGGCAGACCAAGACAACCAACAATTCCGCCGCCTGACAGCCTTCTTTGACTCCATTCACTTCCCCTACAATACGCCCGAGGATATTCGGGTGCATCTCTGGAGCAAGCTGCTGTGCAATGTCGGCTGCAATCAGGCTGCTATGGTATTCCAGTGCGGTTACGGCGGCCTTCACAAGCCGGGTCCCGCCCGGGATGCCATGCTGGGTGCCATGCGGGAAGTGGTTCTCGTTGCCAATGCAGAAGGCATCCCCCTCTCTGAAGCAGATGTGGCCAGCTGGACCGCGATTCTGGACAGCTTCCCCGATGATGGAGAGCCTTCCATGCGGCAGGACGGCAAGGCTCTCCGCAAATCCGAAGTAGAGCTGTTTTCCGGCACCATCCGCCATCTGGCAGCCAGGCACAGCATCCCTGTTCCGGTAAATGACTGGCTTTACCATCAGGTTCAGGAGATGGAACGCCAATACTAAACCTTCCATTTTAAAAACAAGGCCCGTGCGCAAACGTGCGCACGGGCCTTGTCATATCCTTATTTCAGGAAAATTCTCTTTCCGCCACGGTATTCTCGGACCATGCCGATTCGCTGGGCGCTTGGGACACAGTTCTTCAACTCCCGATACAATGCGTCCGCATCTGCCGGATCCACCGCCATCAGCAAGCCGCCTGCCGTCTGCGGGTCATACAGCAGATCCTGTTTCCGCAGTTCCACTGCGCCCGCGTCCACTCCCGGCTCCGCAAACGTGCGGTTGCGGTACATGCCGGCCGGCAGAATCCCCATTCCCGCCAGCTCCAATGCCTCCGGAATCAGGTCCACAGCCTCCGTATCCAGCTCCAATTCCATGCCGCTGCCCTGCGCCATCTCATAGGCGTGCCCCAGCAAGCCGAAGCCTGTCACATCTGTGCAGGCATGCACCCGGTACTTCACCATGGCATCCCGTGCGGACTTGTTCAAGGTCGTCATCAGCCGGTAGGCCAGCTGTTCTCCCGCTGAGGACAGCAAATCCGCCTTGGCTGCCGTTGTCAACACGCCGATGCCGATGGGCTTTGTCAGAAACAGCACATCCCCAGGCCTGGCGCCTGCGTTGGTCAGAACCCTGTCCGGATGAACAAAACCAGTCACTGCCAGCCCATATTTCGGCTCCTCGTCCAAGATACTGTGACCGCCGGTAATCAGCGCTCCTGCCTCATATACCTTGTCATAGCCGCCCCGCAGCAACTGGTGCACCGCCTCCCTGGGCATATTCTCCGGAATGGCCATGATATTCAGGCACAGCTTCGGCTCTCCGCCCATGGCATATACATCCGACAGGGCGTTGGTCGCCGCAATCTGGCCGAACAAATAGGGATCGTCGGCAATCGGCGGAAAAAAATCCACCGTCTGTACCAGGGCCAGTTCATCGGAGACCTTATAGACACTGGCGTCATCACTTTTGTCAAAGCCCACCAGCAAATTGGGGTCCTTATGCACCCGGATGCCATCCAGCAATTGGGCCAGCACACCCGCCCCCACTTTGGCGCCGCAACCGGCGCACTTGGCCAACTTCGTCAGTTTTACTTCATTTTCAGCCATTGCCGTTCTCCTTTCACAGTGTCACACTCCCTGCCCCGCAATTCTCTTTTAAAACGATCCGGCCCGGCAGTTAAAACCGGGAGCGTCTGGCCCGGTCACAACAGCACTGCAGACACAGTCCGCTCAATTTCTCAGTACACCGGTCAGGTTTAACAGTGCCTCCAGAACGCCGCCGCCCACCGCCAGAGCCTTGTCGCTGGCGCAGAAGCAGTGCTTCAGCTCACAGCGGGGATCGATGTCCCCGGCCTTCATGCCCCGGTGAACCGGTGTGCCATCCGCCAGAATTCCCCGCAGAATCCCGTCCAGGGTACAAACCATCGGACTGCCATTCACAGTAGCGGCCACATCGCCCATCTTCACCTGGGCGCCGATGTCCAAAAGTTGGCGGAACACACCGTCTGCCGGGGCGCGGAGCACCCGCTCTCCGGCAAAGCCGCCAATCAGTCCGGGTATCCCGGTGTTTAGAATGGCGCTCCCCTTATAAATAACCCGTCCCAGGTAATGACCCCGCATGGTCTCCACTACGGCGTGACAATCCAGCCCCGCGGTAAAGCCGGGTCCAACCCCGATGACTACCGGTGCATCCGCCATGCTGGTCCCCAAGTTCTTTTTTGCCAGAATGGCATCTATCACCGCGTCCGGCTTCAGTTCCGGAATGCAGGATCCCTCCGGATCCGCCAGCACCGGAATCAGGTGTCCTTCAAGCAGGGCCGGAACTCCGTCGGTTCCTTCCGCCCTACGGGCGGTTACCTGTTCTACCGTCGTTTCCCCCTGTACAATGGCCTGAGAAAAACAGACAGTCCGCCGAATGGCGGTGGGCCGCTTGGTATCGGTCATGACCACCCGGATCCCCGCCCGCCAAAGGCGCAGCGCAATGCCCGTGGCAATATCTCCGGCGCCGCGAATGATTACAAGCACTCCTCATACACTCCCCTCTGCAAACTGCCTGCCAAAACCGGACAATCCAGCCGATCCGCCAGATCCCTGGCCAGGTACAGACGCTCCAGCGTCTCCGCCTGATTTACCAGCACCCGGTGATGAAGCCGCTCCACCAGCAACACCGCCGCCTCGGTTTCCGGTGTGACAGGTGCCGTCTCTTCAGTATTTGCAAGACGGGCGTAGCGCTCCGGCCGGTGGGCCGCCTCTACAATGGGTTTGCCGAATCCTGAGGCTCCCACCACGCAGATGATCTGGTTTGCCTCCTCCGGGATGACCGGCTCATAGGGGGCGTGGGCTTTCATCGGCCGCTGAGCAGAACCGTCCGCCTCAATCAGCACATAGTCAAACCACGCCGCCAGCTGAAGCACGGAACTCTCCGGTGCCGTCAGCTTTCCGCTGTCCGGAACCGGCGTACCTGCGCATAAGAGGCGGTGTTCCCGTCGGAGTGCTTCCAGATCGGCCACTGTCCGGGCGCAGGGAATCTGTGGGAAAGGGCGGATTCTTGTAGTGGTGCACAGCAGCACCCGGTTCCGCACAGCCAGCTCCCGGCCCAGCGCCTGCAGCAGTGTACTTTTTCCACCGCTGCCAATCACCGCCGTGACGCCGGGTTGAATTTCCAGCAGATCTGCAAGCCCCATCTCAACCCCTCCGTTCTTCTTTTCATAGAATAGCATTCCGATATACCCACCGTCAAGCCCAGCTATCGGCTCTTGACTTTTTCTGGAAGTCTGCTATAATATCACCGTTAATCTCAATTGAATATCACGGTTGTTTTGATTGACCACCGCGCTGGGAGGAGGCCTGCCATGAAATGCATTGATACACAGCATGCAGTCGGTCACGTTTTGTGCCATGATCTGACTCAGATTGTGAAAGATACATATAAAGGCCCCCGCTTCCGCAAAGGCCATATTGTCACACAGGCGGATATTCCGGTTTTGCTCTCGATGGGTAAGGCGCACCTGTATGTCTGGGAGATGACCGAGGGCTGTGTCCATGAGGATGAAGCAGCGCTTCGCCTGGCCGGCCTCTGTGGAACAAAGAATATGGTGCGCAGTGAGATCAAGGAAGGAAAGCTGGAGCTGTCCGCGGCCTGTGACGGCCTGTTTCGTGTGGACAGTCAGCGGCTGAAAGCCGTGAACAGCGTGGATGATGTCATGCTTGCCACCCGCCGCGGCAACACCGCCGTGCGGAAAGGGGACAAGCTGGCAGCCTACGGGATAGAAACCATTGCTGAAGTCCGTCCGGGTGATGATACGTCGGCGATTGTCCAGGCAATTGCCGGAATGCGGGAGCGTGGTGCGGATTTGATTCTCTGCACCGGCGGCATGAGCGTGGATCCGGATGACAACACACCCGGCGCCATTCGGAAAAGCGGAGCACGCATTGTCTCCTATGGGGCTCCAGTATTGCCGGGCGCCATGTTTTTACTGGGATATTACGATGACGGGACTCCCGTTATGGGACTTCCAGGCTGCGTGATGTTTGCCGGTGCCACGGTGTTCGATTTGGTTCTCCCCCGCGTGGCCGCCGGTGTTCCGGTGACAAAGGCCGATCTGGTGGAGCTTGGCGAAGGAGGCCTGTGTCTTGGCTGCAAGCCCTGCCACTGGCCTAGTTGTCCTTTTGGAAAATAAACAAGACGGACGTGTACCCCGCTAAAAGTCCACGTCCGTCCTGGGAGAATTCCGCTTTCGCGAAATCCTGCGCAAGTTTCATGATAGCGGATTTTTCCATAAAATGCAAGTCAAAACAAAAAGGAGAAATCAAACATGAAGAAGTTCACTGCACTCTTGCTGACTCTTGTCATGCTGCTGAGCCTCACGGCCTGTGGCAGCGGCAGCACTGACACTCCCGCCGAGGCGGACACCCCCACAGAACCCGAAGCACAGACCGCCGAGCCCGTGGAGTTGGCCGTATTCGCCGCCGCCTCTATGACAGAGACCGTTGATCAGATCATTGCGTCGTACAAAGATGTTGCGCCCAATGTTACCATCATCCCCACCTACGATTCCTCCGGCACTTTGCTGGAGCAAATCACCAACGGTGCCGCCTGCGATCTCTTTATTTCTGCCGCGCAAAAGCAGATGAACGCTCTGGACGGTACGCTGAAGGACGATACGGAAAAGAACCCCAACGGCTTGGATATGCTGCTGGCTGACACGCGCATCGACCTTCTGGAAAACAAGGTAACTCTGGTTGTGCCGGAAGGCAATCCAAAAGGGATTGAGACCTTTGACCAGCTGTCCGATCTTTTGAAGAGCGGCGATGTGATGCTGGCGATGGGCAACAGTGACGTGCCGGTGGGCCAGTACACCCAGAAGATCTTCGCTTATTATGGTCTGGACGAATCCGCAATTTCCAGCAGCCTGACCTATGGTTCCAACGTGAAGGAAGTCACGACCCAGGTTTCTGAGGGCACTGTGGACTGCGGCATCATCTACGCCACAGACGCTTATTCCGCCGGCCTCACCGTGGTGGACAGCGCCACTGCCGAGATGTGTGGGCAGGTAATCTATCCCGCCGCCGTCCTCTCTGACAGCACACATCCCGAGGAGGCAAAGGCTTTTCTGGATTATCTGACGGGCAGCGACGCTGCGGCAGTGTTTGAGTTCGTTGGCTTTACCCCGCTTGCGTAATCTGGTGCTTTCTTCCGCCGGCAGAGCACCTCATTTCTGAAAACGGTTGCCAGCGGACGGGCAATCACGTAAAATGGAGGGCGGGCAGATCTGCCCGCCCTCTGTTTTACTTATTTTCATTTGGCCTGATACCGGTTCAGAAGCTGCCGGAACGCCGGTTCCCTCTGAAGGAATTCATACTTCGGGTGGTGCTCCAACTCCGCCAACAAGCCCGGCAGCGCCTCCGTTCCAAATGGCACTGGCTGCTCTTTCGGCGCGATATGGCGGAACAGCGGCGCTTCATTCATCTTCCAGGGAGACAACAGCGCCTGCAGCATGGTTTCCAGGATAGAAATCGCACCAGCCGCGTCTTGTTTTCCCACAGCCACTTCTAAATCGGCCACGTATCTCCCATATTCCCACAGCCCCAGTTGGTCGATGATTCCCCTGTATGCCGCCGTAATTTCTTCCGCTGTGTCCGGATCGCCCTCCTTTTGTACTGCGGAGAGCAGCCCCAGCAGCGTGATTTGCAGTTCCTGAGTCAGATTCAGCAGTGTCCGCTCCAACAATTTTGCAGCCCCTGCCGGATCACCCCTTTGGAGCAAAAGGCTGGCTTTCAGCTGGCGTTTATTCAGGCTGCTGCGTTCCGGGAGTCTATCCAGCAAGGCCTCTGCCTTCTGGTAGTCTCCCTGCTGAATTGCCCGACTTGACAGCAAATATGCCGCGCCATCCCGGATCTGCTGCTCTTCACTGTCCGACACACGCTCATAAAGCGCCTCAATCTGCCTTTGGAAGGCAGCCCGTTCCTCCCCGGCCAGGCCGGACATCAGCAATGCACCCTCCAGAAACATGGCCATGGAATAGGTCAGCTGATCGCAGGCGGGGTATTCCCGCAGTTTCTCCATCACTGCCTCAAATGCAGCCGGGAATCCCTTCCGCCGGACAAGCTCTCCCATTTCATTTGCAAACTGCGCAATCTCCTGCTCCGTCATTTCCTGAAAGCACAGCAGGGTGTTGACATCTGTTCTCAGCAACCGGGCCAGCGGGGCCACCAGAGCCATATCTGGATAGGTTGTACCCTTCTCCCATTTGTTTACTGCCGGAGCTGTTACACCCAGCCGCTCCGCCACCTGCTCCTGCGTCAACCCAAGTTCCAGCCGTTTTGTGCGGATGACCGTGCATATCGGCATGCTGCTTTCCCCCTTTTCTTTGTTTGGAAAGGCCCTTTCGCAAAGAAGCATACCAAACATCTGCCGTGTCTGCAATGGAGCGTTTGTTTCATTTTCAGATGTTTTTTTAACAGTTACTCAATTTTCCCTGTGAGGTGACTTTCCATGGACTGGTATCCATTATACAACTCCCTCCGTATCGCCGCCATCTCCACGGTCGCTGTTTTCTTTCTGGGCATCCTGGCGGCCTATTACATTGCCAGACTCCCCCGTCTTATCAAGGGGGTGCTGGATGTGGTTTTAACACTGCCGCTGGTGCTGCCGCCCACAGTGGTGGGCTGGCTGCTGTTGATTCTGCTGGGGCCAAAGCGCCCTTTGGGTCTCTGGGTCCTGGAGACGTTCGGAATCAAGCTGGTGATGACCTGGTGGTCCGCCATTTTTGCGACGGTTGTAGTTGCGTTCCCGCTGATGTACCGAACCGCCCGAGGCGCCTTTGAGAGCTTCGACCGCACCTTGGCCGAGGCTGGACAGACTCTGGGCCTATCCAATACCTATATTTTTTGGCACATCCGCATGCCCTACTGCCGCCAGGGAATTCTGGCAGGCACCGTCCTGGCTTTTGCCCGGGCGCTGGGAGAATACGGAGCCACTTCCATGATTGCGGGCTATACCCCCGGCCGCACCGCCACTATCTCCACCACAGTCTACCAGCTGTGGCGCACCAATGACGACGCCGGGGCGCTCTGCTGGGTGCTCATCAACATTGCCATCTCCGCAGCTTTTCTACTGACGGTCAATCTGCTGGAGGCGCGGCAGCGGCAGTCCCGGAAGGAGGCGGCATAATGGCCCTTGACCTGGAAATTCAAAAGCAGCTGGGCTCCTTCCGCCTGGAGGTTCAGTTTCGGGCGGAGAATGAGCGCCTGGCACTGTTGGGGGCCTCCGGATGCGGCAAGTCGGTGACCCTGCGCTGCATTGCCGGTATTTTAAAGCCGGATGCAGGAAAGATTATTCTGGACGGACAGACCCTTTTTGACAGTGCCGCACGTATCAATCTGCCGCCCCAGAAGCGCCAGATCGGATACCTGTTTCAGCAGTACGCGCTGTTCCCCAACATGACTGTCCGGCAGAACATTGCCGCAGCGGTCCGGGACAAGACCGCGCGGGATGCGGTGGTTGCGGAGAAGTTGCGTCAGTTCCAGCTGGAATCCGTGGCCGGGCAGCGTCCGGCTCAGCTTTCCGGCGGGCAGCAGCAGCGGACAGCTCTGGCCCGCATCCTGGCTGCATCCCCACGGGCCATCTTATTGGACGAGCCCTTTTCTGCCCTGGACAGCTATCTGAAGTATCAGCTGGAGCTGGAACTGGCTGATACCTTGGCCCAGTTCCCCGGCACCGTGCTGTGGGTTTCCCATGACCGGGATGAGATTTTCCGCAACTGCAGCCGTGTCTGTGTCATTGACCAGGGCCGCTCCCAGCCGGTCTGCACGCTGGAGGAGCTCTTCCGGCGGCCCGGTACCGAGGCCGCAGCCCGTCTCTCCGGCTGCAAAAACTATGCTGACGCCATCCCCCAGGGAGCGTCCATTCTTCTTCCGGATTGGAATCTCACGCTCTCCTGCGGCCGTCCGGTACCGCAGGCGGTGTCTCGCATGGGCGTCCGTGCCCATCATGTCCGCTTTGCCCCGCCGCAGGCGGAAAACGCCTTTCCCTGCGCGGTGGCGCGGGTGGTGGAGGATGTGTTCTCCACCATTGTGCTGCTGCGGCCGGACGGCTCCAGGCCGGACGCGCCGCTTCTTCGGATGGAGCTTTCCAAGCAGGATTGGCAGGCCGCGCCCAATCAGCAGCATTTCACCGTCTCCATCGCACCGCAGGACATTCTGCTGCTGTGCTGACGGCAGCCTTTGAAAAAGCTCCGCAGGGAAATCCCTGCGGAGCTTTTCTGCTTGCCTTGGTTTGATTCAGATATTCAGGCGGCCTTCTCCGCTGTTTCAGCAGGGACAACCTTCTGGCAGAAGTTTGCCAGGAACTCCGCCACCTCGTAGCGCAGGGCCGGTTCGGTGGGCCGCAGCGTCTTATCCGCCACCAGCACGCCGGAGCCGCAGGCCCACTGCATGGCGGGCATGGCGTACTCACCCACGGACAGGGCATCGTCATAGGAGAGGATGTTGGTATTCTCGCCCACGGAGACGTCATAGCCCATGAACTTGGCATACCGGTACAGAATCGTCAGGAACTGCTGGCGGGAGATGGCCTGGCTTGGGGCAAAGGTGGTGGCCGTGGTGCCGTTGGTCAGGCCGTTCTCCGCCGCCCAGGCGATGGCCTTGACAAATGGAGAGGAGGCTGCCACATCGCCGAAGGGATTGGTGGCCTTGGGCTCCGGGGATCCATTGATCCGCCACAGGACGGTGACCATCTGACCGCGGGTCAGCGTGGAGTTCGGCGCAAAGCTGGTGTCGGTAATACCCTTGAAGATATTGTTGTCATAGCAGTACTTCACGGCATCATAATAGAAAGCATTCCCGGCAACATCCGTGAAGGGCAGGCCCTTCTTCACTGTAACGCGGCCCTCGGGTGCACCGTAATCCGCTGCGGTGACCTTGCCGTTCAGTTCCTCGGTGATATAGTTCATCACCACTTCGTCCATGGATACACCCAGGTCATAGTTGACGCTGGCGGTCTTGAAGGCGTAATAGGTATCGCCGCCGGCAGCCAGGAAGTCATTGGTGGCGATGGTATAAACGGTTTTTGCGTTAAAGGCCTTCCCGCCGACGGACTGAATCGTCACGCGGTTGATGGTCTTGGGGGCATAGTACGTGGAACCGGGGTACTGGGTTCCCTGATCAAACGGTATAGAGGCGTCTACTGTAAACACAATACCACTGACATGGGGGAAGCCGCCGATGCTCTCCGGCGTGCAGTAGGTGGATGCCTCCAAGGCCTCCAGCAGCTCAGCGCCGGTGACCTTGACGATGCTCAGGGTATTGCCGAAGGGCAAAACCGTATTGACGTCCTTCTTGGTAATGTCGCCCTTCTGGATAGAGGCGCGGATGCCGCCGCCGTTGGTCACGGCCGCGTCCACCTTCGTGCCGGCTTCTTCGGCACCCCAGACCAGGGCGTCTGTAATCAGGTTGCCCAGGTTGGTCTCGCCGGTACGGACGTTGGCCTTCACACCGTCCAATTCCACCTCGGTCTTGGCAAACACAGTGCCGTAGTCGTCGTCAATCTCCTTCTGGATGGCGGCGGCGCGGGCAGCCACATCCTTATCGGCGGCTACCAAGCCGTCAACGGAGACGTTCTTTGCGGAAAAAGCGCCCTTGGCGTCAATGGTGATCACGCCCACGCTCTCCAGCTTGGTGCCGGTGGAGGTCAGCATGGTGTCGGTTCCCAGATCGGTCTCATCCTGCTTTTCCTTCACATCCTCCAAAGTGGAGTGGGAGTGTCCGTCGATGAACACGTCGATGCCGTCCACTTCCTCCAGCAGGTCGATGGAGCGGTTCCCGGTGGACTCGTCATCAATGCCCAGGTGGCCCAGGCAGATGATATAATCGCAGCCTTCGTCCTCCAGCGCATCCACCTGCGCCTGGGCACAGTCGAACATGGACTGGCCGGCCAGGAAGGTCACGCCCTGGATCTTGGCAGGATGGGCCTTGGTGGCAGTCTCCGGCGTGCTCAGGCCGAATACGCCAATCTTGGTTCCGTCAGGGGCGGTAAACGTCACATTATCTGTAAAAGCAACCTTTCCCCTGTACAGCACGTTGGCCGCCACGATGGGGAAATCGGCTTCCGCAGCAAGATCAGTCAGGTTTGCATAGCCATAGTCGAATTCGTGATTGCCGGGGGCGGCCACGTCATAGCCGGCCATATTCATCAGTTCCACTGCGGTGGCACCCTCGGACACACTGACCGTTGGATCACCCTGGCTGAAGTCGCCGGCGTCCATTAGCAGAACATAGGCGCCCTGGGCCTCATAGGCGTCCTTCAGCGCCGCCACCTTGGCATAGCCATCGATGGCACCGTGAACGTCGTTGGTGTGCAGGATGACAATCTCGCCAGCCATGTCGCCTGCGGCCGTGGTTTCGTCTGCATAAGCGGTGACCACAAATGTGCACATCATGGCCACGGCCAGCAGCAGAGACAAAAGTTTCTTTTTCATTCTTCTACCTCCTCTGTAAATTGAGCAAAATCTTGCCCGGTTATTTGTAGTATATCATATTTCCAGAGAATGGATAGGGTAAATTCGCGTGGACGGAGAAAAATTTTGATGTCTGTTTTGTATATTTTCTGTAGCAAGGCGGCAAACACGCACACTTCTCTCTGGAATTTTTTGTGGTGCTGTGCTATACTCTGTTGCAACAGCTTGCGGCGCCAACCGCAGAAAGGGAGGGAATCTTAAATGAAGACCTTGTTAAAGGGCGGCACCGTGGTTTCCGGTACTGGGCTGCGGCGGGCCGATGTCCTGATGGAGAACGAAAAAATTTCCAGAATCAGCCGCCATCTGGAAGGAGCCGATCGGGTTGTGGATGTCTCCGGGTGTCTGCTGTTTCCAGGCTTTATTGACGCCCACACACATTTTGATTTAGACGTGGCCGGCACCACCACCTCCGATGATTTTTATACCGGCAGCCGGGCGGCTCTGCGGGGCGGCACCACGACAGTAATTGACTTTGCCTGCCCTAACAAGGGAGACTCCCTCCATGACGGTCTGGATCTGTGGCATCAGAAAGCAGATGGAAAAGCCTTCTGCGATTACGGATTCCACATGACTATTGATGACTGGAATGAGGGAATTCGGGCAGAGCTGCCGGATATGTTTGCAGCCGGTATCTCGTCGTTTAAAATGTATATGACCTATCCCGCCATGATGATTGGTGACCGGGATATGTACTGGGCACTGAAGGAACTGCGGCGGCTGGGCGGCATCGTAGGGGTCCATTGTGAAAACGCAGGCGTTATTGACGGCATGATTGCAGAGCGCAAGGCTGCAGGCAAGCTCTCCCCCGCCTCTCATCCGGTGACCCGCCCGCCCTATCTGGAGGCCGAGGCAGTCAGCCGTCTGCTGCGGATCGCCCAGGCGGCTGATACCCCTGTGGTGATTGTCCACCTGACCAACCGGGAAGCCCTGCGGGAGGTGGAAGCCGCCCGGAAGCGCGGACAGACGGTTTATGTGGAAACCTGCCCGCAGTACCTGCTGCTGGACGAGTCCGTGTACTTCCATGATGAATTCTCCGCTGCAGCCCGGTATGTGTGCGCCCCTCCCCTGCGTGAGAAGGCGGAACAGCCCTATCTCTGGAAGGCTCTGCGGAAGGGCGCCATTCAGACTGTGTCCACGGATCACTGCTCGTTTACGTTGGAACAGAAGGCGATGGGCCGGGAGGACTTTACGAAAATTCCAGGCGGGCTCCCCGGTGTAGAAACCAGGGGTGAGCTTATCTACTCTTACGGCGTAGCCAAAAAGCGCATTTCTGCCGCCCAGATGTGCAAAGCCTTGTGTGAGAATCCTGCGCGCCTATATGGCCTGTATCCCCGAAAGGGACTGCTGCGCCGGGGCAGCGATGCAGATATCGTGGTATACGATCCCGGTGCCAGTCACATCATCCGGTCGGAGGATTGTATTGCCAATGTGGACTACAATCCTTATGAGGGTTTCGTCACCTCCGGCGGGATTCGTCAAGTCTGGCTGCGGGGCCGGCTCTCCGTGGAGAGTGGCCGGGTATTGGTTCAGGAACCGCAAGGCCAGTATATGGCGCGGGGCAAACGCTCCTTATGAAAATGCAGAAAAAGGATCCCCCTGTTTTTAACAGGGGGATCCTTTTTATCTGCTTGGTTGGCTATCCCATCTTATTCCTCCCAGCGGACATCCACAATCGTGCCGCCGGAGAATTCAATGTACTCGCTCTTGAGAATATAGTCTGTCTTTCCGATGCGGACTTCCTGGTCACCTACCTTCGTCGTCATCACCTCGCCGGACGGCGTTTCAGTGGTGGCGGTAAAGTACAGCGTCACATGTTCCGGATCCTCCACCCACTGGCCATCGGGTCCCAGAACATAATAGGGTTCCTTCTCCACCGACTCAATCTGTCCGCCCACCAATGCGCCCGAGGCCATCAGGGGAGACGGTAAGTGGCTCTGGCAATTCTCATACAACTCCGCTGGGACGCCCTCGACCTTTACCGTATAGGTGACCTTGGTCACAGCGGCCTCACCGCCTTCGCCGCCTCCACGATTCATCAGTTTATAGCCCCCAAAGGCAGCTACTGCCAGAATCAGGATAATGGCAATCAGATCGACGATATTCAGCTTTCCAATGCGCTTTGCTTTTTGTTCCATGTGTTCCTCCATAAGCAGACCCGTCAGGCCCACCGTATTCTCTGTGGACAATGTTCGGGAAACATTGTATAATACTTTTCGTCATTTCACAAGTATATTTTCAAGAAAGAAAGGTCCTTTCATGAAGGTAATCCATTTGATCAGCGGCGGCGACTCCGGCGGTGCCAAGACTCATGTTCTGAGCCTGCTGCAAAATCTCAATCGAACCATTACCGCCCAACTGGTTTGCTTCCGGGACGGTCCCTTCGCCGAGGAAGCCCGCAGTCTTGGCATCCCCACTATGATCTGCGGAGGCAATAATATTCTCCGGATTCGGCGGGAGCTGACCCGCTATATCCAGGCGGGCGGCTATCAGCTCATCCACTGCCACGGCTCCCGGGCAAATATGATCGGCGCCCTGCTGAAAAAGCCCACCGGCCTGCCGGTGGTGACCACGGTTCACAGTGATTATAAGCTGGACTATATGGGGCGCCCCATGAGCCGTCTGACCTTCGGCACCATCAATGCCTGGGCTCTGCGGCAGCTGGACTACCGCATCGGTGTGTCTGATGCCATGGTGGATCTTTTGATCCAGCGGGGATTCCCGCCCGACCGGTTTTATGCCATTTACAATGGTCTGGATTTCACCCCCGCACCAAAGCAAGAGGAGCGTCTCCCCTATCTTCGGAGTCTCGGTGCGGATGTGGACGAGCGTAGTGTGGTGGTGGGGATTGCCGCCCGGCTGAATCCCGTCAAGGACATGTCCACACTCATCCGCGGCTTTGCAGCCGGTTATGCGAAATGTCCCCGTCTGCGTCTGGTGATTGCCGGCGACGGCGAGGAACGCGAAAAGCTGGGTAACCTGGCAAAAGAGCTTGGCGTTGAAAAGCAGGTCACCTTTGCCGGCTGGATCTCCGGCGGTATGGACCGCTTTTATTCCGCCCTTGACATCAACGCGCTCACCAGTTTGTCTGAAACATTCCCCTATGCTTTGACGGAGGGTGCCCGGTTTCACCTTACCACTGTGGCTACTGCTGTGGGCGGTATTCCCTACCTCATCGATCAAGATGTAAACGGCTATCTCTTCACTCCCGGTGACTGGCAGACTTTGGGCGTGTATCTGGCCACTCTGGGCAGCAACGACGCCCTGCGTTGTGACATGGGGGAAAAGCTCTATCAAAAGGCCTCCACCCAGTTCTCCATCCAAAAGACCGTGGACACACAGCTGCACATTTACGAAGAGATTCTGCGCCGCCACAATCGGCCCAAGGCAGCCCGGGATGGTGTTGTGATCTGCGGTGCCTACGGCCGCGGCAACGCCGGGGATGACGCCATCCTGGAGGCAATCTTACAGGAGATGCGCGCCATCGACCCGGATATGCCGGTGACAGTTCTCTCCAAGGATCCAAAGTCCACCCGGCTGACGTATCGGGTCCGATCTGTCAGCCGCATGGCTCTCATCTCCTGGCATAAGGCCATGCGCCACGCCCGTCTCTACATCAACGGCGGCGGCAGTTTGATCCAGGACGTCACCTCCCGGCGTTCTTTGTGGTTTTACCTGGCCAATATCCGGGCGGCCAAAAAGTGCGGCTGCCGCGTTCAGATGTACGGCTGCGGCATTGGCCCTGTCACGCGCGAAAGCCACCGGAAATTAGCCGCCAGAGTACTCAATTGCAGCGTGGATGTCGTCACTCTTCGGGAGCCGGACTCTCTGGAGGAGTTGAAGGCCATGGGCGTAACCAAGCCCGAAATTTTGTTGACGGCAGACCCAGCACTGACCCTGCAAAAAGCCGCCAGTGACGAAACGGACAGTGTTCTGCTGCGGGCAGGGATTCCGCCCCATGGGAGATATATCTGCTTTGCCCTGCGGCGGTGGAAGGGTTTTGAGGAAAAAGCCCCTTTGCTGGGTGCCGCGGCAAAATATGCTTATGAGACCTATGGCCTGACGCCGGTGTTTGTGGCAGTGGAAAAGCACCAGGATCCCAGCGCCGGCCAGATGGCTGCCGCCGGACTGAATACTCCGCATTATTTCCTTAACGATGCCGGCAGCGCCGGAACTATCATCGGCGCCCTCAGCCGGATGCAGGTGGTGGTTTCCATGCGCCTGCACGCCCTGATCTTTGCCGCCGGCCAGGGAATTCCACTAGTGGGGGTGGTCTATGACCCAAAGGTTTCCGCCTTTTTGCGGTATATTGGCCAAGAGCTGTTTGCCAGCCTGGATGCCCTGACAGAAGATACCCTTCGGATCATGATCGACCATGCGGTGGCCCAAAGCACCCACCCGGAGACCCAGGAGGCCGCTGTCCACCGGCTGCAGGATATGGAGCGCCGGAATGTGGATGTGGCCCGGCGGCTTCTGGCGGAATAATCACGCCTCATTCTTCCGTTTCTTCCCGCCTGGAACAGATTCCCCGCTGGATGGCAATGGTAGCCAACGTATCTCCCAACTGGGTTAAAACGGCTGCTGTCAGCTCCAGGTCCTCATCCTTCAGGTTTTTTGCAATTGCTACTGCCAGTGTATTGATGGCGGTTGTCAGTGCCAAGGGGTCACAGTCACAGTTGTTCATTACATCACCCCCTGCCATTCTATGAAAAAAAGAGAGCGCATACGCTCTCTTTTTTCTTTGTACATAGAAAACCACCAGCAGTGCTGGTGGTTCCAAAAAGCTTTAGCTATGCACAGAAAAAAGTATCCTCCTTTGGTAGGATGAAGATGGTCTGCCAACCGTCAACAAGAAACCAAAGGAGGAATCAAGTCCAGATGAAACTTGATGTAAGTAGTTTAGCACACACGAAGTGGGAATGTAAGTATCATATTGTATTTGCCCCAAAATATCGGCGGCAGGTCATCTATGGAAAGATCAAACAGGATATAGGAATGATGTTGCGAAAACTCTGCGAGTACAAAGGAGTAGAAATTATAGAAGCGGAGGCGTGTAAAGACCACATCCATATGCTGGTGAGTATCCCAC
>NZ_FOXE01000021.1 GCF_900115635.1 Oscillibacter sp. PC13 | reverse complement strand
TGACTCTTAATCAGTGGGTCCCCGGTTCGAGTCCGTGAAGGCGCACCAAACGGTGTACCGAAAGGCACACCGCATCTGGCCCGTTGGTCAAGTGGTTAAGACAGCGGCCTCTCACGCCGTTAACATCGGTTCGAATCCGGTACGGGTCACCATTTCCTTCTTGACACAGAGCGCGAAACACAATATAATACAGTTGTTTTCCGGTTTTTCCGGATGACATATAGTTGGTGCTGATTAGAATGAGGGTCCACCCGTTCCCATTCCGAACACGGTAGTTAAGCTCATTTCTGCCCACAATACTTGGCTGGTGACGGCCTGGGAAGATAGGTAGCGCCAACATCTGAGACTCACACACTTGTGTGAGTCTCTTTTTTGTAGATAGTAAGGTTCTGCAAGCAAGAAAGCAAAAAAAACGTTTGCGCGAAAAAGCTTTCCGCGCAAACGTTTGGATTATGGATTATATTCTACATACAATTCTCGAACAGAATTAGGAGATCTTTCTTCAGCTTTCACTGATTCACTCGCTTTTTCGACGGGGCCATCACGGTAGGCCAGAAATTTAGGTGCCACTTGGGGGAAAAGTGCTAAAGAGAGCACATCTTCATCACTTTTGGCAATTTCTCGGAATTCTTCCCGATATTTTCCCAGCTCTGGATCTAACAAATCCGCTGGCCGGCAAGTGATGACATCCTCTGGAGCAATACCAGCTTTGGCACGAACTTCGGCGTTTACCTCGGCAGGAAGCTTTCCATATTCACCCCGCAACATGGCTTTGGATTCTTTGGTAAAGGTCTTATAGCGCTCTCCCGTAATAATGTTCATCACGGCCTGTGTGCCAACAATCTGGCTGGAGGGCGTTACCAATGGAGGATACCCATAGTCCTTTCTGACCCTTGGAATTTCAGCCAGCACATCATAATACTGCTCCTCTTTTCCTGCCTGCTTCAACTGGGAAATCAGGTTGGAGAGCATGCCTCCGGGAACTTGGTAGAGGAGGGTATTGGTATCCACATTTAGGACCTTTGGATCCAGGGAGCCCTCTTCCTTGAGTCGCTGCGCTACCTTGCGGAAGTGAGCCGCAGCCGTGCTCATCTTGCCGAGGTTCAGGCCGGTATCCCGCACCGTTCCCTGCAAAGTGGCAACCAGAGACTCTGTGGCGGGCTGAGAGGTGCCGTTTGCAAGGGGGGAGAGGGCAGTGTCTACAATGTCCACGCCGGCATAGGTGGCCATCAGCAATACCATATCTCCCGTACCAGTGGTGTTGTGCGTATGCAGGTGGATGGGCACGGAAACGGTTTCCTTCAGTTTTTTCACAAGGGAGTAGGCGTCCATCGGCAGCAGAAGGTTTGCCATATCCTTGATGCAGATAACATCCGCTCCCATCTGTTCCAGATCCTTTGCCAGCTTGACAAAATAGGCCTCGTCATGGATGGGAGAGATGGTGTAGCTCATGGCCGCTTCCACCATGCCGCCGTATTTTTTGGTAGACCGGATGGCCTGCTCCAGATTCCGCACATCATTCAGGGCATCAAAAATACGGATGATATCAATCCCATTTTCAATGGACTTGGCACAGAACGCATCCACCACATCGTCGGCGTAGTGCTTGTAGCCCAAAATGTTTTGACCGCGGAAGAGCATCTGAAGCTTGGTGTGGGGCAGTGCTTTCCGCAGCTGCCGCAGCCGCTCCCAGGGGTCCTCGTTCAAAAAGCGCATACAGGCGTCAAAGGTGGCGCCGCCCCAGCACTCCAGGGACCAATAGCCGATGGAATCCAGCACCTCGCAGGCGGGGAGCATATCCTCCAGCCGCATGCGGGTGGCTGCCTGGGATTGATGGGCATCCCGCAAGATGGTGTCTGTGATATACAGGGGCTTCTCAGATAAAAATTCCATTCTGAACCTCCTTTAACCGAACAGGGAAATAAGAACGCCGGCTGCAATGGCAGACCCAATGACGCCTGCCACATTGGGTCCCATGGCGTGCATCAGCAGGAAGTTGCCGGGATTGGCCTTCTGCCCCTCAACCTGAGAGACACGGGCGGCCATCGGCACAGCGGAAACGCCGGCAGACCCGATGAGAGGATTGATTTTTTCCTTCAGGAACAGATTCATAAATTTGGCCAACAGAACACCACCGGCGGTACCAAAGCCAAAGGCCACAATTCCCATAGCCATAATCGCCAGGGTCTGAAGGGACAGGAATGTTCCGCCAGTGGCAGTCGCACCGACAGAGATCCCCAGGAAAATGGTGACAATATTAATGAGCTCATTCTGAACGGTTTTGCTGAGACGTTCCACCACGCCGCACTCCCGGAACAAGTTGCCCAGCATCAGACAGGCAATCAGCGGTGCCGCAGAGGGAACCAGCAATGCTACAAATATCGTGACCACAATCGGGAAGAGAATCTTTTCCTTTTTTGAGACCTGCCGCAGAGGCTTCATTACAATCTTCCGCTCTTTTTCCGTGGTCAGAAGACGCATGATGGGCGGTTGGATCACCGGAACCAACGCCATATAGGAATAAGCCGCAACAGCAATGGGACCGAGCAACTCCGGGGCAAGCTTCGTAGCTCCAAAAATTGCAGTGGGACCGTCAGCACCGCCGATGATGCCAATGGCGGCAGACTGAGCCTGGGTAAAGAGCTGGGAGAGGTTGCAGCCGACAAACGTCATAAAGATACCTAACTGCGCGGCTGCGCCCAATAGCAGGCTTTTGGGGTTTGCAATGAGGGGACCGAAATCGGTCATGGCACCCACACCCATGAAAATGAGGCAGGGGTAAATACCAAGCTTAACGCCCAAATACAAAATATCTACTAAGCCGGGAGTAACTGTCTGTCCCACGGTGACAGTGGCCAATACTGCCTGGGATACACTGTTGGCGGCCAACTCGTCCAAGAAGGCTTGGGTAATTTGTGCACCGCCAATCAAATCCCAGTGAATATGTCCTCCGGCAAAAAAGATCTCATGGAACATTCCTGCGCCGGGAAGGTTGGTCAGCAGCATACCAAAAGCGATGGTTACCAACAGCAGGGGCTCAAATTTTTTCACAATGCCCAGATACAGCAAAATGCAGGCAATGCCAATCATCACAAGGCATTTCCAGTTTTCTCCTTGAAAAAACAAGGAAAAACCCGTACTCTGGACGAAATTCAGGATAGCTTCCATATCAGCGCCTCCGGTCCGTCACTGAATGACACACAGAAGGGCACCGGACTCCACAGCTGTGCCCTTGGTAGCTTGGACGGATGCCACCCTGCCGTCACAGGGACACATAATCTCATTCTCCATTTTCATAGCTTCCAGGATCATCAGCACTTGTCCGCGCTTTACCATATCGCCGGCTGCTATATTGACCGACAGAATTGTACCGGGCATGGGGGAGGTGACTTGTTCACCGCCGGCAGAAGCCGTAGGGGAAGGTGCAGGTGCGGGCGCAGACGCAGAAGCAGGAGCAGCCGCCGGTGCAGTTCCGGTCAGCTCCTCCAGCTCAATTTCATAAGTAGTTCCATTAACGGTCACTCTATACTTTTTCATAATGATATCCCATCCCTTTCTCAATTAAAGTTTTTTGACAGACAGAATGCGAATGCCCGTGATATCGGTGCCCAAATCCTCCGCAATGGCAGCGGAAACGGCGGCGATTAGTTCTGTGCGGTCCGGCTCCACAATGGGAACTGCAGACATAGCTGCGGGCACAGTCTGCTGTTCGGTTCCGCATAAGAGGCTCATTAACTTCGTCAATAAAATGAGGCAAATCAAGCCGAAAAAGACGGTACCGATTCCCATCAGGCACACAAATGCGCTGGAGTAGGTTTCCATACAATACCCCCTACGATTGAATTTGGTTATATTGTAGCAAGTTAAACGAATAAATACAATTGACATTTGTGCAAAAATTTAAATAGGCGGTCAGAAAAAAAGTAAAAAGAATTTGTGCAAAACGGCGAAAAGAAACGGAAATATAAACGATTAATTAGATCAAATCCTATATAAAATGATGATATAATCATTTTGGAATTGTTTGAGTTTTGAATTGATTTCAATACGTTGGGAGGAAAGTGACTGCAATGCGCTACCAAACGGTTATCCCCGGGCGCTTTTTAAGCCGGCCAAATCGATTTATCGCACATGTGGAGACAGAGACAGGCGTTCAGGTCTGCCATGTCAAAAATACGGGCCGATGCCGGGAATTGCTGGTTCCTGGAGCGACCGTATACCTGGAGCGGGCACAAAACCCCGCCAGGAAAACGCATTTTGACTTGATTGCTGTTGATAAAAAGGGACTGCTGATTAATATGGATGCACAGGCACCCAACCGGGTTTTTGCAGAATGGGTACAAGACGGGGGATTTTTACCGGATGTAAGGGAGATTTTGCCGGAATATCGGTATGGAGCTTCACGACTGGACTTTTGCCTGAAAACACCCGGCGGACTCCATATGGTGGAAGTGAAGGGCGTGACATTGGAAGAAGACGGCGCAGCGCGCTTTCCGGATGCGCCAACGGAACGTGGAGTCAAGCATATCCGGGAACTGCAGAAGGCGGTGACGGAAGGGCTTGACGCAACCTTGTTTTTTGTGGTACAAATGGGAAGTGTCCGCAGCGTGACTCCAAACGATGCAACGCATCCTGCCTTTGGTGCCGCTCTGCGGGAGGCAGTTTCTGCCGGTGTCCATGTTTGCGCCTATGATTGTGCGGTTTCACCGGACAGTTTGGAAATCTGGGAGAGAGTCCCGGTGATTTTATGAGGGGAAGGGTTGTCTCATGAGTTTTCTGGAATTGCTTTTAATCGGCATTGGTCTTTCCATGGATGCGTTTGCCGTGGCAATTTGTCAGGGACTGTGCATGCCAAAGCTAAACCTGCGCCACGGTACGGTAATCGCTTTGTTTTTTGGTGTGTTTCAGGCGCTGATGCCCCTGCTGGGCTGGCTTTTGGGATCTCAGTTCGCAGACAGAATTCAGAACGTTGACCATTGGGTGGCGTTTGTTTTGCTGTGCTTGATTGGATGCAATATGGTGCGGGAGGCACTTCAACCCGAGGAAGAGGAGACCGTCTGTGCAGTTGATGTAAAGCTGGATCTCAAAAAACTGTTTTTGATGGCAGTTGCCACCAGTATTGATGCTTTGGCAGTCGGTGTGACCTTTGCTTTTCTGGACGTGTTGATTGTGCCGGCGGTCAGCATCATTGGAATCACGACATTTTGTATTTCGCTGGTTGGCGTTGTGGTTGGAAACTTCTTCGGTGCCCGTTATAAGAAACGGGCGGAACTCTGCGGAGGAATCATCTTAATTCTTCTTGGAATCAAAATTTTGACGGAGCATTTGGGCCTGTTTTCAAGTTAGCCTTTCTACATAAAAAGAGCGAGTCGTTTTTCGACTCGCTCTTTTTATGATTCCAACAGAACCACCGTGCCCTGCTCCAAGCTCTCCTGTACCCGAATGACCCGCTGATTTCTGCTGCCGCGCCAAGGAAGGGAAAGTGTTCGTTCTTTCAAAAGGAAGGGACCGTCTACCAACACATCAAGCTCCCGCAACAACGCTTGTTGCACCGGTATGCCTTTATCCAGCAGATCTTCAAACAAACTGCCGGTCCAGCACCAGACATTGAGGCCGCTTTCATGGGCAGCCTTTGCCAGAAGCAAAGCCTCCGCGGGCTGTTCAAAAGGCTCTCCGCCAGACAGGGTCAGTCCATCTGTCAGAGGATTAGAGCGCATTTCCGCAACCAACTCTGAAACGGGGATTTCCACACCGCCATTTGGATCATGGGTTTGAGGATTTTGACATCCAAGGCAGCTGCGATGGCAGCCTTGAAGAAAAACCGTAAAACGGAGACCGGGGCCATCTACAATAGAGTCCTGGACGATACCCGCAATGCGCATGAAATGACTCCTTTCCACCCCTACGGAAATGTTACGCGGACAGCTTTTCCAGGGCCTCTTCCTCCGTGGATACAAAGAAAAAATCCCGTCCACGATTGCTCTCCCGGATAAAATTCTGCAGAGGCTTGCTGGTGTAGTGAGAGTAGTCTCCCCAAAAAGCTGCCTTCATTCCGTAGTTGATCCATTTTTGCAAAATTTCGCCAGTTGTACCATTTCTCAAAATGAAAAATTGTTCGGCAACAGCCTGCTTGCTCAAGATTACACTGGTGGCTCCAGTTTGGTACTTTACAGACATCATCAAATCCAAGGCCGATTGAGTATCTGTTATCAGCAGTTCGCCGGGACAGAATCTGACAACGGCAATTTCCACGTGATTTTGAATCACCTTATGAAGATTCATCAGTGATGGCATCCTTTCTTGATGTGGGTGGCAGGGAATTACCGTTGCCGTCCATGCTGTACAGGCATGGGGCAGAATCGTTATTCTGCCGCCAGCGTATGCTTGACCCGATCATGCTCTTCCGCTGTTTTGGCGTCATTCCACCGATCCATGGTGCCCACCAGATAGCCGGTGATGCGCCGGATGCGTTCAAAACCAGTCATGCTGGCATTCTCGCGGCGGCCACAGCCCGGGCATTCGTCGCCGATGATACCCGTATAGCCGCACACAGGATCGCGATCCACTGCATGATTGATAGAGCCGTACCCAATACCGGCTTCCTTCATGCAGCAAATGATCTTTTCGAAGGCCTCCAGGTTTTGCGAAGGGTCGCCATCCATCTCCACATAACTGATATGACCGGCATTGGTCAGAGCGTGATAGGGAGCTTCCAGATTAATTTTCTGATAGGCGGAGACAGGGAAGTACACGGGAATGTGAAAACTGTTGGTGTAGTATTCCCGATCTGTGACGCCCGGCAAAATCCCAAACCGCTCTTGATCCAGCTTCAGGAAGCGGCCGGAGAGACCTTCCGCCGGGGTGGCCAGCAGGGAGAAGTTCAGTCCCCGCTTTTCACTCTCCGCATCCATCCGGGCCCGCATGTGGGAAATAATTTCCAGCCCCAACTGCTGGCTTTTTGCACTTTGTCCATGGTGCTGACCTGTCAGTGCGACTAAGGTTTCCGCCAAGCCGATAAAGCCGACGGACAAAGTGCCGTGTTTCAGCACGTTCCGGACCTCATCATCCGGGCGCAGGGTTTCGCTGTCCAACCAAACCCCTTGTCCCATCAGAAAAGGAAAATTCCGTACTTTTCGGCGGCACTGAATCTCAAACCGCTCTAAAAGCTGCTCAACACACAAATCCAGCATGGAGTCCAGAGAACGATAAAAGGCTTCCAAATCACCCTTTGCCAAAATACCGAGGCGAGGCAGGTTGACAGAGGTAAAGCTGAGATTACCCCGCTGATTGCAGATCTCCCGGCTGGGGTCATATGTGTTGCCGATGACCCGTGTCCGGCAACCCATATAGGCAATTTCCGTCTCTGGATGTCCGGGTTTGTAATACTGGGCATTGAAGGGGGCGTCCAAGAAGCTGAAATTTGGAAACAGGCGCTTGGCGCTGCACCGGCAGGCCATTTGGAAGAGATCGTAGTTGGGATCGCCTGGACGGTAACTGACGCCCTCCTTCACCCGGAAGATTTGAATGGGGAAGATAGGTGTTTCTCCGCTGCCAAGGCCAGCCTCAGTAGCCAGGAGAATATTGCGGATTGCCATGCGGCCCTCCGGAGAGGTGTCCATACCATAGTTGATGGAGGAAAAAGGAACCTGCGCACCTGCCCGGGACTGCATGGTATTCAGGTTGTGGAGCAGGGCCTCCATAGCCTGATAGGTGGCCCGGTCTGTTTCCTTCCTTGCGCGGCTATGGGCAAAGGATTGGTATCGCACGGCCTGCTCCTCTGTCAGGCTGTAACGCCGCATCAGGTATGGCCGCTCAGCCAGCAGATAGGTGTTGCTGTCTTCCAGAGAGGGTCTGCTCCCGCTTTCCCGAATGGCATCTGTCACCATGGCTTTCACTTCATCATCAACATCCGGCAAATCCAATTCCAGAGCAAGGGCTCTTGCCAAATTCATTCGATACAGCTTCACAAAAGTTTTGGCTACACCCTCTGCCATGCCGTAGTCAAAGTTCACAATAGACTGGCCGCCGTGCTGGTCGTTCTGATTGGACTGTATGGCAATACATGCCAGGGCAGAATAGGTGGAGATGTCGCCAGGCTCCCGCAGATGCCCAAGACTGGTAGAAAAGCCTCCGTGAAACAGCTTTAAAATATCAATTTGTGTGCAGGTCGTAGTAAAGGTATAGAAGTCGAGGTCATGAATATGGAGATCACCCTCGGCATGGGCCCGGGCAAATTCAGGCTTCATAACGTAGGTCTCGTAGTAGGTTTTTGCGCCTTCGCTGCCGTACTTGAGCATGCTGCCCATCGCAGTGTCGCCGTTGATATTGGCATTTTCCCGCTTCCCGTTGCTGGCCTTGGCAGAAGAATAGGTGATATCCTCATAAATTTTTGTCAGCCGTCCGCCAAAATCGCGGGCCCTGGCCCGTTCGCTGCGGTAGAGAATATAGGCCTTGGCAGTTTCCGTATATCCGTGCTCCATCAAAACCCGTTCCACCAAGTCCTGGACGTGTTCTACCTCAGGAAGCTCCAAACCCTCCACTTCAATAATGGAAGCGACTTCCTCGGCCAGATAAGCGGCCTCTTCCTGCTGATTCGGCTGGAAGGCGGCATCAAAGGCCTTGGTGATTGCAGCGGCAATTTTCCCGCCGTCAAAGTCCACCACACGGCCGTCACGTTTTTTGATTTTCTCTAGTGCCATATTGGTTCCTCATTTCAAAACCACAAGATATAGTGGGGAATTAAATTTGACATACTATATAATATATTATATCCTACCACGCAGAGAAAACCATGTCAAGAAGGACGCCTTGACGGCCAGGCGTGAGAGAAAAGAAAACCACACTCCGTGTCCTTTCGGACACGGAGTGTGGTTTTAAACCTATGAAAGATTAGCAGCAGGGAGCGGATCCACAGCCGCAGTTATTATTGCAGCCGCAATTGTTGTTGCAGCCACCCCAACCATTGTTTCCGCAGCAGCACCAAATGATGATCAGCAGAATGATGATCCAGCAGCAATTACCGCCGCCCCAACCATTGTTACACATACCGGAACCTCCTATGAAAACGTAGACCGACCGAAGCGGTCTCAATCCATAGTATGCGGTGGTGGAAGAGAGGTGATGGATTATTTATTTTCGGATGCTGGTCACCATGGCTTGGGCAGAGGCAGACTCTGAGGTCGTAAAAACGCCCTTGATCAGCAGCGTGTCCCGCAGTGTCTCGCTGGTGCCGGCTACTAAGGAATCCAATGCATAGTAGGAGATGTAGACCAGATCTGCGCGCAGAAAAACTTCGCTTCGCAGCAATTCCTGTTCCTTGGAGGTAATTACGCCGGCATTTACAGCCCGGGACAGGGTATCGGACAAGTCTGTATTGGACGTGGAGCTGTACCCCAATGCCCGCAGCATGAACTCCATATACTGATTTGCCGTGATGGTCTGGGCCGGACGAAACGTGGTGGCAGAAAATCCGTTGGTATACCCCCTTTCATAAGCGTAGCCAACATACTGGGCCGCTTGAGTCCCTGCGGCTACATCCGTAAAGGGAGAACTCCCGCTCCAGGACAAAGCGGCATCCTCCTCGCCCAGAACCCGAATAAACATGATCAGAGCTTGCAGGCGGGTAGGGGAAACCTCCAGATCATAGCCTTTTCCGTAGCCGGTAAAGCTGCCCTTGAAGAGGTGCATTGTTTTCAGGGCAGCTGCCATGGCGTTGTAGTCTGTGGAATCAGAGTAGCTAAATCCATAAGGGCCCTGATAATCCACAACCGCTGTTTTAGAAAGAACGGTAAAGACGGCGGAGGTATCCTCCGCTACCAGATATCTGTGGTTGGCAGTTAATATGGATCCACTGGAAATAGCGGTACCTGTCGTGACGTCCACAACTGCGCCAGAGGAGAAGGAAACCTGCACACTCCCTGCAAGCACCAGGACATTTGTACCGGTGGATCCAGTCAGCATGTCAGACGCCTTTAACCGGATTTCAGTCCACGTGGAAGTACTGCTGTCAGCGGTGTCGGAAAGAGTGCCATTTTCCAACAAAGCGGCGTCCGACGCATCCAGTTTCTGCGTTACCCTGGTATCCACCATACTGGAAAAGCTGCCGTTCAGATAGGAAAGAGATGCCAAAGGATCCGACGCATCCCCGCCTGCCGCATAGGCGAAGACCAGGAGGGCAGACAGCGTCAGAAAGCCCATAACCAAAAGGGAAGTCTTTTTCATCGATAACGTTCCTTTCACCATAGGAAGAAGCTGAGACAGCATCAGCGATTGGCAATTCGATAACTGAGGATCAAAAGACTATCAGCAAAATGAATGTTCTCAAACTTTACATCCGGTTTGGAACTGGACAATTCAATGTTGGTAAAATTCCAAAAGCCTCGGATGCCCATGTCAATCAGATGGTTGGCGGTTTTCTGTGCGACAGACTGCGGAATTGTCAAAATCACAACATCCACCGTGTGCTCCCGAATAAAGCTGTCCAAATCCGACAGGGAGTATACAGGAACGCTGTTGATGGTGGAACCGATGACAGATGGGGACACATCAAAAGCGGCATCCACGGTAAAACCGGTTTGGGCAAAGGGAAAGTTTTGCAGGAGAGCATGTCCCAGATTTCCAACGCCAATCATAATCAGATGGTGATTTTTATCCACACCAAGAATATGACCAATTTCAGAACGAAGCTCCTCAACATTATATCCGTAGCCTTGCTGGCCAAACTCGCCGAAACAGCTGAAATCCTGCCGGATCTGTGATGCGGTGATATTCATTTCCTGCCCCAGGGAGTGGGAGGAGATCCGCACGATGCCCTGAGAAGAAAGATCTGTCAATTGGCGATAGTAACGGGGAAGCCGCCGGATGACAGCGTCAGAGATATTCTCCTTTTTCAAATTGTTCACTCCTATCAAAAATAGGGACTTGTTAAAATATTCTCAATTCAGTTTAACTTAAAATGTCCACATTGTCAATTTCATTAACAATCTTTTCTGGCTAATTTTAAATGTTCTTTTTGTGAAAATTTTCAAAGAAAAGACTTTACAATTGAAAAAAACATTGCTATACTATGTCAGGATGTATGAATGGATACGTCTTGTGTAAATGCGCCCGTAGCTCAGTTGGATAGAGTGACAGACTCCGACTCTGTAGGCCACTGGTTCGAATCCAGCCGGGCGTACCAAAAAAGTTCTCCAATCGTTACGATTGGAGAACTTTTTTATCGTTTTATCTGCTGCTTTTATAATTTCCCATTTCGCTCATGTAAACTTTTCTATTGGTCCCAATTCTCTTGCCTTTGCCAACAATTCCACAAGAAATGCATCTATTATCCGAACGGCGATCTCCGCCATTTCATTCGTCACACTCGTATATATGCCTTCCGTAATATCATCCGACATACTATAGCCATCCATGCCTTTGTAACAAATGAGTCAACGCCTTTAGACCGTGCCCATGTAGACTTTTTTCGGGATTTTCAAGAAGTACACGGGAATGACGCCTTTACAGTATCGTGAAAGGGAATTTCCGCAGTAGAGACCGTCCAACGGAGAAAATCCCCTCAAACAGGATTACCTGATTGAAGGGAATTCTGCACCGCTGGGAGACAGGGAACATAAAAATAAGAACAGCGGAGCGGAATCCGTTTTATGGATTCCGCTCTGCTTTCGATAAAAGGGAAATCCGCGTGTCGACACCGGCACTTGGAGGGGAGAAACGGCTGGCTTTATTTGATAACCAATCTTCTGGGAGATTTGGCGATGGTTCCACTACTCCGGTCATGGATGCGGCACACTTACGCCGCCGGCAGCGGATGTATCCCATGCTGCGAAGATTCGCCAAGCCGGACGGCATGGCGTGGGAAAATCCATGTGGTTCGTTGCAGATCTCCGAAAAAATTTTGCAATCAGCTGCAGGGCTCCTCTTCCTGCTCTTTTCTGGGCGTCAGTCGATTTAGTCCACAAAAATATTGATAAAACTGTTCAACGGCGTCCTTTTCCTTCTTAGTATGGCAGAACTCCCGTATATCAAAGAGGATCTTTTCTGCAGTTCTATTGGAGAAATATTTCAGCTTCGTATGTCCCCATCTCTGCTTGGCAGGGTCCTCCGCAATATAAGGCCAGAACGCCAGCGTATTTTCCTGCCTCAGCGCGATACGGTATGCTGGGTGAGCATTTACCACACCATCGCAGCAATCGATCCCCCAAAAATCTTCCTCAACCATAAATGCGCCGATGATCCGGCGTTCTTGTTCCGGCGCTCCATCCTCCCGCCTGGTCAGCAGACACAGCGAGTTCGGCTTCAACCGGTTGGGGATCCGAGGCTCTCCCTTTGAATACCCGCTGAGATAATGCCCCGTGGATACTGACCATGTGGAAAACACCTCTTTTTCCTGCTCTGCCGGGATGTCCAACACCGCCTGCGAGTTAGGGGATATTTTCATCGTATGCAAAAGACGTCTTTTTTCCTGCGCCTGCTGTACAGCCTGCAGTTCCGCCTCTTTTTTTGCCGCCTGTGCATTCAGAAGGCGCTGGATTTTATTCTGCATGGCGCTGTTTTTTAGTGTCAAATGTCTGGCAAACGCATCTGGATAGAGGAACTTTTTATCCCCTGAGGGAAAGCAGACTGTCAGCATACGTTCGTCCCAGTCTGTTATAATGCCCTTTCCAAATGTTTCGTGTCGAATTGCTTGTCCAACCAGCTGCATCATGTACTCCTTTCGTTTGTGCAGAAGTTTCTTTCACGCTATGCGGCAGCATGGCGTTCCAGGACTTTTGGTATTTGTAATATCGTTAATGATCACTCCGCACTGTACGGGGAAATGCGCTTTTTGTCGCTGATCCGAAGGACCATGCTGTCCTTCTTGATCTGCAGTTCAATGCGGTCACTCTGAAATTCCGGGATATCGTTTACTGCTATCTCCATTCCTGCCGTAGCATCCCCCAGATCAACAAAGACCGTGTCGATCATGTCCTCTGGGAGCGAGGCAAACGGAACCTCGTAGATCATTTGCTCCAGGATTCCGGGGACCGCATCCGCATTCTTCAGGAAGATATGGGCAACACTGTTGATCTTTTGATCCGCTTTCAGCGCCTGGAATTGGATATGTTCGATTGTGCCATCCAAAGCATTTCTCGTCCGCTCCTTGATTTGTACGGGAAAGAGTTTGCCGTCCAGATCCAACTGGACACGGCTTCCCACCCGCTTTTCCCGGAACAACTGTGCGGCAGTCTGCTGTCTCATTTGGATGGAAATCGAATTTTTGAGTCCGCCGCCATAGACACAGCAGGGTACAATGCCAGCCCGCCGCAGCTGTCTGGCTGTTGCCTGCTCGTCGCGCTTTTCCACTTTGATCATGTTCATTGTGATCCTCCTTATGGTATGGTTTTATTTCTATATCGCACGATGCGTTGATAGACCCTAAACTATAAAAATGGCGCAGATGCTATTTTTATGACACATGGTCGCACCACAGAGTGGTCATAGAATTTTTATTGCAGAGAAATAAAAAAGAAGGGCTTATTATGTTCATACCTTACAGCAGGATCACAAAAGCCCTTCTTCAAAAGACGGTTCTTTCTGATTTAGTTTTGGCGGGGCAAGGGTATATAAAAAAGAAGAGCCTTCCATATGGCACCCTGACGGTGCAATACCAAAAGCCCTTCTTTACGACGGTTCTTTTTTGATTACGATAATTATAATAGCACAAATGAAGTGAAAAAGCAACTCCATTTAACAGGATGATGGCTATATACTGTATGGGAATCGCTTTGACTTACAATTCATTCATCAATTTCCATACGTGCCTTCTATCTCCGATGCCGATAGGACAAGCGACTTTTACAAAAGTGCTCGTCCGCCACGCCGCTGTTACCGCAGCTGGAAGAAAGCGGCGCTCTATTTAGAGAGAAGGGCTTCCAAATCCACATCGCTCTCGCAGAGGTAATCAGGATGAATTTGTCGGGCAAAATGTCCGCCGTCGGCTCGGCGCTTGGCCAGATCCGGCAGAAATTTTTCAAACCAATAATTTGCCTTTTCCATGGCCGCGGGCTCATCCGTGAGCAAAAACCGGCCGTCACGCCGGAGAAAACGCCCGTCTACCATTGTGTCACAGGTTTCCGTACCGGCACAGCCGCGGATAAACAGAAAGAACAAAATCTCAGGGCCATAGGCGATGGCAGAGGCGGCCATAGGCGCCAGATGCGTGGCCTGCGCCAAGTCAATGCTGATGAGATCCGCCCGCTTCCCCGGTTCCACAGATCCAATCATATCTTCCAGGCCGTAAGCCTTGGCACCGCCCAAAGTAGCAAGGTGGAAAGACTGGTGGGGGGCCAGTCCTTTTTTGGCCCTTGGCATAATGTTATGGACCAGCAGAGAGAGCTTCATAGAGGTCATGACGTCCAGGGAACCATAGTCACTGCCAACGCCCACATTCACGCCGGCATCCAGCATATAGGGAATGTACGCACAATTTCCGCAGTTGGTGCCGTTGATCTCCGGGTTGTGAATGACAGAGGCTCCGGTGGCAGCCAGGCGATCGATTTCTGATTCACGCAGCACGCTGCCGTGGAAAAATACACACCGTTCATTGATAAGGCCCTTGTTCAGATAATGAAGGAAAGCGCCTCCTTCAGAGGCGAATTGGCGGTCTGCCCGGTCCCTGGCATCGGAAAATTCCCAAAAGTGGGTGACATATTTGGTATCGTACTTCTGGGCCATGGCCATGCCCCGCAGCATGACCTCTTCCAGGGTATCCCACTGATCGTGAATGTGAACCGCAACGGACATGCCATGGGTGGGATCATGGTAATCCCGGATACAGCGCTCCGTTCGATCCAACATTTGTTTCCAGTTCAAATCGTCGTTTTCCAGTCGGAAGGAGGTGGCCATTTGGGGAGCCAGGATACCGCGGCAGCCAGCGTCCTGCATGGCGCGGAAGGCGGTATCCGGCAGGATGGTGCTGTTTTCAATGGTAGTGGCACCGTGCTTTATGGCATTGAGAGCGGACAAAAACGAGATGTCGTACAAGCACTCCTCCGTCATCCAGCCATAGGGATCGTGGATAGTGGTAAACATATGCTCTGCAATGTTGTCATAGTTGATTCCAAAAATTCTGGAGAGATTCATATGGGTATTGCACAGATGGTTGTGCCCATCCACAAGGCCCGGCATCACCAGCTTATGGGAACAGTCCACCACATCCCATGATGCAGCAGTCTCCCCATACTGCTTGACTAAGGCCTCATAAGGAGCCACTTTCAGAATTTTTTCGTGATCGACCAATACAGAGAGCCCGGAAGAGATATCAGCGGGATCAGCGGTGGCAAATAAAAATTTGCAGTCTTTCCAAACAACAGGATTTCCCATGGCAATTCTGTCTCCTTATCAAAAGTGGGGATATCAATGAAAGTTGCTTATATAAAAAGAGTAAGAAGGAAGGGGAAAAAAAGCAATGGAACATGGAGAGGTCGGACAGCTTTTTTCTTGAGAAATCTTGTATTTTTTTTACAAATGCCATATTTTTTTTCAAAAGCAAGGGCGCTTGATTATCGGCTGCGGTAGTCTGGCGCCTTTCTTATTCCAAAATTTTCAGGAGGGGATTGCTTGCTGCATCAAATCAATGAACATATTTGGTTTCTGGAGGCAGACTACCGCTCTGACCGACCGGCTTTGGGGTATATCCGAGGCGAACGAATGGCCTTTGCGGTGGATGCAGGCGCCTCACGGGCGCATGTGGAGCTGTTTTATAAGGAGCTCCAGATGCGGGGCCTTCCACTGCCTGCATTCACAGGAATCTCCCATTATCATTGGGATCACAGCTACGGCGCGGCATTTGTACACGGCGTGACACTGGCCTCGGACCGCTGTGCAGATCAGCTGAGGAGGGAGGCGGAATGGCACTGGACACCGGAGGAGATGGCCAATCGGCTGAAAGCAGGACAGGATATCCTCTTTGGCTATCACAGCAAGCTGGCGGAATACCCCGATCCATCTGTAATTCGTGTGACGGCGCCGGACATTGCGCTGGAGGGAAGCGCAGAATTTGATCTGGGCGGCGTCAGTGTGCAGGTGATTGACTGCGGCGGCCCTCACAGCGATGATCACCTCATCTTCTTCATACCGGAAGAGCGGTTTCTATTCTTGGGTGATGCTTCCGGCAAAGAGCTGTTTACATTGAAATGGGATTATGATCCGAGGCATCCTGAACAGTTGCAGGATATTTTGGCAGGACTCCCCTTTAACCAGGCAAAGCTGAGACCATTTGTGGACAGGTTGGAAAAATTGGACTTTGACCACTGCTTGTTTGCCCATGCGGACAGAATCTGGAGCAGGGAGGAACTGCTTGGGGACCTCCGCTCTCATTTGATTTCATAAGAATACCACTTTTGTATGCTCTTTTATAATTTTTGGGATTTTTACAAAAGACAACATTTAAGCATTATGCTCAAGGGATGAATTCAGCAATCTGCTACTTTTATGAGGTATTTTAAGAATTTGAAAAAAGCTGTCCGACCTCTTTGGTTTGCCTTGCGCTTACCCCCTGCTGCCTGATACACTTGCCCTAAAGAAAAAGGTCATACCACCTAAAAATGTCAAGAAAGGAACATTGCTATGAGTAAAGAGACGCTGTCCATTACGTATGAGGCTGGACATGAAGTGAAGCTGGAAGAACTGCCGGAGCGGGAGGTTCAACTCCTGCGCCGGGTCATCGAGATCTGCCGGGAGGCTAAGGAGGCTGGCAACTATCCCTTTGGCTGCCTGCTGGCCGATAAGGACGGCAACATTCTGATGGAGCAGGGGAACTGCGAAAATGAGCACAAGGGCGACTGCACCGGCCACGCCGAGACGGAGCTGATGCGCCGTGCTTCCCAGAAGTACACCAAGGAGGAAATGTGGGATCTGACCATGTATAACTGCGGAGAGCCCTGCGCCATGTGCTCCGGTGCCATCTATTGGGGCAACCTGGGTCGTTTGGTCTATATTGGCCGTGAGTCTACGCTGAAAGAATATACCGGTGACGATATCCGCAATCCTACACTGGCACTGCCTTGCCGGGCGGTGTTCGCCTGCGGGCAAAAGCCGGAGATGGAGATTATCGGGCCTGTTCCGGAACTGGAGGATGAGCTGATGGAACTGCATAAAGGATTTTGGCATCCCTCTGAAAACTGAGGAAGCGGCCCAAGCGATAAAGTTCGTCTGCACACATCCATTCATATAAATTTTTTAAGAAGGCGAGGAAAATTTGATGAAAAAGTTTTTAACAATCTTGCTGGCCATGGCAATGGCCCTTTCTCTGGCATCCTGCGGTTCCCAGTCTGGTAACGCCAGCGATACTGGAAGCGGCGCATCTGGCGGCACCGAAAATGGGGAAGCTTCCGATCCCGTCCGCGTTGCCTGCATTCTGTCCGGACCCATCAGTGATATGAGCTGGAACTACACCGCGCACCAGGGACTCTTGAAGATTGAGTCCATGGGCGCTGAGATTGCCTATCAGGAGAATGTGGAGAACTCCGCACTGCCTGACTGCATCAACACCTATGCTGCCGACGGCTATGATATCATCATCCTCAGCACCAACTCTTATGAGGAAGCCGCGATGAGCATCGTGTCCGATTATCCCGATACCCAGTTCATCATCATCAACGGCGGAACCACTCAGGACAATGTTACCAGCTATGCCATTGCCGATGAAGATCAGGGCTTTATGCAGGGGGCTATTTGCACGATTCTCAGTGCAAACCAGAAGGTGGGCTTTGTGGGCGCTATGGAGATCACGCCCATCCTCAACGGCCGTGCCGGCTTTGAGCAGGGGGCAAAATACATCAATCCCGATGTGGAGATCAACGCTGTTATGACCGGCAGCTTTACCGATGTGGCTGCCGCAAAGGAAACCTCCAAGGCAATGATCGATGCCGGTGTGGATGCCATCGCCCCCATGTGCGACAATGCAGCCCTGGGTGTGGACGAGGCTGCGGAAGAGGGCGGTATCATTGCCGTTGCCTCAGGAGAAGGCCAGGAGAGCGTTGCTCCCAACGCTGTGGTCTGTGCGGTGGTCAAGGACACCTCTCTGGTCTATGAGCGGGCATTCCAGGATTATCTGGACGGCAAGCTGACCGGCGACACTGGTGTGGTAAAGCTGGGCGCAAAGGATGGCGTGGTGTACTTGTCCGACTGGTATGATGCCGCCGCCAACATCAGCGACGAAGCAAAGGCGCAGATCACCGCTGCTTATGAAGCGCTGGCCTCCGGCGAAGTTTCCATCACGCTGGGCTGAATCCAATAAAATGGGGGAGGAGCACAGCGCACGAAGCTTTCGCTGTGCTCCTCTCTTCATTCACGGAGAAAGGAAAACCGCGCATCTGCTGCGCGGAAAGGAGGTTCCATGGAACATAAACTTACAGGGGCGAAGCTGGGGAGACTGGTCGACAAGATCTATTTTCCCCTTGCATCTATCTTGGCCTCATTTCTTATCGCCGGCGCAGTGTTCGCACTGATGGGCTTTGACCCAGTTGCGGCTTTCGGCGGCCTGCTCAGCGGTTCCCTTGGCAATCTGAACGCCTGGGGTGAGACACTGAACAAGGCAACGCCGGTGATTTTGACCGGTCTCAGCTATGCCATTGCAAAGCGCTGCGGCGTGGTAAACCTGGGTGCGGAAGGCCAGGTCTATATCGGCGCCCTGTGTGCAGTTCTGGCGGGCACAGAGCTAAACCTCCCAGCGCCCATTCACATTCCGGTGACGCTGCTGGCTGCATTTGTGGGCGGAGCTCTGTTTGGAACGCTGCCGGCCATCATGAAAAACCGCTTTGGCGCAAGCGAACTGATCACTACAATCATGTTCAACTATGTGGCGCTGTACTTTGTACATTACATGATTGCAGGACCGATTAAGGACATGGAAAGCGGCAGCAACTTTGCACAATCCAAACAAATGCTGGAGACGGCACAATTTCCCAGGCTTTTAGCGGGGACCCGGCTCCATGCGGGCATTATCGTGGCGCTTCTAGCCCTCCTGTTCTATCAGTTCTTCCTATTCCACACTACCCGGGGTTATGAGATGCGCGTTATCGGACTGAACAGCACAGCAGGACGATGCGCCGGCATGAATGTCAAGAGCAATACGCTGCTGTCCATGTTCCTGGCCGGCGGCTTTGCTGGACTTGGCGGCGCCTGTGAGTTGATGGGCGTCCAATTCCGCATTATGGAAAACGCCTTCAACGGTTTTGGCTTTGACGGCGTGGCGGTGGCGCTGCTGGGAGGAAATGCCTCCGGAGGCATTGTGCTCTCCGGGTTGCTGTTCGGTGCACTGAAAAGCGGCGCAAATAAGATGCAGATGAAGAGCGGCGTTCCAACAGCCACCATTTATATGCTTCAGGGATTGATCATTGTCTTTGTGGTGGGCAAAAAAATGTTTGACTACCATCGCCTTCGCAAGGCGGATTCAAAGCATCCGGCAAAGGAGGCGGCATAAGATGGAAGATATCGCAAGTTTTCTCTCCTCGCTGATTCGGATGTCTACGCCGCTGCTGATCGCGGGCTTGGGTCTGGTGTTCAGCGCCAATGCGGGCATCGTGAATATCGGAACAGAGGGATTTATGCTGCTGGGGGCTTTGATGGGCTGTGCGGGATCCTATTGGACAGGATCGGCCTTTGCAGGTGCAGTCATCGCCATGGTTGCGACTATGGTATTTTCGGCGGTGTTTGCTTTTTTCACACTGAATATGCAAGCGGATCAAACGGTGGTTGGTGCTGCTGTTAATATTTTTGCCAGCGGACTGACCATTACCCTGAACCGGATTGTCTTTGATACCACCAATGGCGTTCCGGTGATTGAGACCTTTAACGCCATGCCGATTCCCGGACTGAGCAGTATCCCTGTGGTTGGAGTGCTGTTCAATCAGTCCCTTGTCTGTTATCTGGCATTTCTGGCGGTGCCGGTGGTATGGTATATCATGAAAAAAACCCACATCGGACTGGAGGTCCGCTCTGTGGGAGAAAACCCACGGGCCAGTGATACCTTGGGTATCAACATCCTGGCCACACGGTGGTGGACCATCCTCCTCTCCGGACTGCTCTCCGGCCTGGCAGGCGCCTATATGTCTATGGGGCAGCTGAGCTTTTTTACAGAAGGCATGGTTTCCGGCAAAGGCTTTATGGCGCTTGCTGTGGTGGTTTTGGGCTGCTATTCTCCCGTGGGTGTGATGGGGGCATCCTTGATTTTTGGCGCAGGCATGGCGCTTCAGTACCGTCTGCAGGCTGCGAATACCGGGATTCCCTATCAAATTATCACGATGCTGCCCTATGTGATTACCTTGGTGGCAGTGTGCGGATTCATCCGTAAGTCCCGGGCGCCCGCCGCAACGGCGGTGGCCTACACAAAAGAGTAAGGAGGCGCGGAATGGCATACTTGGAATTGAAACATGTTACGAAGCGCTTCGGTGATCTGGTGGCCAACGACGATGTGAGCCTTACCGTAGAAAAGGGACATATTCACGCGCTGCTGGGAGAGAACGGTGCCGGAAAGTCTACCTTGATGAACATCCTTTATGGCCTGTATACCCCCACGGCAGGAGAGATCTGGCTGAATGGAAAAAAGCTGGACATCCGGGATCCCAAGCAGGCGATTGCCGCCGGAATCGGGATGGTGCACCAGCACTTTATGCTGATTCCCGCCTTGACAGTGATTGAAAATGTCATGCTGGGATATAAGGAGATCAGCCATTTCCGGCTGAATCTGAATCAGGCGGCACAACGATTCACCGCGCTGGCAGAGAAATTCAACATGCCCATCTCACCCTGGGAAAAGGTGGAGAATCTGACCATTGGCCAGCAGCAGAGGCTGGAAATTTTAAAGGCACTGTTCCGGAATTCCAAGCTGCTGATTTTGGACGAGCCCACCGCTGTGCTGACGCCCCAGGAGACTGATACACTGTTCACTCTGCTCCACCAGCTCACTGATGAAGGCCTGACTATTATTTTTATCACCCACAAGCTGGGAGAGGTCATGGACATCTGTGACCAATGCACCGTCCTGCGGCAGGGGAGAGTGGCGGCCGCCAATCTGCCCATCTCCGAAATTCACAGCCATGAACAACTGGCAGAGCTGATGGTGGGAAAATCCATTGATCTTGTGACACACAAGGCACCGGCACATCCCGGCGATACCGTGTTGGAGGTACGGGATCTGCACTATACTGACCGGGAGAAAGTCTCCCGTCTGAATGGCCTCAGCTTTCAGGTCCGCGCCGGAGAAATTGTGGGAGTGGCAGGCGTGGACGGAAACGGGCAGTCCGAGTTGGTCCGCTGCATCCTGGGTCTTTTGCAGCCGGAGAGCGGAGCTGTCTATGTTGAAAACGCGGATGTTACCGGCAAGCATCCGAAGGAAATTTTGGCACATGGCGTGGCGCACATTCCGGAAGACCGTTATAAGATGGCCATGATCAAGGAAATGAGTGTCAATGAGAATCTAATTCTGATGAGCTACGACAAAGAGCCATATGCCACGCATGGCGTGCTGCACTGGAAGGAAATTACCAGACGGAATGAGGAACTATGCAAAAAGTACGAAGTGAAGACACCCAGCGTGGCTGAACAGGCGGGCCGTCTTTCCGGCGGCAACCAACAGAAATTTGTTGTGGGGCGGGAACTGGATCGGGCGGCAAAACTCATCATCGCCGTTTATCCGGATCGCGGACTGGATATCGGTACCACGAAGTACATCCAGTCCCGGCTGGTGGAGGAGCGGGATCGCGGCGCGGCGGTCTTACTGCTGTCCACGGAGCTGGATGAGATTTTGGAACTGTCCGATACAATTATGGTGCTGTACAAGGGGCGCATCATGGCACAGATTCCACAGAAGGAAGCACAGAGAGAGACCATCGGCCTTTTGATGGCTGGTGTACAAGTCAGCGGATCTGCCGCTGTGACAGAAGGAGGAACTGTATGTTGACAAAACGAATGGAACAACTGATCCGGGAGATGCCCAAGGGAGAAAACCACATTCACATTGAAGGCTCCATTCCTGCTCGAACTGCCCTGCGGCTGGCCAAGCGAAACAGTGTGGCTCTGCCTTTTGACTCCGAGGCTGGCATGAAGGATTTCATTGCAAAAAATGTGGTGGATCTGAACTCTTTTATGAAAAGCGACCGTCTGATCAATTCCGTCTGCCTCCATGAGGAGGATTACTACGATGTGGTTTATGATCTGGGTGAAGATGCCAAACGACAGAATATCGTCTATCAGGAGCTTCACTTGGACTACCCGCTGAATGAGGAGCGGGGAATTCCCATGGATGTGGTGATGCGGGGCTATGAGGCGGGCCGGAAAGCGGTTTTGAAGGACTTTGGCGTGGAGATTGTCTTTATCGCCGGCATCGACCGCACACTTCCGCCGGATCAGTGTACTGCATTTGTAAAGAATTTGGAGCCGTATCTGGATATGGTTGACGGTGTTGGCATGGACTGCGAGGAAAAGGGCTATCCCTGCATCCTGCATAAGGAGGCCTATGAAATTGCGGGGAAGATGGGGCTGTTCAAAACCGCCCATGCCGGTGAGGACGATGGCTGCCAGAACATCTGGGATGCACTGAATGTCTTGGGGTGCCAGCGTATCGACCATGGTGTTCGTGCCATTGATGATCCGGTGCTGGTGCGGGAGCTGGCGGATCGGAAGACTCTGCTTGCCATGTGCACCCGGTCCAATGCCATGACTCGCCTGTTCCCCACACCGGCGGATCACTCCATCAAGCCGCTGATGGCGCAGGGTGTTATTTGCTCCATCAGTTCCGATGATCCACCTTATGTGGGCGATCTGCTCTGGGAGTACCAGGGTGTTGTGGAAAACCTGGGCTTTGATGAAGACACCTTGATTACCCTGGCCCGAAACTCTTTGGAGTATTCTATCAAGGGTCAGCACCACCTGCCTGCTTTTGATGAATGGGTGAAGCAGTGGAAGGAGGCTCATCCATGCTGACAGAGCGGATGGAACGGTTGATCCGGGAGATGCCCAAGGGAGAAAATCACATCCACATCGAAGGATCCATTCCAACCCGCACAGCCTTGCGGCTGGCAAAGCGCAACAAAATTGTCTTGCCTTTTGACACGGAAACGGGTATGCTGGACTACATCCATACCCATTGTGGCAATTTGGACATGTTTATGGTCTGTGATCGTCTGATCAATTCTGTCTGCCTCCATGAGGAGGATTACTACGACGTGGTTTATGATCTGGGCGAGGATGCCAAACGACAGAATATTATCTACCAGGAGCTTCACTTGGACTACCCGCTGAATGAGGAGCGGGGGATTCCCATGGATGTGGTGATGCGGGGCTATGAGGCGGGCCGAAAGGCGGTGCTGAAAGACTTTGGGGTGGAACTGGTCTTTATCGCAGGCATTGACCGCAGCCAGCCACCGGAGAAATGCACGGCATTTGTAAAGAACCTGGAGCCGTATCTGGACATGGTGGACGGCATCGGAATGGACTGTGAGGAGATTAGCTATCCCTGCATCCTGCACAAGGAGGCCTATGAGATTGCCGGGAAGATGGGGCTGTTTAAAACTGCCCACGCCGGAGAGGAAGGGGATTGCCGAAACATCTGGGATGCACTGAATGTCTTGGGGTGCCAGCGTATCGACCACGGTGTTCGTGCCATTGACGATCCGGCGTTGGTGCGGGAGCTGGCGGATCGGAAGATTTTACTTGCCATGTGCACCCGTTCCAACCGCCGCCTGTTCCCCACACCGGCAGATCACGCCATCAAGCCGCTGATGGCGCAGGGCGTCATTTGCTCAGTCAGTTCGGACGATCCACCTTATGTGGGCGACTTGCTGTGGGAATATCAGGGACTTGTAGAGGATCTGGGCTTTGATGAGGACACCCTGATCACCCTGGCCCGCAACTCTCTGGAATATTCCATCAAGGGCCAGCATCATCTGCCCGCCTTTGATGAATGGGTGCGGAACTGGAAGAGCCAAAGCACTGATTGAGAAAAAGGAGCAGTCCATGGATCAGAGAGAACAGAGTCTCCAGGAGCGGGTTCGTCAGCAAATTATGGAGCTGATCCACCGCATGGATTTCGAATACAGTACCCGTCTGCTGTCTGAAAATCAGTTGGCGGCAAAGTTCCAGGTGAGCAGAAGCACGATTCGCGCAGTTCTCATGGAATTGGAAACTGAGGGAAAAATCATTCGCCGCCATGGCAGTGGAACATATGTCAATCCGCCTGCGCTGGATGTGGAGACCACCATTTACCCAAGAGTCAATATGTACGATCTGATCCGGAAAAACGGTTATGAGCCCTCTTTAAAAATTTTGTCTGTTCGGGATGGCCCTGCGGGTGAACGGGCACAAAAGCTGAATTTGTTTCCATTTGACTGGATTACGGAGATCCATTCTATTTACCAGGCGGACGGGCATCCGTGCATGTACTGTATTGACTGTGTGGATGCAAAACGCTTTACAGATATGGACTGGAAAAAGCACGAGGACTATCCAGGGTCTATCTATGATTTTATTCGCCAGTCCGTGGGAGTTGATATCACTTGGGATATTATCAATATCCAGGCTGCCCACAGTGGACAGATTCCGGCCTTACAGGAGTGTTTTTCTGTTCCAAAGGGGGAGAACAAGCCGGTTGTTCGCCTGGAGATCACCAATTTTGACAACCGGAACCAGCCGTCGCTCCTAGGGAATATTTATATCGATACAGATTTGATCCGACTCAATATCGTGCGGGATTTGACAAAACTGTGATAAGACTGCTGCGGAAAAACACATAAAATGAACTGCTCCCGGAGCCTGAAAGGCTCCGGGAGCAGTTTGCTGAAAAGGAGTTCTTGTCTCCCAAAATAGAAAATAATTTTCATATTCAGTTTTGCGTCAATTTGCATACAATCCTCCATTGTAATCGCCTCGTCTGTATCGACACGCTGAAAGGAGATTTGCAATTCTTCTAACGCCTGATAGGTTTTCTCTTGAAGCGGTGTTTTGAATTCTTTTGGTGAATCCGGAAAAACGTTGCTTACAAAAAACATGAAAAAATTTGGGAGATGATGGAAACGCTTAAGCATTGAACGATGCGGTTAATTGTGCTATATTGAATCGAATAGAAGGACGAATCGGACTTTACAACGGAGAAGATTATGAAAAAAATAGCTTTGGGTTTAAGCATAATATTTACAATTCTAACATTTGCTGGTGCAGGATATATATTATTTAATCATGGACAATTAAATGCTGGATATGCCTGTGTTCCTATGGTTTTAGGATTGGCTTCTATTTTGGCTTACCGAAAATGTAAGTAACAAACAATAATGGTTTATTGGGCAGTCTCATTTAGGGACTGCCCAATTTTCATACCAAAATGAATGTTGATACATTAGAATAGTCTAATTGCACTTCAGGATTACAAAAGGGAATTGGGAGATAAATAATGCTGCGCCCCCCCCTTGGTTTATCTGCATTTTCTCATGTCTTCATAAAAAGGCGTAAAAGCCTATAAAGCCGAATTTTCAAGTTAAGCAATCAAAGATAGTGTTTTACGCTATTTTATGATATATGACAGAACTGCGGTTGTGCCTGAGATTCAGCCACGCCACAGGGCGCTGGGGTTGTGTGGCAATAAAAAATCCCGCAGATCCAAAAGCAAACCATTTAGGTGCGCTTTTGGCTCTGCGGGATGATTTTATAAAACACCGGAGTCCATTACTGGCCAAGGTACTTGCGAACCAGAACCTGCAGCAACTCGTCCCGATCTACTTTGCGGATCAGAGTGCGGGCATTGTTGTGATTGGTGATATAGGTGGGATCTTCGGAGAGAATATACCCCACGATCTGGTTAATGGGGTTATAGCCCTTTTCCTCCAATGCCTGATAGACGGTGGTCAGGATCTGTCGGATCTCCGCGTCCTTTTCCATCGCAATATTGAACTTCCGGGTAAAATCGTCCATACAGACACCACCTTTCCTCGACTGGAACGATTCAACGAATGATATAAAAATAGTATACTCGCTTTTTGAAAAAGTGTAAAGCGTTTTCAAAAAGATTTTCGGGTCCCGCCGGGAGGCAGGACCCGATAAAATAAATGCTTACCGCAGAACAGCGCTCAATTCGGATTTCAGAAGATCCAGAATGCTCCTGATGTCGGCATCCGCTTCCTCTGCAGTGAGATTTCGTTCGTCAGAACGGAGCGTCAGGTTGAAAGCAACGCTCTTTTTTCCTGCGGGAATGCCGGTGCCGGTGTAGATGTCAAACAGCGCCACATCCTTGAGAAGGCCCTTGGCACCCCGCCGGATGCAGTCCTCCAAAGCTCCCACGGTAACGGCCTTATCGCATACCACGGCGATGTCCCGGGTGACGGCGGGGAACTTGGGCAGGGGCTGATAAATGGCCTTGCCGCCGATACTGGCATACAGGGCATCGAAGGCGAGCTCCGCGGCATACAGCTCGCAGTCCACACCGTAATTCTCCGCCACATGGGGATGCACCTGCCCAAGAACGCCAAGCAGCTTGCCCCCGCACAAAATTTTGGCGCAGCGGCCGGGGTGATAAGAGGGATTCTCACGCTCTGCAGCATAGGTGACGCCGGTAATCCGCATCCCGTCCAACAGTGTCTCCACAGCGCCCTTCAGGGCAAAGAAGTCCATCTCAGGACCGTAGGCGCCAAGGGAGAGCACTTTGGGCTCATCCGCCATGCCGGTGCCGTCGTTTTTGGCGAAATAGGTGCGGCCCAGTTCGTAGAGCCTGGCGGACTTGTTGCGGAAGCTGTAGTTCCGGGCCAGAATTTCCAGCATGGAGGGCAGGGTGGTGGTCCGCATAATGGAAGTATCCTCCCCCAGAGGATTTAAAATCCGCATGGAATTGCGCAGGGGGGAATCCGCGGGCAGATCGATTTTATCATAATAGGTGGGGCTGATGAAGGAGTAGGTGATGATCTCGCTGTATCCGGCGGTGCGGCACAGGGCGCCCAGACTGTTTTCCACTTGCTGCACAGGGGACCAGCCCCGGCGGGGATTCATGCCGGAGGAGAGTGTATCCGGAATTTTATTATAGCCATGGAATCGGGCAACTTCCTCGGCGATGTCGGACCAGTGCTCCACGTCACTCCGCCAGGAGGGAACCAAAATGGTATTCCCATCCAGGCCAAAGCCAAGGGAGAGGAGAATGCTCCGCATTTCCTCCTCCGGTACGCTGATCCCCAGGAAGGCGTTGATCTTCGCGGGCGTCAGTTCCACGGTGACGGGAGCTGCGTCTTTGGCGATGACGTCCATAACGCCATCCACCACCTCGCCGGCGCCAAGCAGTTCCACCAGCTCGCAGGCACGCTGAACGGCCTTCATGGTGTTCATGGGATCCAGACCCTTTTCATAGCGGGCCGAGGCCTCCGTGCGCATATTCAGGGCCGTGGCAGTGCGGCGGATGGAGGCGCCGTTGAAGTTGGCGGATTCAAAGAGAACCATGGCGGTATCGCCGATAATCTCGCTGTTGGCACCGCCCATGACACCGGCGACGCACACGGGCTTGTTCTCATCGCAGATGCACAGCATATTGGGTGTCAGAGCGTGCTCCTTGCCGTCCAGGGTCTGGATGCTCTCTCCGGCCCGGGCGGTGCGGACGATGATGTGGCCGCCCTCCACGCATGAGAAGTCAAAGGCGTGCATGGGCTGGCCGTATTCCAGCATGACATAGTTGGTGATGTCCACGATGTTGTTGATGGGGCGGACACCGGAGTTCCGCAGCCTCTCCCGCATCCAGGCGGGAGAGGGCTGGATTTTCACGTTTTTCACCAGGCGCGCGGTGTACCGGGGGCACAGGTCGCCGTCTTCAATGTCGATATCCACCAGTTCAGCGATACTGCCGCCGCAGCCTTTGATCGCAGGTGTGTGAAGATTCAGCGGTATGCCGAAGGTGGCACTGGCCTCGCGGGCCAAGCCGATGACGCTGAGACAGTCGGGGCGGTTGGGGGTGATCTCGAACTCCATCACGTGGTCGTCTGCGCCGATGACGGAGGCGATGTCGTCGCCGGGCTTCACGCCGTCTTCACGGAGAACCCAGATACCGTCAGAGATACAGTGCGGGAACTCCTTCTGGTCGGCGTGGAGGTCGGCCGGGGTGCAGATGGTGTCGCTCTTGGTGTCATAAGCGACCAAATCTCCCACATGGATGTTCTGGCACCGGGTGTCGGGCACGACGGTGGAGCCGCCCAGATCAAGGCAGGTGTGATAGCTGCCGTCGGGCTGCGGCTCGCACTCCAGCACCTTTCCAGCCACCACGGGGCCGTAAATCTTGTGGCCGGGCTGGATGTCCGCGGGGATGGAAGGTTTGCTCGGCTCCAGGGGATGATAGTCATTCAGCAGCGCGGCGGGGGTGATCACGGCGTAGGGATAGTCGTGGTCGGCAGTGAGGTTCAGCTCCTTCAAAGAACAGAGCATGCCGTTGGACACCACGCCCCGAAGCTTTCCTTTTTCAATTTTGACGCCGCCGGGCAGCAGGGACTGATGCTTGGCGACGGGAACCAGATCGCCCACATGGATATTCCATGCGCCGGTGACAATCTGGATGGGCTCCGCTTCGCCAATGTCCAGCTGGCAGATCCACATGTGGTCGGAGTCCGGGTGCTTTTCCATGGAGATGATGCGTCCCGCCACCACGTTTTTCAGAGAGTCATTCAAAACAACGGTGGTCTCCACCTTGGAGCCGGAGAGCGTCATCGCTTCACAGAAGTCGTGATCGTTTGCATCCACCTGGACGAATTCATTCAGCCATTTCCGAGAGAGTAACATGTTGTATTGCTCTCCTTTCTTTAAAATTGAGACAAGAACCGGATGTCGTTTTCAAAGATCAGCCGCAGATCGCTGATCTTGAACTGGCCCATGGCCAGGCGCTCCAGCCCCATGCCGAAGGCAAAGCCTGAGTACTCCTCCGGATCAATGCCGCAGTTGCGCAGAACCTTGGGGTGGACCATACCGGCGCCCAGAACCTCAATCCAGCCCTCACCCTTACAGGTAGGGCAGCCCACACCGCCGCACTTGTGGCATTGGATGTCCACCTCACAGGAGGGCTCGGTGAAGGGGAAGTGGTGGGGACGGAAGCGGGTGACGGTATTGGGGCCGTAGATCTCGCGGATGACGGCATTCAGCGTGCCCTTCAGATCCGCCATGGTAATGCCCTTGTCCACCACCAGTCCCTCGATTTGATGGAACATGGGGGAGTGGGTGGCATCCACCTCGTCCTTGCGGTAAACCCGGCCGGGGGAGATCATACGGATGGGCACCCCATAGGTCTCCATGGCCCGGATCTGCATGGGAGAGGTTTGCGTCCGCAGCAGTGTTTTAGACTCCTCATCCAGATAGAACGTATCGGACCACTCCCGGGCCGGATGGTCATCCGGGGTGTTCAGTTTTGTAAAGTTGTAATCCGCCTGCTCGATCTCGGGCCCATCCATGATCTCAAAGCCCATATTCAAAAAGATTTCCTTGATCTCGTCCAGAACGGTGTACATGGGATGCTTGTGGCCTACCTCCTGGTGTTTGCCGGGGATGGTCACATCCACGGTCTCGGCCTCCAGCTTGGCCTCCAGGGCTTTTTGCGCCAGAATGGCGGACTGAGACTCAATGGCGGTCTCCACCGCAGCGCGGACGTCGTTGGCCATCTGGCCCATGACGGGGCGCAGCTCCGCGGAGAGGGAACCCATTTGCTTCAACACAGCGGTGAGCTCGCCCTTCTTGCCCAGGTACTTGACACGAAGAGCTTCCAGATCGGCAGCGGCTTTTGTGCCGGCGATGGAGTCCAGTGCGGCGCTGCGGATGGCTTCCAGTTGTTCTTTCATATACATGTAACTCCTTTACTTGGATGTGATTGACGGATTGCGCGATGGGGGCGTACAGCGTGCAGGCAAAACCGAAGTTGCCGATTCCGGGCAAAACAAAAAGCCCTCCGTCCCTGATTGGGACGAAAGGCCATTCCTTCCGCGGTACCACCCAAATTCACGCCTTTTGCGGGGCGCGCACTTGAAGCCCCTGTAACGGTGGGCGTCCGGCCGTGTCTCCACGGCGGCTCCCGGGCGAACCAAACCGGGCGTCCGCAGGTCGGCTTGCAGCCGGTGACCGACCCTCTCTTACGCGGCGTTTCACGGTTATTTTCCCGTTCATCGCTGATAACAACTCATACTTATATCATAAAAAAAATGAAAAAGCAAGCCCCAATCCGCTGAAAAACAGCGGATTGGGGGAGAACATCAGTCACCCAGCAGGCGGCCGTCCATTAAATCCTCTATCTCAATTTCCACCACCACACCGTTCTTGATGAAAAAGGCAATATGCTTGCAGAAGGCCCACCCGCCCGGCTCATAGATCAGGGCATAGTCGGCTCCCATCTCCCACTCGCCCACAGCGCCCATCACCACCGCGTCGGGATAGGCGGCCTGGACATCTTCCGCGGTATCGCCAACTTCGATGCCGGCGTCGGTGGGGACGCCGGGCTGGGTGGCCGTCATCCGGAAGATGTAAGCGGAATCCGTTTCATCTGGAAGCATGAAATAGTCCACAGACATGCCCCGACAGGAAAAGGAATATCCAATTTCTCCATTGTCTCCCCTCCCGGCGGGCTGGGGCGTTTCCGGAAAGTCCGTATATCCCCAAGGATAAGCGCCCTCCATCTGCCCCAAACACAGCATTCCGGAACCTGCGCCGACATAGAAGGAGAACTGGCTGCTGGCAAAGACGCGCTGGTCTTCGGCAGCCGTTTCATAGGCTGTCTGAATTTTATCCAGCACCGCCTGCTCCCCGGCGGCCTCCGGCCGGCAGTTGTCCAGGACTGAGAGAAATTCCATCTGTTCGTCGAAATAGAGCCAGTTGGCGGCGGCATAGCCCGGCCCGGCCACGATGCCGTCGATATGGGGATAGATGTTTTTGTAAGGCGCGCCGTCCAGCAGGGCCAGGACCTTTAAAATGTCCTCCGGCCGTTCCAAAAAGCGGTGGAGCAGCAGATCACTGGGAGCCTCCGCATAGCCACCGTCGGCGTGGATCAGGTAGCATGCCAACTGCCAGTCGGAGTAGTCCTGATAGGACAGCGTTCCAGAGAACGCCTGTTCATAATCGAAGGTGAACACTGTGTCGGCGTCCAGGTCCAGACCGTCACTGGGGCAGAAGTTGGTGAAGCGCCAGCCCTCCGGCGTTTGTTCGTAATCCAGCACGGTTTTGGAATAGCCAGTGGTGGCCACCGGGGTGAGGGTGGTATCGGTTGTGCCGGGGATGGGCGTCTGCACGGAATCCTCGAAATCAGCCCAGAAGGTAATGGTCACCGTCCAGTGGTTCCCGTCCACCTGTTCCGCCGCCGCGGTTTTATCCAGAAAATAGAGATTGCCGCCCCGGGCACCGTCGATGCTGTAGAGCCTGCCGTTGATGTCCCGGTAGTTTATGGTGTTGTTCAGAAGGGAATCCGCCAGCGCCGGGGAGAAACAGGCCCGGACACGGGTCTCCAGATCGGCGTAGGTTTTCAGCACGTTGTCCTCCACGGGATAGTAGGGGAAGCCGTCGTTGTTCGGGTCATAGGGTGTCCCGTCCTCTTCCAGAGGTTCGCCGCCAGCGATGGGAAGGGAGCAGAGATCAAACCAGTCGTAGACTTCCGCCGCCTGATCGTAGGCCGCCAACACCTCCGCTTCCGTGGGCTGCGGATCCTGCATCTGGGCAGGGGCTTGGCCGCAGCCGGACAGCAGTGCCAAAACCAGCGCGGAAATGAAAAGGAACATCATCTGTCTTCTCATAGAAACCTCCATTTCACGGCAGGGAGAGCGCAGAGAGCAAGGCCCCGCGTTGAACACATCATAGCAGAGTCCCACCGGAAAGCCATCACAATTCGGTAACAGAAGATTGCAATCGGGACACGGAGCACCTATAATAATAAAACATATTCACAAGAACAGGAGGACACGGCGATGAAGCTGGCGACGGCGGCGCAGATGCGGGAGCTGGACAGGCGGGCCATTGAGGAGCGGAAAATCCCATCCATTGACCTGATGGAGCGGGCCGCGGCAGGTGTGGCGGAGGCGGCGTTTTCCCTGCTGCCTGGAAAACCGGGGAAGTGCCGGATCGCGGTGCTCTGCGGCGCGGGCAACAACGGCGGAGACGGCATTGCCGCCGCCCGGCTGCTGTTTCTAAAGGGAGTCTCCGTGCGGGTGTTTCTGGCGGGGGCATACGAAAAGCTGACGCCTGATGCACTGGAGGAGACCGGCCGGCTCAGTGAGTGCGGTGTGGAGCTGGAGGCCTTTGACCCGGAGGAGCCGGAACAGCGGGCCTGGATTCTGCGGGCGGACGTCTGTGTGGACGCCCTCTTCGGCGTGGGCCTTTCCCGGGAAATCCGCCCGGATTCGACCTTCGCTGCGGCGGTGGAGCTTATGAACCGCAGCCGCGGCTGCCGGGTGGCGGTGGACATTGCCAGCGGTGTGGAGGCGGACACGGGACGAATATTAGGCTGTGCGGTAAAGGCTGACAAGACGGTTACCTTTACGCTTGGAAAGGCCGGACAGTTTGTAGGAGAAGGCGCTCTCTGCTCTGGAGAGGTGACGGTGTGGGACATCGGCATCCCGGCAGAGCTGGTACGGGAGACGGTGTGCTCCATTCAGTCCGTGGATACGGACTTTGCAAGTCATGCGCTGCCGCCCCGGAAGCCGGACGGGCACAAAGGGACCTTCGGCAAGCTGCTGGTCGTAGGCGGCGCGGTGGGATATACCGGCGCGCCGTATCTGACGGCAGCGGCAGCAGTGCGCACCGGCTGCGGGCTGGTGTCTCTGGGAGTGCCGGAGAGTATCTGGCCGATAGAGGCAGTGAAGTGCACCTCGGCAATGCCGTTTCCGCTAATTGAAAAACACGGAATGTTAAGTGAAAAAGCATTACAGAAAATTAAGGAAAAAATGGCGGACTGTCAGGTGATGGCCCTGGGACCGGGGTTGGGACGCTCCCGGCAGACGGAACAGCTGGTATGCGCATTGCTGCAGGAGACGGAAAAACCCGTGGTGCTGGACGCGGATGGCATCAATGCGGCAGCCGCGCATATAGATGTCTTGAACGCCCGCCGGGGGCGGGTGACCATTTTGACGCCCCACGACGGAGAATTTGCCCGTCTGGTGCCCGGTGCGCTGGAGAGCGGAAGCCGGGTGGAGGCGGCCCGGGCCTTTGCCGCTGCCCACGGCTGCGTGCTGGTGCTGAAGGGCCACCGGACCATTACCGCCACGCCGGAGGGGAACGTGCTGGTAAACACCACCGGAAACTCCGGGCTTGCCAAGGGCGGCAGCGGCGACGTGCTCACCGGCGTCATCGCCTCTTTGTTGGCCCAGGGCGCCACCCCGGTGCAGGCGGCGGCATGTGGCGTGTGGCTCCATGGTCGGGCGGGGGAGATGGCGGCACAGTTTGCCTCAGAGTACGGCGTGACGCCGGAAGATGTGGTCCAAAGGCTCCCGGCAGCCATTTTGGAAATTTTGGAATAGACGGAGGTTTTGACGGTGCGCAAGGGAAAGTGCGTACCAATGATAACCCTGTGCCTGCTGCTGACAGCCTGCGGCGGCCCAGCGGACAACGGCGGAATCAGCGACGCGGCGGCGGCCCGGGCACCTTACCATGACATGGCGGGATGCAGCATGGAGGCATCCGTCACCTGCGGACAGGGGGACCAGCTCTGGGAGGCGACACTCAAGTGCGACTATGTGCCGGACGGAGAGACCACGGTGGAGGTGCTGGCCCCGGAGACCATTGCGGGAGTCCGGGCCGTGGTGGACGGCACGGAGCTGCGGCTGGAGTATGAGGATTTGTGCCTGAACGCCGGGACCCTGAGTGAGCAGTCGGTCAGCCCCATGGTGTGCCTGCCCCGGCTGATGAGCGCGCTGCGGGACGGCTGGCTGCTGGAGGAGAACCGGGAGACGTGGAACGAGGTGGCCTGCCTGCGCGTTACGGTGGATCAGAGCGGCATGCAGGACGGAAAAATCCTCTCCACCATTTGGATCAGGGAGGACAACGGCTGCCCCCTGCGGGGAGAGATCGCTGTGGACGGGGAAATAATTTTAACGGCGGAGTTTACGAGTTTCGCATTTTATGATACAATTACCTCGCCTGGCGAGAGTGGGCAGGATGGGCCGCAGAAGTAGCGGCTGCCTCCATGCGGAGCCGGTGTGCATCGGACAGGGCCGGGAGACGTCCGTGTATTTTGTTATTGAAGGTGACTATTACGAAAGAGCCAATTTTACGGCGGACCTGGGCGGAAATCAACCTGGACCACCTGGCCTACAATTATCAAACGCTCCGCGCACAGATGGGGCCCCATGCCAAGTTTCTGGGCGTGGTGAAAGCGGACGCCTACGGCCATGGGGCCGTATGGGTGTCCCGGAAGCTGGAAGAGCTTGGAGCGGACTATCTGGCTGTCTCCAATGTGGAGGAGGCCCAGGAGCTCCGCCGGAACGGCATTGGTCTTCCCATTCTGCTCCTGGGCTATACGCCGGCTGAGATGGTGCCGGTGCTGCTGGAGAACTATGTGACGCAGGATGTCCCCTCTTTGGAGTTGGCCAGGGCTTATTCTGCCGAGGCGAAGCGCTGCGGCGGAACATTGCGGGTCCATTTGAAGCTGGACACCGGAATGGGACGTCTGGGGTTCCAGTGCGACGAGGCCCATTTTGAGCGGAGCCTTGGAGAGATTCTGGAGGCCATGACGCTGCCGAACCTGGATTGGGAAGGCGTGTTCATGCACTTCTGCGTTTCCGACGAACCGGACAGCGGGAAGTGCCGGGAATTCACAAAGATTCAGTATGAACGATTTGCCCGTATGGTGGAGGCTGTGGAGGCCGCAGTTGGTATACGGTTTCCCATTCACCACTGTGCCAACAGCGGCGCGGTGGCCTATTGCCCGGAATACGCATGGGATATGTGCCGCCCGGGCATTGTGCTGTACGGTACAGAACGGGCCGCAAGGGATCTTGGGCTGAAGCCGGTGATGGCATTAAAGACAACGATGGGCCCCATCAAGGAATATGAGAAAGATACCTCTGTCAGCTACGGACGGACTTATTTTACGGAGGGGCCTCAGAGAATCGGCGTGCTGCCCATCGGCTATGCGGATGGGCTGCAGCGCTGCCTGTCCAACCGATGGGCGATGCTGACCAAAGAGGGGCCTGCTCCAATCCGGGGCCGCATCTGCATGGATATGTGCATGGTGGATTTGACAGATCTGCCGGGCGTCTGCACTGGAGACGCGGTGGAGGTCTTTGGTGAGCACAATTCCGTTGACCATATGGCGGAAGCTGCGGGCACCATTACCTACGAGCTGCTGTGTGCCGTCAGCAAGCGGGTGCCTCGGATCTATCTGGAAAACGGCAGGGAAATAGACAGGCACCTGCAGCTGCTGCTATAGGACTTGTCCGTCAACCGCATCGCGGTACTTGAGCGGAGAGATAAGCTGCCAGCGTGAGAGAGTAACCATGGCTGGGATGCGCTCGATGTTCCATTCAAATATGAATCCGCTACAGCCGGAATCTGCGGCCATATCTGCAGATGCCACACACCGCACAGTTCCTTTGTCCCATGCATAGAATAGTGCGGGGCAAGGATGCCGGAATTTTGCGCCTTTGACAAAGTATAAATTCCGTAGCTGCGTGGGAGAATGAAAGTGGCCTCACCGAAGAGATTCGGTGACGGGTACTTCTTTCGGCGGAGTGTGAACTTTGTGGATACGAGTGTCAAGCGAGGCGATATTTACTATGCGGACCTCTCCCCGGTGGTGGGAAGTGAGCAAGGCGGTGTCCGGCCGGTTTTGATTATTCAGAACGATACGGGCAACCGATACAGCCCCACCGTGATTGCGGCGGCCATTACTTCTCAGACTGGGAAGGCAAAGCTGCCGACACATATTGACCTTCCCGTAGAGCAGAGCTGCGGCTTGAGCCGGGACTCTGTGGTGCTGCTGGAGCAGGTGCGGACTCTGGACAAAAAGCGCCTGCGGGAGAAAATGGGGCATGTGGAGGAACATGTGATGGAGAAGGTCGACTTTGCCATTGCGGTAAGTTTTGGCTTGCCGCACGATCAGATGGTATGACAAAAGTGAGGGTTGGAAAGTCAGATGCAGACTGTCGCCGAGGCGGCGCCAGGCCGTCTGGCACAATCTGGACTTTTGAAACCGGAGAAATTGTTTTTCGGTGATTCGCGGGAAATCCGGATGGGCTCCCTCTGCGACGGAGCTGCCGCAGAGGGAGAGCCTTTTCAAAAAATATCTGACCAGGCATAAAACAGATTACAAATGATATTCTGCAGAAATGCGGGACAGGAGGTACATAGGATGAAAAAAAACAGATGGTTCCTTCGGATGGCGGTGCTGCTGATGATCTGCGGCACGCTGAATATGACAGTTTCTTTGGCGGCGGAGGCGGGATCCTCCGGTGATCCGTTGGTGACGCTGAGCTACCTGAACGACACCTTCCTCAATACGGTGATGGCCAAGGTGGATCAAAAAATAGCTGCCCGAAACAGTCAGATTGTCCAGCAGTTGGGCGGCCAGACAATTACCTCCGGCGGCGCTGCATCCAGTGCAACTTTTACAGTAGTGGCGCTCTCCAGCGGGCAAACTCTCACGGGTGATATCGGCTGCGAGGTCATGCTGCGGGTGGGGACAGCCGCCTGCGTATCCCCTTCCAGCCCCGGACTGATCGATGAGACTTCCGGCGGCACACTGAACAACGGGGGAGCATTGGTGCAAAACCATTTATACATGATGACCATTGAGAATCGGGGAGTGAAGGCCACTGCCGCAACCACAAAATTGCTGGTGCGGGGTGGATACACCATTGCCTGAGCCTACATAAAAAAAACCGCCTGTGCATAGAGTTGCACAGGCGTTTTTTTGGAAAGGCGAGGTGGCATATGGACAAGTTTCCGCTGTATAGCGATGGAAGGATCATTGGGGAATTGACGGCAGATCGGGAGTCCCTATACACGTGGTTTGAAGCCCGCTGCCGCCTGCCGGGACAGGGACTGTGGTGTGCGTGGGCAGTAGGAGAGAGGGAAGAACTGCGGTTGGGGGTGCTGGAGCCGGCTGGAGAACGGGCAGTCATCCGCCGCCGCTTTTCCGACCGTCTGACAGCTCCGCTGGGGAGACTGTTACGGGGGGAAGTGCGTCCTTCTGTGGCAGAGGCGGAAAAGTGGGAACAGATGGGGGATGCGATTCACCTCTTCCGTACACCGGCGCTCCGGGAAGCGCTGCGGGGCGCAGATGGGGCTTTGACCCGAAAACAGGGAGACTGCCGCTGGATAGCGCTGCCTTATGATCCAAAGAGACCTTTTCCACTGACGGGTATGTTTTGCTTTGCGAAAGTGCGCTGCATTCAGGGAAAACCGTATACCGTTTATCAGTTCAATCAGGAGGAGCTGCCTGTATTTCCGTGATGGCCTGAAGGAAGGCTGCAGGTGACGGCGCATGGCACTGCCTCCGGCTAGCAGGGCCGCAGCCAAAGCTGACAGAGAAAAATTAAGAGAGGAGATAAAATTATGATACCATATTTAGCGGCCGTGTGATATAATGGCCGCAAAGCGGCAGCGATGTTGTGCATGCCGCTTTTGAAGAGCGGCGCGCCGGGGCTTTGACTGCCGCGCTGCCAAAGTGCGTCTGGATGGAGAAAAAATGTCGGCGTACCAGCCGGCAAATTTCGGGAGGTTTACCAATGAAGTGTCCGTTTTGCGGCTATAGTGAGAGCAAAGTTATCGATTCCCGCCCAGCCGATGAGGGCAGCAGCATCCGCCGCAGGCGGGAGTGCCTTTCCTGCACCAAGCGATTTACTACTTATGAGACGGTGGAAAGTCTGCCTATGGTGGTTGTGAAAAAGGATGGCAGCCGCCAAAGCTTTGACCGGCGCAAGGTGCTGGGCGGTATGATCCGTGCCTGTGAAAAACGTCCGGTGCCTCTGGCGGAGCTGGAGAAGATCGCTGGGGAAATTGAACAGGATCTGCAAAACTCCATGGAACGGGAGATCAGCACCGAGGATATCGGGGAAAAGGTCATGGATCGGCTGCGGGATGTGGATCAGGTGGCCTATGTGCGGTTTGCCTCCGTATACCGCCAATTCAAGGATATCGACACATTTATGGCGGAACTGAACAAGCTGCTTTCAGAAGCCCGGTGAGCTACATCACGTTTTTGATACTGAGGTTCTCCATTTCTGCCATCAGACGCAGCTGATCCCGCAGGTCTGAGATTTCCGCGCGGAACTCACTGAGCTCCTCTGCGGCGGCAAAGGCCATTGAACGGCGGTACATGGCTTCTGCATCATCCACAGCATCATGCTCTGTAACAATGTGAAGCCAGATCTGATGCGTGCCCCAATCCTCATAGCTGTCGGCCAGGGCTTTTACTGCGGCGGGCCAATCCTCCGACTGGGCCAAGGCATCTGCCTGCTGCAGCTGGTCCCGCCAGCGGTCAGTCTGCTTTGTCATGGTGTGATCCGTCCACAATGCAAAAGCCAAAATGATCAGCAAGACGGAAAGAGCAGGCGCGTATGGAAGAAGCTTCTTCATTGCGCAGCCTCCTTCTTCACACAAAAAACACTGCCCTGTTCATCCAGAGTCAGCAGGAAGACTTGGGCGGGAGAGTGCAATTTTTGCTGTGCCAGCTGCTTGTGGAGCCAGTTTTCGTCCCGTCCGCAGGCGATAAGATTCTGCCGGATAACCCTTCCGTCGTTTACCAGGATTACAGGAAGCGTTACGTCATCCTGCAGCTTCAATCCCAGCTGACTGACGGTGGGGGGCTGCTGAGAGGTTCGGGGCAGCACAGAGAGGCTGCCGGAGTTTTCGAGCACGGCGTATTTTACGTCCTCGACGCTGGAGATCCCTTGTCCCCGCAGTTCCTCCAGAAGCTCATCCAGCGTAAAGCGGTTTTTTCGCATGGTATCCTGCTGAATTTTTCCATCCCGGATGACAATGGCAGGCGTTCCGCAGATCAATGCCCGGAAGCGCAGGTTGTGAAGGGACAGCTGGCTTATCAGCATAGACAGGGACAGCAGGGTTAAAATGGGAATAAAGCCGGACAACAGCGGAATGCCGAAGTCCTGCATCGGCACGGAAGCCAGATCCGAAATCATCATGGTCAGCACCAGCTCACTGGGCTCCAGCTCGCCAATCTGGCGCTTGCCCATCAGCCGCATTCCGATCATGATGAGAAAATAGAGAATAATGGTGCGTAATAAAGCGGTTATCATAGAAATTCCCTCCGTCTGGGATAGTATTTGCCGCCGCACCGGGTTTATCCATGGGGATAACACTCCTGTCGGGGTTTTATCATATAGATATCTTATAAATCGCAGAGCGGAAAGGAGAATTATGGGAGTTGTCCCATCAAAAGCGCCAGCGCCTGTATAGGGAATGACTGATACAGGACGACGAGGAGAGGGGAGTATCGAAGTATTCGGCGGGAGTCCCTCCGTGCCCACGGGCGCGACACACGGCTGATAAATATGCGGGCAACCGCAAAACAGAGAGGCCGTGACCGTGGTAAAAGCGACAAATGACTGCGCGTTTGTCCTTTTGATAACCATTTCTGACTATCAGGAGGATTTCTTAACGATGTGTGGAATTATTGGCTTCGTGGGCCGCGAACAGGCGGCTCCTATTTTGTTGGATGGATTGGAGCGGATGGAATACCGGGGTTACGACTCTGCGGGCATCGCTGTGCGCTCTGAGACAAAAGGACTGCAGGTGAAAAAGACGAAGGGGCGGCTGAAAGTGCTGGCTGACTTGACACACGGCGGTGCGGATCTGGAGGGGACTCTGGGTATCGGCCATACCCGATGGGCAACGCACGGGGAGCCGAACGATGTCAACGCCCATCCCCATGTCAGCGAAAACGGCCGCATTGCACTGGTGCACAACGGTATTATTGAAAACTACATGGAGCTCAAGGAGCACTTGCAGAAGCTGGGTGTGACATTCAAGTCCGACACCGATTCCGAGGTGGTGGCGCAGTTGCTGGAATACCACTATAATGAGTGTCACAATATGCTGGAGGCAGTGGGCCGCGTCCTGCGGCGGATCGAGGGCTCCTACGCCTTTGGCATTATCTGCGCAGACTATCCCAATGCCCTGATTGCCGCCCGGAAGGACAGCCCGCTGATTCTGGGCTATGGCAGGAACGGAAACTTTATCGCTTCTGATGTGACGGCAGTTATTAAATACACCCGGGATGTGGCGTACATGGATGACGGTGAAATTGCCGTTTTGACCGCAGACAGCGTCGATGTGTTTGACGACGAACTGGTTCCGGTAGAGAAAAAGCGCAGCACGGTAAATTGGGATGTCTCTGCAGCGGAGAAGGGTGGATATCCTCATTTCATGCTCAAGGAAGTCATGGAGCAGCCGGAGGCCATCCGAAAAACGATTTCTCCCCGTATCAAAAACGGACGGGTGGTGCTGGATGAGATCTCTCTGACGGAAGATTATGTCAGAGAGCTCTCCCGAATTTTTATTGTTGCGTGTGGATCTTCTTATCACGTAGGGATGGTCAGCAAGTACAATTGGGAAAAATTGCTCCGCCGTCCGGTGGAGGTTGTGCTGGCCAGTGAATTCCGCTACTGTGATCCGTTGGTGGACGAGAAGACGCTGGTGGTCATCATCAGCCAGTCCGGCGAGACCTTGGATACCATGGCCGCCATGAGAGAGGCGAAGAGGCTGGGCGGACGGACGCTGGCGATTGTAAATGTAGTGGGTTCCTCCATCGCCCGGGAGGCCGACGATGTGCTGTATACCTGGGCCGGCCCAGAGATCGCCGTGGCAACCACCAAGGCCTATACTACCCAACTGGTGCTGATGGATTTGGTGGGACTGTACTTAGCCGATCGGCTGGGTAGTGTGGAGCAGAAAGAATATGACGTCATCCTCTCCGAGATGCAGCAGCTTCCGGAAAAGATGCAGCAGGTACTGTGCCATAAGGAAAATATTCAGTATTTTGCCTCCCGTTACTTCAACCACGATTCTATTTTCTTTATTGGACGGAATCTCGACTATGCCATGGGCATGGAGGGGTCCCTGAAGCTGAAGGAGATCAGCTATATTCATTCGGAGGCCTATGCGTCCGGCGAGTTGAAGCACGGAACCATCTCCCTGATTGAGCAGGGGACGCTGGTGGTGGCGCTGGGAAGCTACGGCCCGCTTTTTGACAAGGCGATGAGCAACGTGGTGGAGGTAAAGGCACGGGGAGCCGAGGTGCTGGCTCTGACAACGGAGAACTTCCGGGAGAAGATGGAAAAAACTGCCGATGCCACAATTGCCGTGCCAGTGACGCATCCAATCCTGCAGCCCTCCTTAGGCGTGGTTCCGCTGCAGCTGTTTGCCTATTACGTGGCGCTGCAGCGCGGCTGCGACATCGACAAGCCGCGGAACCTGGCAAAGAGTGTGACGGTGGAGTAAAGGTTCCAACCCTGGATGATATGTGATTGCGCCAGCGCCGTCTCTTATTGGAGACGGCGCTGTGTTTTTTGAAATTTCCCTTGACTCTCACATAGGGAGAGGGCTTATGCTGAATATGAGCTCAAGAGAATCACATCGATGTGGAGGATTCATCATGCTGAAAATCGGAGAATTTTCAAAACTGTCCAGAGTGAGTATCCGGATGCTCCGGCACTATGACGAACTGGGCCTTCTGACGCCGGAAACCATCGATCCGTATACGGGGTACCGCTATTACAGCGCGTCCCAGTTGGTACGGATGAACCGTATCACCGCTTTGCGGGCCATGGGGTTTTCCCTGGCGGCCATCCGGGATTTGCTGTTCCATTGGGAGAATCGTTCCGATCTGGAACGCCATCTCCTGGTAAAGCGGGCGGAGGCTGAAGAGGAGGCAAGGGCGGCGAAATGGAGACTGCAGCTTTTGGATACGGCTTTGGAGCACCTGAGAAAGGATGAAAATACCATGAAATACGATGTGACTTTAAAAACAATGCCGGAACGGTATGTAGCCAGTGTCCGCATGACGATCCCCTGCTATGAGCGAGAGGGAGACGTGTGGCGCGTCCTCTGCGCTGAGACGGATCATATGCGGCTTCAGAGTGCGGATCCGTGCTATTGCAGTGTGGTCTTCTATGATGAGGGGTTCAAGGAGACGGACGTGGATGTGGAAGCCCAGAAAACCGTGACTGGCCAATACCCTGACACGGAGCATGTGAAGTTTAAAACGGTGCCTGAGGTGACATTTGCCTCCTGCACCTACCAGGGAGGCTATGAAAAAATCAATGAAGTGAACGCAGCGGTGGCAGCCTGGGTAGAAGCCAACGGTTATGATTACGGCGGTCCGGCGTTTAATATCTATCATGTCAGTCCTCATGAAACGGAAAACCCGGATGAATTTGTCACCGAGGTTTGTTATCCGGTGAAACCGAAGTAAACCGCTTTTATACGGCGGCGGGCAGGCAACCCGCTGCCGTATTTTACATAATTCTGTCAGCTTTGAAAAAACAGGAAATCTATATTGACCAGAAAGGTTCTGTTCGCTATAATAAAAAGAAACATTGCCATGCGGTTTTGATGGGTAACATAACACCACAACCTCTGTGCGGGGGCTGCGGTGACATTTTTTGTAATTGCATTCGACAAAAACTGACAGAAGGAGACTGCCATGCATAAGAATCGACTGCCAAGGCTGCTGGTTTCCATGGGCCTTGCGGCATCGTTGGTATTGACCGGCCCTGCCGCCGCTTTTTCCGACACCGCCGGACATTGGGCGGAGAGTGCCATCTCCAAGTGGAGTGAGACCTATCAGATTATCAACGGTTATGAGGACGGCACCTTCCGGCCGGATAACTCCATTACCAGAGGAGCCTTTGCCGGAATTCTGGACCGCTTTATGAAGTTCCAGGCATCCTCCCCCGCAGGAACATTTTCTGATACATCCGGCGCCTACTGGGAGAGTGCAATTTTGAAGCTCCACGCGGCAGGCGTCTATTTGGGCAATGACGGAAGGGCTCTGTCCAATGACACGATTACCCGTCAACAGGCGGTGACCATGATTGCTCGGGCCTTTGCCATCCAGCCTGCGGAGACGGCGCTGCCCTATGCCGATGCAGATCAGATTGCAGAGTATGCAAGGAATTACGTGGCGGAAATGACGGCCAGAGGCTATCTCACAGACTGTTCCGACGGTGTATTTCGCCCTGCCTCTGCCATTACCCGGGCAGAGATTGTGAATATTCTCAACAACATGGTAAGCGTACTGATCCAGGAGTCTGAGACCTATACCGGTGATGTGGATGGATCTGTGATGATCAACGCCACAGAGGGAGCGGCGCTGATGGATATGACCATCACCGGAGATCTCATCGTGGCTCCCGGCGTGATGGGCGGCGTGTCCTTGAACAATGTGACACTGCAGGGCGGCATTCGGAATTTCAGCGGCGTGGAGCTGACCATTATGACGCCGGAAGTACCGGACCCGGATCCGGAACCGGATGTTCCGGCAGACACCCCATCTGTGTATCCATGGGTGGATCCATATGGATACCTCAGTTACGATAATTACAACGTACCGCTGTACGACAGCGTGGAAACCAGCAAGTTGTCGGATGGGGATTTTTACTGGGATGGCGATCGTCTGATATATGGCGGCAGCCGTTATGACACTCGCTTTGGCATCGATGTGTCTGCCTATCAGAACCGCGCCAGTGAAAACAACACGATTGACTGGGAGGCAGTGGCCGACGACGGCGTGGAGTTTGCGATGGTACGGATTGGGCTGCGGGGCTACTCCACTGGTGGCTTGAGCCACGATGCCTTTTATGCACAGAACATTGACGGGGCAATGTCTGCCGGAATTGACACCGGTGTATACTTTTTTTCCCAGGCCATTACCGTCCAGGAGGCCATTGAAGAGGCGGACTTTGTCATCAGCTTGCTGGACGGACACAAAATCTCCGGACCAGTGGCCTACGACTGGGAAATGCATGATTCCAGCTACCGAGTCTATGGCCTCTCCCCGGAAATGGCGACGGCTTGCGCACTGGCCTTCTGCCAGCGGATTGAAGCGGCAGGGTACCAGCCTATGGTGTATATGAGCAAGTATGTGGGATACAACAAGCTGAATCTGCCGCAGCTGGCCCAGTATCCCATCTGGTTCCCGGAGTATAAGAGCGCGTCCTCGGAAAAACTGTTTCCGGCGTTTTACTATCAGATGGATATCTGGCAGTTTTCCAGCAGCTGTTCCATTGACGGCATTGGAGGCCGGGTGGACGCCAATATCCAGTTTATCCGCTGAATTCAAAAGAGAACGCGTGGAAGCCTATGGCTTCCACGCGTTCTTTTATTTTATGCTCAGGAACAGTGGGAGGAAGAAGAGGGATCCGGTATACGCACCTCCTGCTTGACCGGAGGACGCTGGGCCAGTATCACACCGGCAGTGATCAAGACGGCGCCCAGCATAGCCAGAGGGGAAATGGATTCCTGCAGGAAGAAATGGGCCGCTACAATGGTGATGAATGGAATCAGATAGATAAAATTATTGGTGGTCACCACACCCAGCAGGCGGAAAGCGTGGTTCCATAGTACAAAGCACAGTCCGCTGCCGATCAGGCCGAGAAACAGAAAGTTCCCGGCAATGGCAGGTGTCAGCAGCGGCGCGGCTGGAAAGGGGGTGTGCTCCAGAAGTGCGATGGGAAGCCCTGTAACAGCGCCCCAGAAAAGTGTCCGACGGGTGGTCAAAATGGGGTCAAAGCTTCCGCTGTATTTTTTCAGCAAAACCGAGTAAACTGCCCAGCAGGCAGCCGCCGCCAGAGCCAGCAGATCGCCTTTGGGGCTGAGCTTCAGCACAAAGGTGCCGTTGCACACCACCAGAATGACGCCGGAAAAGGCTACCAAAAAGCCCCATAACGTGCTGGCACGGAACCGTTCCTCGCCCCAGAAGTGAGCCAAAAGGGCTGTAAAAATGGGAGCGGCTGCCACAATAATACTGACGTTAGAGGCCAGTGTATAGGTAAGGGCGGTATTTTCAGTGTAAAAATAGAGGGAACAGCCGGACAGTCCCAGCAGGACAAAGACCGCTTCCTGACGCCAGGTGAGGCGCAGGCGCCGCGGACACAGCAGCCATAAGGCACAGTAGGCGATGGTAAACCGTACCAGCATAATCTGGGCGGGGGTATAGACGGTCAGAAGCTTTTTGCTGGCAATAAACGTGGAGCCCCACACAACCACGGTGAAGGCGGCGAAGAGGCAACCGGTGATTTTGGGGTGATTTTTCAGATTTTGCATCATCGTTATGCTTGAATCATGCCGCTGTCTGCCACGGCCTGAATCGCCTCCTGAATGACTTCCGGCGGCTGTACCAGTGCAAACCGGACGTGGCCTTCCCCCAAGGTTCCGAAAGCGGATCCGGGGGTGCAGAGCAGGCCGCTGCGATCCAGCAGCTGGAAGCAGAAGTCCGCGGAATTGGTATAACCCTTTGGCAGGGGCGCCCAGGCAAACATGGTGCCCTGACTGTCCGGCATCTCCCAGCCGATAGAGCGCAGCCCTCCGCACAAAGCGTCCCGACGGGCCTGGTATGCCTGCCGCTGCGTCTCCACCATATCCTGGGGACCCTCCAGCGCCGCAATGGCGGCCTTTTGGATGGGAAGGAAGATACCATAGTCAATTTGGGAGCGCAGGGTGCGAAATTTCTGGATAATCTTCTGATTGCCAAGCACAAACGAGATGCGGGCACCCGTCAGGTTATAGGTCTTGGAGAGGGAGTTGTACTCCACCCCCACGTCTTTGGCACCGGGAATACTCAGGAAGGAGATGCCTTCACGGCCGTCATAGATAATTTCAGAATAGGCGTTGTCATGCACGATGATGACGTCGTTCTTCTCGGCCCAAGCCACCAGCTTCTCATAAAAGCTGCGGGGAGCGGTTACGCAGATGGGATTGGCGGGGTAAGAGACCACCATCATTTTGGCGGCTTTCGCCACCTCCTCCGGAATGGCGTCCAAATCCGGCAGGTAGTCGTTTTCGGGCAGCAGATCGTAATAGGCAATTTTGGCGCCGCAGAGGAAAGGACCCATCTCAAAAATGGGATAACCGGGATTGGGAACCAGCACCACATCGCCAGGATCGCAGATGGCGAGACCAATGTGGGTCAACCCCTCCTGCGATCCGTATACGGACATGATCTCACTGCTCTCCAACTGCACCCCATACCGGCGGCTGTACCAGCCCTGGACGGCCTGGATTAATTCCGGGCGGTCGCTGAGAGAATATTTGTAATTTTCCGGATTCAATGCCGCCTGTGAAAGCGCCTCTATGACGTGGCGGGGGGGCTGAAAATCCGGGGTGCCGACGGAAAGGTTGTAAACCTTGCGGCCGGAATGCTCCATTTCTTTCCGGGCGTTGTCCAACACACTGAAAATACCCGCTTGGAACAGATCCATGCGTTTGGCAAACTGCAGATCCATTGGAATAACCTCCATTGAAGGTGGGAAACCACCAAAATTTTGCATTATTCCATATTATAGCGAATTTCCCGTCTGATGCCAAGAGTCAATCCGAAGAAAATACATATATTATGTAAGCATGCAGCGTGGACTTGCCAGCTGCATGCTTCCAAAGTGCGGAGTTACTTGCGGTTTTCCTTCTGCTCACGGTTTTCCCGCTGATTCTGATTCTGGTTATTCTCGCGGTTATTTTGCTGGTTCTGGTTGCGGTTGTTCTGATTATTCTCACGGTTCTGCATGAGGACACCTCCTTTCACGATCTTGCGTACAGGAACTATTCTGCACAGAGGAAAAAGAAATATACACATATTTTTGCCGAAATGATGTTGACAAATGGAACGCCGGCTGATATACTAAATCAGCAAAACAAAGAAGGCTGATTGCATCCGCCTCACCTCCAGCCAGCAGGCAAAGAGGTTTACAGTGTCGTTCTCAAACCGCCAGAATGGTGGTTTGTTGTTGCGCGGATGCCAAAGTGGTGTCCGCGTTTTGTGATTTTTTGGAGGAGGTGCTTCGACTATAGCTAAGTTAGTGCATGAACTGAACGAAGAGATCAGCGACAAGGAGATCCGCTTGATCGGTGACCAAGGTGAACAGATGGGAATTATGTCTCCGGCGGAGGCATTGAAGATCGCCGATGAGCAGGGTTTGGATCTGGTTAAGATTTCCCCGCAGGCGACACCGCCTGTCTGCAAGCTGATGAATTACGGCAAGTTCCGCTTTGAGCAGAGCAAGCGGGAAAAGGAAGCCAGGAAAAATCAGCATGTAGTCGAAATCAAAGAGATTCGCATGTCTCCGGGCATTGACATCGGAGACTTTAACACCAAGCTGAAGAACGCGCAGAAGTTCATCGCCGATGGCAACCGCGTGAAGGTCTCCGTCCGTTTCCGCGGCCGTGAGATGGCCCACACCGATATCGGCCGGGCCTTGCTGGACCGGTTTGCCGAGCAATGTGCCGAAACCGCCAACCTGGACAAATCTGCCAAGCTGGAGGGACGGATGATGTCTATTTTCCTGTCCCCCAAGACCAGCAAGTAAATACGAGTGATTTTTACAATACGGAAGGAGCAACCATTATGCCTAAGCTGAAAACCCATAGCGGTGCCAAGAAAAGATTCAACCTGACCAAGACTGGTAAGGTCAAGCGCGCCAAGGCTTTCAAGAGCCACATTCTCACCAAGAAGGATACCAAGCGTACTCGTCGTCTGCGCGCTGGCGGCTATGCGGATGCCACCAACATGGACGCTGTCCGCAAGATGATCCCCTACAAGTAAGATTACGATACGTTTAGAAATAGGAGGCTATTGAAATGGCTAGAGTCAAGGGCGCGATGATGACGCGCAAGAGAAGAAATAAAGTTCTGAAGATGGCGAAGGGCTATTGGGGTTCCAAGTCCAAGCACTTCCGTGTTGCCAATCAGGCAGTGATGAAGTCCCTGAGCTATGCGTATACCGGCCGCCGGCTGAAAAAGCGGGATTTCCGCTCTTTGTGGATTACTCGTATCTCCGCTGCCTGCAAGATGAACGGCATGAACTACTCCAGCTTCATGCATGGCCTGAAGGTCGCAGGTATTGAGATCAATCGCAAGATGCTGGCTGAGATGGCGGTCAATGACGCTGCTGCCTTCACCCAGTTAACCGAGATCGCCAAGAAGGCATAAAACGGTTTTCAATATATAAAAACAGTGCTCCAGATATATCCGGAGCACTGTTTTTTCATTTAAATATGTCCTCATATGGTGCTGCTTCATGCGGAGGAAGATTTTGCGAGAGAATGACAACTGCGTTGCAACCTCCTCTCGCCGGACGAGAGGAGGCTGCTTTTTACAGGAAAGACCGCTTGCAGAAATATGGGCCGCAGTTCACCTCATGAGTGTGGACATAGGTCCAAGTAAAGTTTTTATCCACCAGATAGGCATCGGGCAGTCCTTCCAGAGCGGCGGCATCCAAGCCGGCGGCGGGTCTGACATAGGGCTTGCTGCCGTCACAAAGGCCCTCGCAGAAGAGATAAGTCTCGGCGTTTTCCATGGTGCTGCGCAAAGCCTGTCGGGCGTAGTCACCCTCCAGGCAGGGAATCAGATTCCTGGAGAAGATATGCCAGAGATTGTTGCCCTCCGCAATGACGTACTTGCCCAGATCTGCTTCAGACACCTCGGCGGCAAACGCATCCAGCCAGCGATCTTTTACAACTTCGAAATCGGTGGGAAATGGTTCCGTCCAAGGAACCATTGTGGCCACCAGCCGGTTGATGGGTAACCCCTGCTCGTAAAACTTGGCTTCGTAATCCGTCATGACATCCACAGGGCCGTGCTCGTGGAGATTTCGGGTAACCTCGGAGAGAATAAAACCGAACTGGGGAATTTCCTCCACGGAGAATTCAAAAAGAGGCTGGTTGTCTGTCTTGAAGTGGATTTGACCATCCTCCTTCAGCACCTGCCGGTACAGCTTTAAAAAGTTGCCGTGGGTCAGACGGCGTTTGGCGTGGCGCTTGCTGGGCCATGGATCGCAGAAATTAACGTAGATGCGATCCACCTCGCCGGGAGCGAAGAAATAGGGAAGCTGGTCCGCGTTGGCATCCACAAAAAAGACGTTGGTGAGTCCCGCTGCCGTGCACCGCTCCATGGCAATCACCATGGCGTCCGGAACCCGCTCCACAGCAATAAAGAGTACGTCCGGTTCCGCCGCGGCAGTGCCGGCGGTGAAACGGCCCTTTCCGCAGCCAAGCTCCAGTCGCAGCTCTTGGGCCTGAGGCATCAGTTCCCGCCATCTGCCCCGCCGATCATAGGGATCCTGGATCAAGCAGCTGCCGCAGCGCTCCATCCGTGGAATGAGATTTTTCTTTTTCCGCATGCGCATATCGAATCCTCCTGGAATCGTGGATTTCGTCAAATTTCACAAGAAGTATAAAACTTGTGGTAATTAATTATTTTACCACAGGAAAAGACACCTGTAAATGGCATTTCCATCCGATAATGCCGAACCAAAATAATGGTTGTGTTAATGGCTTAACAAAATTGTATAAAATTTAACGATTAATTTGTGTGAAGTGTAAAAAAGCGAAAAAGAGCATGGAAAGCAAGCAATTTGTGCTTGATAATTGGGACGGAGAACCCTATAATAGACATTGTGAGTAAATTGGCAATGTTGAGGTTTGCTCCGTTTTCTCCCGTAGATCAGCTGATAGTATAAGACAGCGGTCTGTCCTATATTATAGAACGACATTCAACAAAGTCGACCGAATTCTTTATAACAGGAGGAAAAGATATGAAGGTAGCAGTTTTTGGTGCAGGAACCATGGGCAGCGGTATTGCACAGGTCTTTGCGGCGAAGGGCCATACCGCTTTGATGTACGCCAGCAGTGTTGCTTCCGCCCAGAAGCACAAGGATAAGCTGGCCGCATCCCTGCAAAAACGCGTGGAAAAGGGCAAGATGACCCAAGAGGCCGTGGATGCTCTGCTGGCAAACGTCTTGGTGGAGGAGAGATCCGCCTGCGCGGATGCTGATCTTATCATCGAGTGCGTCAAGGAAGAGATGGGCACCAAGAAGGAACTGCTGAATGAGCTGGACAGCATCTGCAAGCCCGAGGCTGTTTTTGCATCCAATACCTCTTCACTGTCCATTACTGAGATGGGCCACGGCTTGAAGCATCCCGTGATCGGCATGCATTTCTTCAATCCCGTCCCCAGCATGAAACTGGTGGAAATCATCCGCGGTGCCAATACCACTCAGGAGACCTTTGATTTTGTCTACAAACTGGCTCAGGAAATCGGCAAGGATCCCATTGAGGTTGCTGAGGCTCCTGGCTTTGTGGTAAATAAGATTTTGATCCCCATGATCAACGAGGCGATTGGCTTGGTGGAGACCGGTGTGGCCTCTGTTGCCGATATTGACAAGGCGATGCAGCTGGGTGCTAACCATCCCATGGGCCCCTTGGCCTTGGGCGATTTCATCGGCCTGGATGTATGTCTGGCCATCATGGAGACCCTTTACAACGAGACTGGTGATCCCAAGTACCGTCCGGCGCTGTTGCTGCGCAAGATGGTCCGTGGCGGTCTGCTGGGCAAGAAGACTGGCAAGGGCTTCTACGATTATTCTAAGTAAAAACCAAAGGAAAAGGAGTAAATGGTATGGATTTTCATCTGACAAAAGAGCAGTTGATGCTCCGTAAGATGTACCGCGAATTCGCCGAAAATGAAGTCAAGCCTCTGGCTGAAGAAATCGACGAAGAAGAGCGCTTCCCCATGGAGACCGTCGAAAAGATGGGCAAGCTGGGGATGATGGGCATCTACTTCCCCAAGGAGTACGGCGGCGCCGGCGGAGATGTGCTCTCCTATGCAATGGCAGTGGAGGAACTGGCGAAGGTTTGTGGAACCACCGCGGTTATCCTCTCCGCCCACACCTCCCTGTGCTGCGCTCCCATTTTTGAGAACGGCACTGAGGAGCAGAAGAAGAAGTATCTGCCAGACCTGTGCAGCGGCCGCAAGATTGGTGCATTCGGCCTGACCGAGCCCAATGCCGGTACAGATGCCTCCGGCCAGCAGACCACTGCTGTCTTGGAGGGTGACCACTATGTGCTGAACGGATCCAAGTGCTTTATCACCAACGGCAATGTGGCAGATACCTTTGTGGTGTTCGCCATGACCGACAAGAAGGCCGGCAACCACGGTATTTCTGCCTTCATTGTGGAAAAGAGCTTCCCTGGTTTCTCCACCGGTAAGCACGAGAAAAAGATGGGTATCCGCGGTAGCTCTACCTGCGATCTGATCTTTGAGGACTGCATCGTTCCCAAGGAGAACCTGCTGGGCAAGGAAGGCAAGGGCTTTAAGATTGCCATGCAGACGCTGGACGGCGGCCGTATCGGCATTGCTTCTCAGGCTCTGGGCCTGGGCGAGGGTGCTGTGAACGAGGCTATCAAGTACACGAAGGAGCGTGTCCAGTTTGGCCGCCGCCTGAGCCAGTTCCAGAACACCCAGTTCCAGCTGGCTGATATGCACTGCCGCATGCAGGCCGCGCAGTACCTGGTTTACGCAGCTGCCTGCAAGAAGCAGCTGCATGAGCCCTATTCCATGGATGCCTCCATGGCCAAGCTGTTTGCCGCTGAGGCTGCCTCCGATGTGACCCGCCGCGCTGTCCAGTTGTTCGGCGGCTATGGCTATACCCGTGAGTATCCCGTGGAGCGCATGATGCGCGACGCGAAAATCACCGAAATCTACGAGGGTACATCCGAGGTTCAGCGCATGGTCATTTCCAGCCACCTGGGCGTGAAATAACATAGGAGGTAAAAGGTAAAATGAAAATCATCGTTTCTGTGAAGCAGGTTCCCGATACCTCCGGCAAGGTTGCAGTCAATCCGGACGGCACGCTGGACCGTGCATCTATGCAGACCATCACCAACCCCGACGACCTGAACGCGGTCGAGGCAGCGCTGAAGCTGAAGGACGAGACCGGCTGCAAGGTGATAGTGGTCACCATGGGTCCCCCTCCTGCGGAGGGCATGCTGCGTGAGATTCTGGCTATGGGTGCCGATGAGGCCGTCCTGGTATCCGCCCGTGAGTTCGGCGGCTCCGATACATATGCCACCTCTCAGATCCTGGCCGCTGCCATCAACCGCATCGGCGTGGAGAAGGACGATATCGTTATGTGCGGCCGTCAGGCCATCGACGGGGATACCGCCCAGGTCGGCCCCCAGATTGCCGAGAAGCTGCACCTGCCCCAGGTGACCTATGCCGCGGACATCCAGAAGAGCGGCGACACCATCACCGTAAAGCGGATGCTGGAAGACGGCTACATGACCATCAAGGTGCAGACACCCTGCCTGCTGACCTGCATCAAGGAGCTGAACAATCCGCGCTACATGAGCGTTTCCGGCGTGTTTGAGGCTTACAGCAAGCCCATGAGCGTGTTCGACTACGAGGCGCTGAAGGATGATCCCCTGATTGACGCCACCACCATTGGCCTGAAGGGTTCTCCCACCAACATTCTCACCTCCTTTACGCCTCCCCAGAAGGGCGCCGGCATGATGCTGGAGGGCGACGGCAAGGAGACCTGCGAGAAGCTGGCCGGTATTCTGGCCAAGAAGCACATCATCTGATTGAAAGGAGAAAGATACGACAATGGCTACTTTTAACAACACTGATCTTGCTGCTTTCAAGGATGTGTGGGTCTTCTGTGAGCAGCGCCAGGGCAAGCTGATGCCCACCGATTTCGAGTTGATTTCCGAAGGCCGTAAGCTGGCGGATGAGTTGGGCGTGGAGCTGTGCGGCCTGCTGCTGGGCGATAATGTCGAGGGTCTTGCGAAGGAACTGGGCGGCTACGGCGCTGACAAAGTGATCGTGTGCGACCACCCCCTGCTGAAGGATTACACCACCGACGCATACGCAAAGGTGATCTGCGATGTCATCGAGGAACTGAAGCCCGAGGCATTCCTGATTGGCGCCACCAACATCGGCCGTGACCTGGGCCCCCGCTGCGCAGCCCGCCTGCACACGGGCCTGTGCGCAGACTGCACGCACCTGGATGTGGATATGCCTATCTACAAGGACTTCCTGAAGGAGAGCTCTACGCTGTCCGCGGAAAAGATAGAGGGTCTGAACAGCGCCATGGTGCTGGGAGAGAAGCACGATGTGTCCCGGGACCTGAAGATGACCCGTCCGGCATTCGGCGGCCACCTGATGGCCACCATCATCTGCCCCCGTTTCCGCCCCACGATGGCGACGGTGCGTCCCGGCGTGATGAAGAAGAACGCATTCGACCAGGCAAAGGCGGATGCATGCCAGATCGTGAAGCCTGCGTTCGAGCTGTCCGAATCTGACATGCAGACCGAGGTCGTTGAGATCGTGAAGGCCGCCAAGAAGCTGGTGGACCTGATCGGCGCTGACTTCATTGTGTCTGTTGGCCGCGGCATCAGCAAGGATGTTGAGGGCGGCATCAAGCTGGCGGAAGAGCTGGCTGCGGAGCTGGGCGGCGTTGTAGGCGGCAGCCGTGCCACCATCGACTCCGGCTGGCTGTCTGCCGACCATCAGGTTGGCCAGACCGGCAAGACGGTGCACCCGAAGGTATATGTGGCCCTGGGCATTTCCGGTGCTATTCAGCACAAGGCCGGTATGCAGGATTCCGAGTGCATCATCGCGGTCAACAAGAACGAGACAGCCCCCATCTTTGAAATTGCCGACTACGGCATCTGCGGCGACCTGTTTAAGGTCACCCCCATGCTCACTGAGGCAATCCGCGCTGCCAAGGCTGCCAAGTAAGGCCATTCTTCAATAAAACACAAGCCGGTACAGATTTCTGTGCCGGCTTGTGTTTGCTATCTAAGGAATGGCATAGACGCAACAGCGACAGCAATTGTCACCCATGAGTCAATATGCTTTTATCGTACAGACAGTTGCACTATACCAAGGGCGCAAACGCATGGAGAATCCCCAACCACAGCTTTTTCGGCCAGCTCAGATGGCCAAAATCCTCCAGGTGCATTTCCTGGCTGCTGGTCAGGGTATTGAGAAAGTCATATTTTACATCCTTCACAGCGCTGCTGCGGTACATCCAGACCGCATCCTCCAGATGGAGATACAGACTGCGGTAGTCCAGATTGATGGTTCCCACAATGGCGTATGTATCATCAGACACCATTGTTTTCGCATGGATAAAACCTGGCGTGTATTCATAAATGCGGACGCCCGCTTTTAGTAAGGGCTCATAATAGGAACGGGTGAGAAAAAAGACTGTTTTCTTGTCCGGCACGTGGGGGGTGATAATCCGTACATCGATGCCGGACTTTGCAGCAGTACAAAGGGAAGTAATCATTTCATTATCAATGACAAGATATGGCGTAGTGATGTACACATAATCCTCTGAACGGTTGATGAGATTCAAATAGGCAGTTTCACCGACCAGCTCCTCGTCCAGAGGAATATCCGTATAGGGAAGAAGAAACCCATCGTGGGGGATTTGAGCGATCCAGTCAGCGGGCGGGGCATATCTGGAAAATGTATCCTCTTCACCGGCTGCAAAGTCCCACAGAGCCAGATATTGAACAGTCATGCTCCACACAGCCTCACCCCGCAGCAGGATGCCGGTATCTTTCCAGTGCCCGTGCTTTTCGTAGGCATTGATGTATTCATCCGCTAGGTTAATACCTCCGGTAAATCCGGTTTTGCCGTCGATGATGCAGATTTTGCGGTGATCTCGGTTATTGAATCTGGGTGAAAGAATGGTGTTGAAAGGGTTAAAGACACACACCCGCAGGCCCTTCTCCCGGAGAATGCGGTCATAGTGCCGGGGCAGCGTAAAAAGACACCCCAAATCATCATACATAAACCGGACTTCAACACCTTGGCGAATCTTCCGCTCCAGAACTTCCAGAATACCATCCCACATGATGCCTTCGTCCACAATAAAATACTCCATAAAGATGAAGGACTCTGCTGATTCCAATTCCCGCAGTATAGCGGCGTACATGGTCTCACCAATAGGGAAGTAAGTGGTCTGCGTGTGCCCGCATGGTGGTGTGCCGGATGAACGGAATAGGTACCGGGCGTGGAGCGCTGCCTCCGGAGACTGCTGTTCCAAAATATCCAGCGCAGTTTGCCCGGAGGGAGGTGCTATATCCATGATAGCGGAAATTTGCCGCTGAACAGCCTGTCCGGCGGCTCGTTCCCGCTTGGTCATACGGTATTTTCCAAACAGCAGATACAACAATCCTCCGAAGATGGGGAAAAGCAAAATGGGGATTAGCCAAGCGATCTTATAGGCTGGATTGCTGGAAGTGTTATTAAGAATATGTATCGTGGCAGCTAGAGACAGCAGAATGCAGATTAGATAAAAATAAGCAAACTTATCCCGGAAATAGAAAAACATGATCACCAGTGCAGCTGCTTGAATGGTGACGAAGAGAATGATGTAGAGGACCTTTCCGAGAATAAAGCGAAGGTGATGATTCATGGAGAAATACTCCTTATAAAAAGGTGAGCTTTCGGATACCTGGAACAGATGGTGTTACCAGCGCGAGTTTTTTTATTTATAATATCGCGTTTCCATCGGAAAAGCAATATCGGAGACAGGAACTGCTTTTGTATCTCATTGAATTGCCAAAAAGAAATTACAAGACTTGACATTACCGCGAAAAAACCGTATAATAACTTTTGCTGCATATGAGTTGTGGGAAAGCGTAGCAGTATGCATAAGGTTGAAGACCATATAACCGGGTGTAGCGCAGTTGGTAGCGCGCATGGTTCGGGACCATGAGGCCGTGGGTTCAAATCCCGCCACTCGGACCATCGGAGTATCCTTCGGGGTACTCCGATTTTTTATTGCCAATTTGTAAATTTTCTCATGTTGTTGCACAGAAATGTGCAACTTTCGTTGTTTGGGAGTCTGTATGCAGAAGGACTTGTTCCTTACTACATACAGGAGATTCCATATGACTGAAGAAAATTACAACTACCGAACCAGTCAGACGCTGCTTCGCAACCAATTTCCTGGCAAAGGAAAGTTGAAAATTCCGATTATTCCGAAGTTTCGAGAAAAACCTGGAGACTTTAATGATCTTTTGCTGATTGGTTTTGACAAGACCCATGTGGAGGATCAGAATCATCTTGACCGGATGGTTCACTTCTTTCTATATGACTATCGCTTTGAGCGGGTTTGGAAGCACCCAGACAATGACATTGAAAAACTGTCCCGATACCGTGCGGTGCTGTCGCCGGATTTCAGTATGTACCTGGAAATGGCGCCTGTCATGCAGCTTTACAATGTATTTCGTAATCGTTGGTGCGGCGCTTACTGGGCATCCAAAGGGCTCCGGGTCATTCCGACTGTCAACTGGGGAGATGAATCCACGTTTGATTTCTGCTTTGAGGGGCTCGAAAGAGGCAGTGTGGTGGCTGTCTCCACCTACATGGCGTCCGAACACGACAACCGCCAGGATCAAAAAGAGTGGTTCATGGCTGGATACAACGAGATGCTGCGTCGTATTGAGCCGGAAAAAATTATCTGCTACAATACACCGTTTCCCGAAATGCAGGGCAATATCATCTACGTGGATTACGAGCGCAGTTCCTGGAGGTATATGAACTATGAACGAAGTTTCCGTCGTGAAGATTTGGATGCCTTTAAAATTGGCGGCACATCCAGTAATAATCGTGATACAATAGAGCCGTACCTGATTGGAAAAGGCGG
>NZ_FOXE01000020.1 GCF_900115635.1 Oscillibacter sp. PC13 | reverse complement strand
TTCATCCTACCAAAGGAGGATACTTTTTTCTGTGCATAGCTAAAGCTTTTTGGAACCACCAGCACTGCTGGTGGTTTTCTATGTACAAAGAAAAATGCCTCACGGGTTAAGCCGTGAGGTATTTTTTTGTGGATTCAGTTGCTGCGGGAACACTTTTCCGCATCAATGGCCAGCACCAGCATCAGGGCGCACAGGGCGTTCTGCGGATCCGGCACATCAATGACATAGGTGTCCGTCCAGTGAAACAGCTCCTTTGTAATGGTGGCCACCGTTCCGCCGCAGGCCTCCCGGACCACATAGTCCCACTCCAGAAAGCTGCCCTCCACCTGCCAGCCATTGCAGTCAATGTCATACCGGGGGGTAAAAAACGTGAATTCCTTTTGAATACAGCCCACATACCGGTCTTCGATGTACATTTCAAATTTCGGCAAAAAGGTAAAAACCTTTTCCTGCACCGTGCCGATATGGTTCCCGGCCCTGTCCAAAATGTGAAGGCAGTGTCCCCAGGAGAGTTTTCCCTCCACCGTATAGACGGGATTGCCCGCTTCATCATAGATGTCATAGCTGTCAAACCAGGAAAACAGGCGCTGTTGAAACCAAAGCCGCATTTCGGTACACCTCCCAAAAGATAAAGACGTTTTTGCAGGCAGCCACATTTTTTAAGTGTTATCATACCATACTCATTTTATATCGTCAAAAAAATCGAATTGCTCTCTCCCTATTTTCAAAATTTTTCCGGCAGGAAATCGGCATATTCCTGTTTTTTCGAGTCAAACTATGCTTGCGATACCCAGAAAACCCACACACAAGTATGATTGATGAAAAGGAGAAAATAAGTATGTCTAGCAAGAATAATAACAAGCTCAACATTCCCGAGGCCCGTGCCGCTATGGATAAGTTCAAGATGGAGGCTGCTTCCGAGGTTGGCGTCAACCTGAAGGAAGGCTACAATGGCGACCTGACCTCCCGCGAGGCCGGCTCTGTCGGCGGCCAGATGGTCAAGAAGATGATCGAGTCCTACGAGAAGTCTCTGTAAATTCCCGCTGAAACACCAAAGCGGCCCGGCAATCGCCGGGCCGTTTTTTTCGGACAAAAGCGTCTTTCTCCGCTATTTATGTTTGAGTCCCCGTTTTTTCCTGTTCTGCTCTTACCAAATCCGCCAAGGTAAAGCGATCCACATAGGCGTTGACCGTGGCATACAGGCCGGTCCAAAAGTCCAGTGTTGCACAGGCATCGCACCGCTCGCAGTGGTTTTCCGAGGTTTCCAGGCAGGCCACCGGTGCAAGGTTCCCCTCCGTGATACGCAGAATGGCACCCACCGTATACAGCGCCGGATCCCGGGCGAGGCAGTATCCGCCCTGTGCGCCCCGGCCGCTGCGGAGCAGCTCCGCCTTTGAGAGAGTGCTGGCGATCTGCTCCAGATATTTCACAGAAATTCCCTGCCGGGCCGCCACATCCTTCAGCGGTACAAGCCCATCGGCCTGATGAATGGCCACATCTGTCATCAGACGCAGCGCATACCGCCCCTTTGTGGAAATCTTCATACAGCTCCCTCCTCTTTTTTGTAATTCCTATTTTGCCATAGGATAACTGGGATTACAAGTGTGAATTGACATTTGCCAAGCTTTTTCGTACAATAAATTTACTTTTTTTCACATTGATTGAATCAACGAGAGGAGCACATGAGAATGGATTATGCAAAGGAGTCTTTGCGCCTGCACTATGAATGGAAGGGAAAACTGGAGGTAACACCCCGTGCGGCGGTGGATTCCAAGGAGGCTCTCTCCCTGGCCTATACCCCGGGCGTCGCGCAGCCTTGCCTGGAAATTCAAAAGGACGCCAGCAAGAGTTATGAGTTGACCCGGCGATGGAATACCGTGGCAGTGGTTACCGACGGCAGCGCGGTCCTGGGTCTGGGCGACATCGGCCCTGAGGCTGGTATGCCCGTCATGGAAGGGAAGTGCGTTCTGTTCAAGGCCTTCGGCGGGGTGGACGCCATTCCCCTGTGCATCCACAGCAAGGACGTAGAGGATATTGTCAACACGGTGGCCCTTCTAGCCGGAAGCTTTGGCGGTGTGAATCTGGAGGACATCTCCGCCCCCCGCTGCTTTGAAATTGAGCGGAAGCTGAAGGAGCGCTGCGACATTCCTATTTTCCACGACGACCAGCACGGCACCGCCGTTATCACACTGGCAGGTCTCACCAACGCCCTGAAGGTAGTGGGCAAGGATCTGGAATCGGTGCGGATCGTCATTAACGGTGCCGGAGCAGCTGCCATTTCCATCACCAAGCTCCTCCTCTCCGCAGGAGCGAAGGACGTGGTGCTCTGCGACCGAAAGGGTGCTATCTACGCCGGACGAACGGAAGGAATGAACTGGATTAAAGAGGAGATGTCTCACATGACGAATCCAGCCAAGCGGAGCGGTTCTCTGGCAGATGTGCTGGCCGGTGCGGACGTGTTCATTGGCGTCTCCGCCCCGGGGATGGTTACCACAGAGATGGTAAAGACCATGAACCGTGACGCCATTTTATTTGCCTGCGCAAATCCCACGCCGGAGATTTTCCCGGATGATGCCAAGGCTGGCGGCGCGGCAGTATGCGCCACCGGGCGCAGCGACTATCCGAATCAGATCAACAACGTGCTTGCCTTCCCCGGTATCTTCCGGGGGGCACTGGATGCCCGGGCCAGCGACATCAACGACGCCATGAAGATTGCCGCAGCGCACGCTTTGGCGGATTTGGTGGGCGATGATCTCAGCGCGGATTACATTATTCCCGCCGCCTTCGACCCCAGAGTCAGGACTGCTGTAGCGGATGCCGTCAGGCAGGCCGCCTATGACTCCGGCGTAGCCAGAATCTAATTCACTTCCGCAAAAACAGCCGCAGTGTTTAAGCCGCTGCGGCTGTTTTTTTCAGGCATATTTTATGCATTTTCAGAATTTTTTTGGAAATACATGGATATGTAAAAAATTCACAAAAGAAATCTGGAAAAACCCGTTCTTGTTCATAATTTGTTCATGATTTAAGCGGGCATTTCAGATATGGTACAGGTAGGAATATTATGTAACCATACCAGGAATCACAGACGGAGGGAAAACTATGAGAGGATTCTGGAAAAAGCAGCTGCCGGCATTTTTGCTGGCCATGGTCATGGTGGTGGGCATGGTGCCCGCTGCAATGGCAGAAGGTGAAGAGCACAAACATGTCTACGGAGAGGCTTGGAAAAACGATGCTGATTCACATTGGCATGTTTGTACTGTCAAGGACTGTACTGCAAAGTCCGACTACGAATCACACAAATTCGGCGATATCGTGGTAGATTCGGAGCCAACCTGTTACCAGGCAGGAACCGGACACCGAATTTGCTCCGTATGCGGCTACTCCAAGTCCGAGTCCATCACGGCCACAGGGAACCACACTGCCTCAGATGATTGGTCCTATAATACGACGAAACACTGGCACGCCTGTACAGCCGCATCCGGCTGTCCGGAACACCTGAATGAAGCGAGCCACAGCTACGCTTCCGGGGAGTATTCCAGTAATTCAAGTTCTCATTGGCAGATCTGCACGATTTGCGGGGGTTCCTCCTCAAAAGCTTCCCATACCGACAGCAATGGAGACGGCGTGTGTGACGTCTGCAAATACGGCGGACTGCCTGTTTCCAGTAAAATTACTGTGACGTTCAAGAATGGATCCAGTACCCACAGCACGCAGGAGGTCTCGAAGGGCTCTCGTCCTTCCAAGCCCAGCAATCCCACCATGAGTGGCACAAACAAGACCTATACCTTCAAGGGCTGGGTTTCCGGATCCAATACAAAGGCTGTCTATACCGGGCAGTCCCTGATTGACGTTGCCTCCACAACGGTGTCCAGCAATACCACATACTCTGCCGCTTACACTGTGAAGGCCACCAGCCAGAATGGATCTTTAAACGTGGATGGCACTGCCAGCGGCGTCAAGGTCGGCAGCGATCTGCGCAGTACCATTAATGGCAAGTTCAGCAATATCACGGGTACCAGCTTTTCAAATGTGCGCTTTACCAGCCTGTCCTCCTCTACTTATGGCAAGCTATACACCTCCAGCAGCAAGAGCACATCTGTTTCCACCAGCAGTAGCAGTTCTTATTCTTACAGCTCTGTGGCCAATTTCTATTTTGTCCCCACCAGCAAGGACACCTTCACCATCGGCTATACGGCCACAGATGACAACGGCAATTCCGTTTCCGGATCTATCACACTGAATGTGGACGCTTCCTCCACTTCCGGCAAAACCATCACCTACAAGGTAGATGCGGGAGATGAGGTGTCCTTTGACCGCAGCGACTTCCAATCTGCCTATCGTGAGGAGTACGATTCCGGCACTATTAAATATGTGACCTTTGAGACCACGGCCTCCCTTTCCACCTCTAACGGTACGGTTTATTACAATTACGACCGTTCCGGTGAGAAAGCGTTTACCAAAAGCAATATTGACAGCTACAATTTCTATTATAGTAACAGCGACTACGGTGATTATGCCTTGAACAGCCTGTCCTTTGCGGCTCCCAAGGATGCCGACAGCCGGACCGTCAAGCTCACTTACCGGGCCTGCTACTCCTCCAGCGATTATGTGGAGGGGACCGTAGAAATCAAGGTTTCCGGCAGCGGTTCCTCTGCAGACGGCGACATCACCTATCAGGTGGATCCCGGTGATGAGGTGGACTTTGACGCCGATGACTTCAATGACTACTTCCAGGAGGAGTACGACAACTACACGCTCCGTTACGTCACCTTTGAGACGGACGACACGCTCAGCACAAGTGAGGGCACCGTTTATTACAACTATGGCAAATCCAGCGAAAAGGCCTTCACAAAAAGCAGCATCGATGACTACAAGTTCTATTACGAGGACAGCGATTACGGTGACTATGATTTGAGCAAGCTCTCCTTTGTGGCCCCTGATGACGCGGATGAGCAGACGGTGGAGATCAGCTTTACCGCCTATTACTCCACTAGCCGCAAAGTGACGGGAACCCTAATTATTGAGATTGGTGAGGGAGACGGAACATCCAGCAAGGCGGACATCACCTATCAGGTGGATCCCGACGATGAAGTTGAGTTTGACCGCACCGACTTCAACGACTATTTCCAGGAGGAGTACTCTTCCTATACCATCAAGTATGTCACTTTTAAGGCGGACAGCACGCTGGTTTCCTCCAACGGCGTCATCTATTCCGACTATGACGGCGACGACGAGAAGAGCTTTACCAAGGGCAATATTGACGATTACAAGTTCTATTATAAAAACGAGGATGACGGTGACTATGCCCTGAACAGCCTGTCCTTTGTAGCCAGCGACGATTTCGACACCGCCGTGACTCTGACCTTTACAGCCTATTACTCCGGTAGCCGGTACGTAGAGGGTACCTTGCGCATTGAGCCCAAAAGCAGCACTGCCGCCAACGGAAAAGGCGACATCCGGTATTACACCACTTACAATACCAATGTGCAGATCAATCCCAACGACATTGCCCGCTTCTTCAACGAGCAGTATCCAAACAATACGCTCTCCTATATAGAGCTGGGCGGCGTTCCCTCTTCCGGCAGCCTGTACTATGACTACTATGGCGTCAGCAAGTACGGCTCTTCTAAGCTGAAACTGACCAGTTCCAACTGTGACGATCAGAAGTTCTACTTCAGCCCCAGCTCCACCAGCCAGTACGCATTGAGTGAGTTGACGTATATCCCCAGCGGCGTCAACTACTGCGCATCCATCCCCTTCACCGCATATTCCACCGGTTCCCGCTCTGTGTCCGGTACGATTTTGATCAGCGTAACGTACAGCACCGTCTCTGAGGTCTATGGCGTCACGCCAAAAGGAACCTCTGTTGCCTTCCCAGCCTCTGCCATTTATACGGCGGTCTCCAGTGCTACCGGCATGACACTTGGCAGCATTCAGCTGCTGGAACTGCCGGCTTCCTCCGTGGGAACCGTGTATGTCGGCAGTGGCACCAGCACAAAGGCCAGTACTTCTGTCAAGTATGACTACTCCACTGGCAGCCAGCGCATCAGCCAGCTGCGGTTTGTGCCTGCCAGCGGCTTTACCGGATCTGTGGAAATCCCCTATGTGGCGTACAGTACCAACGGCAATGCCATCGCCAGCGGCAAGTTCTGCCTGGGCGTGGTAAACAGTGTGAAAAAGTTCTCCGACGTGACCTCTTCCACCTGGTGCTATAAGTACGTGGCCGAACTGAGCGATGCCAAGGTCATCGACGGCTATCAGGACGGCAGCTTCCGGCCCAACAACACAGTCACCTACGGTCAGGCCCTGAAGCTCATTATGCTGGCCTCCGGCTACTCCGTCCAGCAGCCCACCGGCTCCCATCCTTTCAGCGGGTATCTGGCAAAGGCAAAGTCTGCAGGCCTGGTGACCGGCAACATCGACCTGGATCGGCCCATCACCCGTCTGGCAGTGGCACAGATTGCTGCGAAAGCTATGAAGCTGAACACTTCCGATCTTTCCAGCGTCAAGCCCTTCACAGATACCTCTGACGTCTATGTGCAGGCACTGTACGCCGCCGGCATTGTGGAGGGATACTTCTCCAATGGCACCAGCACCTATAAGCCCTCAAACACTCTGACTCGCGGCCAGATTTCCGCCATCGTTTGGCGGATGGAGCGGGCGAACTAAGTTTTCTTTCCATCAACTCCTGCAAAAAATTCCTGGGAGCGGCTATGTCGTTCCCAGGAATTTTTTTGGAAATTTTCACCGCCTGCTTCCGCATAATCACTGCGGTTTCTGGAGAGCCTGAAAGCAGACACGTTTTATGAAAAGCAGGAGGTTTTATCATGCTTGCAGTTTACCGCCGCACCCTGATCACGCTCACCGTGCTGACTGTGCTCTTTTTTGCCGGTACGTTTCTCTACGAGCTCAGAGACCGCGATGAATCCCTGGAGACCTCTGTGCCTGTTGCCGTACCCGCTTCCACGGACAACTGGGGGCTTTCATTTCCCACAGAGGGAGAATCCCCGGTCGGAAATGCCAGCGCCCAGGATCTGGCACAATATGGGGCGTATTATTTGGGGGACACCAGCAAAAAAGTGATCTACCTGACATTTGACTGCGGATATGAAAACGGCTATACCGGTCAAATTTTGGACGCGCTAAAAAAGCACCATGCCCCAGCAGCGTTTTTTGTAGTGGGCAATATGGTCGAAACTGCGCCAGATTTGATTCGAAGGATGGCCGCTGAAGGGCACATTGTCGGCAACCACACCTATCACCATCCGGACATGTCCCAAATTTCCGACCAGGCAGCCTTTCAAAAAGAATTAGACGATCTTGCCGCGATCTATCAGGATACCACTGGAGAATGCCTTCCCATGTTTTACCGCCCGCCTCAAGGAAAATACAACGTGGAAAACCTACGGCAAGCCTATGCGCTGGGATATAAGACCGTTTTCTGGAGTCTTGCTTATGTGGACTGGTATGTAGATGACCAGCCAACAGCCGAGCAGGCCTACTCAAAGCTGCTCCCCCGCATTCACAATGGGGCCATCGTGCTGCTCCATTCCACTTCTAAAACCAACGCTGATATTTTGGACGAGCTTTTGACAAAATGGGAGGAAATGGGCTTTACCTTTGCCTCCCTGACCGAGCTCCCTGAAACGCCGGTCTTGCAGGCGGAGTAAGTCTGCAGCCATTGTGTAAAACCCTATTTTTTCGGCATATTGCGTTCCACAGCTATGCCTAAAATCTTAACCGCGCCACGGTCTTTTCGATTGCTCCGCAGCAAAAAGGCGGACGTCCTGTCTTTGGACAGGGCGTCCGCTTTTTCGGCAGAAGCACTTTTTGTTATGGAACCCCTCCGGCTTTTATGATATGATAATAAATATACAGGCTGCTTCGGCAGCCGGAAACGGAGGCACCGTTTTGACACTGATGATATGCATTGACGGCCGCGGCGGAATTCTGTTCAACGGCCGGCGGCAGAGCCAGGATCGTCTGCTCCGGGCGGATCTGCTGCGGGAGGCGGCCGGGCACCGCCTATGGATGAGCGAATACTCCGCCCGGCAGTTTTCTATGGAAGCGCCAGATAATCTCTCCATTTCAGAGGCGCCGTTGGAGCAGATGTCCAGCGAGGATTTCTGTTTTGCGGAAGATCTGCCCCTTCAGCCGCTTTTGGAACACGCAGACCGTCTCCTGCTTTATTGTTGGAACCGGGCCTATCCGGCGGATCGCTCCCTTCAGCTGCCGCTGGATGATCTGTGGAAGCTGCTGCGCCGGGAAGAATTTGCCGGTTCCTCTCACGAAAAAATTACAAAGGAACTCTATGCACGATGAAACAACTGCAAACACAGCTTCTTTTCCTTTTGATCTGTGCACTGCTGACGGGCTGCGCATTGGATGCATCTCAAGGTACTTCTTATGCAGACCTGGCGGATATTCCGGATTTCTCCGGCGAGCCCTATGTGGTCCTGCAGAATAACCAGCCTGATTTTCCGGAAGCAGATTTCACAACCGCCTCCTTTGAGGAATACAGTGATCTGGACTGGCTGGGCCGCTGTGGCACAGCCTATGCAAATGTAGGCCTAGACACCATGCCAACCGAAGCGCGGGGAAGCATCGGGCAGGTAAAACCCACCGGATGGCAGACTGTAAAGTATGACTTTGTGGATGGGAAGTATCTCTATAACCGATGTCATCTCATCGGCTATCAGTTGACCGCAGAAAATGCCAACGAGAAAAACCTGATTACAGGCACCCGCTATATGAATGTGGACGGTATGCTGCCTTTTGAAAACTTGGTGGCGGACTACGTGAAAGAGACCGGAAACCATGTTCTCTATCGGGTAACCCCCATCTTTCAGGACAGCAACCTGGTTGCCAGCGGCGTCCAGATGGAGGCCATATCGGTAGAGGATGACGGTGAAGGCGTCTGCTTCAACGTCTATGTTTACAACAACCAGCCCGGTGTCTCCATTGATTATGCCACCGGGGAAAGTTGCCTGGCGGAAGCAGACACCGCCTCCGATAAAGAGGGAACGGCGTCTGTGGAAGCTACTTACATTCTGAACACCAAGTCCCGCAAGTTTCACGATCCTGCCTGCTCCGGTGCCGCCGCCATGAGCGAGGCCAACAAGGAAGTCTATATAGGCAGCCGGGATACCCTGATTTCCGAGGGCTATGAGCCTTGCGGACAATGCAAGCCATAAAGCGGATACCTATGGACAACCGTTTGATGCGTCCGTGGTAAAAGCGAGGGTGCTGATATACAACTATCAGCACCCTCGCTATCAGTTTATGCCCGTTTTTGCGGTCAGCGGCCTCTTCGAAAGGATGAAATCTATGCTCTCACCGATACCGTTCATTCATCCAGGTGATGGCAGCCTTCATTCCCTCGTTCGCGGCGATTTCATCAAACTGTTTTCCGACCCTGGTCGGCATTCCCTTTGAGAGATGGAGGAAATCATATCCCCAGTCGTTAAAACGCAGGAACCCATTCCCATCCAACGCCCGGTTCATCATGCGCTTTGTAATCTGCATGGTTTCCGTGGGCAGCCTGGATAATCGCTTCACAACTTTTCCAGCCTCCTCCATCAAGGAATCTGCTGGAACAACCCGGTTGACCAATCCAATCTCATAGGCCTCCTGGGCCGAGATTCTGTCTGCCAGCATCAGTAATTCCCGTGCCTTGCGGACGCTGGTATACCAGAGCGCGCTTGGCTGCGGCGTCGTGGAAAATCGAAGCTCTGTCTCGCCAAACTTTGCATTGTCGGCAGCAATGACCAGATCGCACATCAGCGAGAGTTCAAACCCGCTCCCCAGGCAGTGCCCCTGCACGGCGGCTACCACCGGTTTGCTGCACTCCCACACACTGCGTACATGGTCTCGCTCCTCGCAGACCTCACGATATTGCTGCCACTGGGAGGCCTCCTTCATATCCACAGAGTCCTGCATATCAAATCCCGCGCAGAAGGATCGCCCGTTGCCGTACAGCAGAACGGCAGTCACCTCATCGTCTTCCTGTGCCTTTTGAAACGCCCGCTCAAGCTCTCTCCAGGCGTTGACGCCCAGAACATTGAGCTTATCCGGCTGGTTCAGCATAATATGGGCGACATGATCCTCGGTCTGATATAAAATTCTCTCAAATTCCATACTCACACCACCTTATATCTGCTGTTGAGCCAGTGCATGGCTTCCTTCATACCCTTTTCCGCAACCATGGCATTGAATTCCTGGCTGACAGCCGTCGGCATCATTTTGACAATGTGGAACATATCCCAGCCCCAGTCGCCGTACTCGCTGAAGCCCTGACCGTCGATCGTTTTGTTAATGAGGCGCTTTGTCAAGCGCAGCGTCTCAGGCGGGAGTTTTGCCAAACGGTGCGCCCAGTTCATCGCCGTCTCCATAAGCTGTTCTTTTGGCACCACAATATTCGCATAGCCGATACGGTAGGCTTCCTCCGCAGAGAAATAGTTGCTGAGCAGGAGGTTTTCCTTGGCATAACGAATGCCCGTAATCCATTGCATGGCAGGCATCGGCATAAGCGAGTACCGCATAGCAGGATCCCCAAATACGGCGTCATCAGCAGCAATAACCAGATCCACCAGATTGGTCAGTTCAAAACCACCGCCCAGACAGTACCCTTGAACAGCCGCCATAACCGGCTTGTCTGTATTCCACAGCTGCAGCATCCGTTCGCGCTCAAGCGACATTGTGCGCCAGTGAGAATAGGCCCCGTCCTCCTTCATATCGGAGGACTCTTCCAGATCAAAGCCCGCGCAGAACGCTTTTCCCTCTCCTGCAAACAAAATGCTGTGTACGGAGTCATCCGACTGTGCCCGTGAAAAAGCGTCTCCAATCTCTTCCCAGCACTGCATGCTCATGGCATTGAGCTTGTCCGGGGTGCAAAACGTGAAGATAGCCGTATTATCCGTGACTTCATAGCGTAATTTCGCGTATTCCATAGCCCCTCCTTACTCCTCGTACCGGGCATTGGACCATTTGAAGGCTTCTTTCATGCCCTTTTCCTTCGCAATGGTGTCAAATTCCACGCCGAGTTTTGTGGGTGAGATTTTCGCGATGTGGAAGGTGTCCCAGCCCCAGTCACCATAGGCTTTGAAGCCCATGCCGTCCAGGGATTTATTGATGAGCCGTTTTGTTACCTCCATGGTTTCCATCGGCATGGCCGCCAGCCGTTTTGCCGTATGGAAAGCGGTGTCGTACAGCTCATCAAGCGGAACCACCCGATTGATGTATCCAATTCTCAGCGCTTCTCTTGCATCGAAGTTTTCAGCCATCAGCATATACTGCTTTGCACGTCTGGTGCCTGCCAGCCACAAAAGTGTAGGAGCTGGAACATTGGAATAGCGAAGGCCCGGATCCCCGAATTTAGCATTGTCCGCTGCAATGATCAAATCCACAAGGCTCGTAAACTCCACGCCGCCGCCCAGGCAGTATCCCTGCACAGCAGCAACCGTGGGCTTTGGAAAATTGTAAATTTTCAGCATCATCTCCCGCTGATGCAAAAAACGTTCCCAGTGCGGCCAGGGATCTGTATTCTCCGCGGACTCGCCCAGGTCAAATCCACTGCAAAACGCCTTTCCCTCACCACAAAAGAGGACTGCGCCAATTTCCTCATTCTCCTTTATCGAGTCCAGCGCATCTAAGATCTCCTCATAGGCCCGATGACTGAGCGCATTGTATTTCTGGGGCGTTGCAAAGGTAATGACTCCCACAGAATCCTTGATCTCCAAGCGAATTTTTTCGTATGTCACGGGGGATCACCTCCGTCTTAGTTCTCCGGATTCTCTTCTGCAAAGAACGCATCGCGCCACTTGAAGGCGGCAGCAAGTCCTTCCTTATTTTGAATTTCAAAGAACTTTGCGGCCTCCGGGGTCTCGCTCATCAGCACGTCCGCAAAGATCTCCTCGTTGAAGTGGATAGCATCCAGCATACCACTGATTTCATAATTGCGGTTGATTGCCTCCTTGTTCAGCCGCATCGCCGGCACGGGCACCTTGACCAGCTTCTTGGCGAGCGCCATGACCTCTTCTTCCAGCTTGTCGTCCGGAACACAAGCTGTTACCAAGCCGATGCGCTCCGCCTCGGAAGCAGAAATGCGATCGCCGGTCAGAAGCAGTGCCTTGGTTTTCTTCATGCCAATCAGGTTCGGCATAATATTGCCGAACGGAGGCGCGGAGTTGAACTGGATCTCAGGCTCGCCCAGCATGCAGCTTTCTGCCGCAATCGTAAAGTCGCATACCATGGCCAGATCACAGCCGCCGCCCAGCGCATAGCCTTGGATCTGTGCAATGACCGGCTTTCTGCAGTTCCAAATGGAGAACATCAGACGGTTTCCATGCTTTGCGTGGGTGCGCCACTGCAGCACCGTCGTAAACGGCTCCTCTCTCGGAGAGAGATCGTAGCCGGCGCAGAAGGCCTTGCCTGCACCCTTGACAATGAGTACCCGAATCTCCTCGTCCTGATCCAGTTCCGTAACCGCCGCATACATCTCATTCAGCAGTGTATCCGTGAGAGAGTTGCGCTTGTCCGGACGATTCAGGGTGATAATGCCGATTTTTCCCCGCCTCTCTACGATAACGGTCTCCATCTCTTTGATATTGTTTGCCATCATTCATATCTCCTTTTCATTTGATTTTTTATTCATTTTCCAAGGACATGCTCGTTATTTTTTTGAGTGTCTCCTCTGCCCGCGCCATGATCTCTTCCACGATTTCTGCCGCCGTCTGTACCTTCTTCAGCGGTTCCACGCTCTGTCCCACCATGACCATGCCGTTCATGCCATCCTCTGAAATGCCTTCTCTTGCAATGGTCGGCGTCATATTTGCCGCAAACTTGTTGAGCTCCTCCGTCGGGACACCGGCGAGTTCCATCTCCAGATATTTCTCCGAAAAAGCACTGCGCAGTCCGCGCATTCCCTTGCCGCGGGTGGTTCCGATGGTGATACAGGCCTCGTCATCTGCCGCAATGATCTTCGCCACATTTTTGGGATGGAAGGAGCCGCACTCACTGGCCAGCAGGAACCGGGAGCCAATCTGCACCCCTGCCGCCCCCATCGCCAGTGCAGCCGCAAGACCTCTTCCGTCTGCAATCCCTCCGGCGGCAACCACGGGAATTTCTACCTCCGGAATGACATTCGTCATCAGTGACATGGTTGTCATGGTTCCGATATGTCCGCCGGACTCCATTCCCTCCACAATAATGCCGTCAACGCCGGCTGCCTCCATCCGCTTGGCAAGGCGGGTATTGGGTGCAATGGACAACACCTTCACACCTGCGTCCTTCAGCATCGGGATATAGGGTCTTGGGTCACCGGCTCCTGTGGTCACAAACGGAACATGTTCCTCTGCAATCACCCTAGCACTTTGCCAAACCCGATCTGCAAAGCGTCCCGCCATGTTGAGATTAACGCCGAAGGGTTGATCAGTAAGTTTTTTGATCTTCCGAATGTTCTCTCTCAGCTGTTCCAAGTCCCAGGCGTCCGTCAAAATTCCTGCACCGCCTGCATTGGAGACGGCAGAGACCAGATCGGGTGTGGAAATTGCATACATCGCACCTTGCAAAATGGGGTAGCGAATGTTCAAAAGTTCCGTTAAACGTGTACGCATACGCATCACCCTTCATCCGCAAAGAGCGCATCCCGCCACTTGAATGCAGCGGCAAGCCCCTCCTTTGCGGCCACAGCGAAAAACTGTTCGTTTTCCAGAGTCTTGGTCATATGTACTGCAGCAAAAATTCGTGCTCCCTCGTCCAACGCCTCGCACATTCCCTTCAGCCTGTAAAACTGATTGATGGCCGCCTTGTTCATCTGCATAGCGGGAACAGGGATTTTCACAAGCCTTTGGGCGAGGGACATCACGGTTTCGTCCAGGGTTTCTGCCGGAGTCAAACTGGTAACCATCCCTGCCTGCTCAGCTATGGCCGCGTCAATGCGGTCGCCGGTCAGAAGAACTTGCTTGGCTCTCTTCATGCCTGTCATCCAGGGCAGTTGGACGAGCGGGGTGGAGGAGCTGAATTGAATTTCCGGCTCCCCAAAAACTGCATTATCTGCCGCAATTGTGAAGTCGCAGGCCATTGCCAAGTCACAGCCGCCGCCCAGGGCATAGCCCTGCACTGCTGCAATGGTTGGCTTTTTGCACTCCCACAAGGCCATGAAGGTCCGGTTGCCCAGTTTCGCATGTTCATGCCAATCCATTACCGTTGTAAACGGCTTTTCCCGGGGAGAGAGATCAAAACCCGCGCAGAACGAACGTCCAGCCGCCCGCACCACAATTACGCGCAGCTTCTCGTCTTCCTCCATCTCCTTGATGCCGTTATAGAGGGAGATCAGCAGATCGTCATTCAGCGTGTTCAGTTTCTCGGGGCGGTTCATCGTCAGAATGCCGATTTTGCCCCGCCGTTCCTGTAACACTGTGGAACTCATGGAAGCCTCCTTTATACGATTCCCGCTCCGTATTGCGGGAACACGTCATTATACGTAATGCCCCTAGTGTAAGGAAACTTTTCAAATGCCTCTTCGTTGATATCAATGCCAAGGCCCGGCTTCTCCGGCGCGTGAATCGTCCCGTCCTTCAAAACGCCGCCGTTTGTGGCATCAAAGATAGGATCCACCAAAATCTCATCACGCATGGGCTGATAGTCCGCGCCATCCAGTTCCAGCATAGAGACATTGCGGCTGGCCAGCGCCACGTGAAGATTTGCCGCATATCCCACTGCGGCACAGCCGCCGATATGTGGAATGCAGGGAATGGAAAAGGCCTCCGCCATTGTACAGACGGCCAGGCATTCCTTGATTCCTCCAACAATTGTCGCATCGGGCTGAAAAATGTTTCCAATCTTTCTCTCAACCAGTTCCTTGAACGCATAGAGTGAGCAAACTCTTTCGCCGAGTGCAATGGGCACCGGCGAGATCCGGGAGATCCGCTCAAGTGAACTCAAATCATACTGGGACAGCGGCTCTTCATAGAAATAGGGTTTATACGGAGCAAACCGGTTGGCCATTTCAATGGCCGTATCTGGCTTGTAGGTCATATAAGCATCGATCATCACGTTGATATCGGGCCCTACCAACTCACGCACCCGCCGTACAAACTCCTCGTCCCAGTCCTTGCTCTTTCCAACACGGACCTTTACACCGGTATACCCTTCTCTGAGATTTCTCTCAAAAAACTCCATATGCCAGTCGTAGTCCACCGTAAAGTTTGCAGCGCCGGTGGCGTAAACCTTCACCCGATCCTTATCCGCTCCAAGCAGCTTATAAACCGGAAGTCCGGCAACCTTGCCCAAAATGTCCCAGAGCGCAATCTCCACCGCAGAAATTGCCTGGCAGGAGACACCGTTTGACCCAAGATACCCCCAGATATAGGTGCGCATTTTAGTCACCAGACGCTCAATCTGCAGCGGATCCTCGCCGACCAAAATTCTCTTGAACGTCCCGTCTATGATCTCCTTTACCACCATGGGAAAGCTGTGTCCGTAGGCGGAACTCGCCTCTCCCCAGCCGAAGATCCCCTCATCTGTCTCTACCTTCACCAATATGAATGTGCGCGGCAGCTTCGGAGAGGGTTTCATGTACATCAGCGGATACGTTTTGATATCGCGAATTTTCATACCATGCACTCCTTCTGCAAACTGTTATGCGCCGCATAATGCGCTGCGCAGCCACGGTTTCAAGTCATCTCGGAAAATATAATCCACAGCCGTCAATTGCATGTCCCGAAGTTCCGCTTCCGAAAGGCCAAAGCTCTCCTTGGCAACGGAAAACTCTCCCGAAAGCGTAATATCCGATACGCCTGGATCATCCGTATTCAAGCAAAAAGGAATTCGGTTCATACGCAGGACCGGCATTGGGTGTGCGCACATGGTTGGAACCGCCCCTGTGTGGACATTGCTGGTGAGGCAGCACTCCACGAACACATTCTGTTCCGCCACCAACCGCAGTGCCTCCGGATCCTCCAGGATATGTGTACCGTGCCCAATCCGTTCCGCCTGAAGCTCTCTGATGGCGGCAAGGACGCTCTCCGGTCCGGCGGCTTCCCCAGCGTGTACAGTGATATGAAGGCCTGCCTCCCGGGCGCGGGCAAAGGGCTTTCCAAACAGCGCGGGCGGAAACCGTTCATCGTTCATCAGGTCAATTGCTGCAATTCCGTTTGCCTGATTAGCAATTGCAAAATCAACCGTCTTTTCGGCGCAGTCCACCGGAAGCTCTCTGGATATCCCGCAAATCAGTCCTACACGGATGGGATACATCTCCTCGGCACGCTTCACTCCATCGCAGATGCCACCTATGATCTCCTCATCAGACAGGCCGTTTTCCGCAAGGCGGGAGTAATTAAAACGGATTTCAACATACCGCGTACCATCCAATGCCGCGTCCTCCACCGTCTCAAAGGTAATCCGTTCCAGCGTCTCACGATTTTTCAGCAAGCGGCGCAGCCACACGAATTTTGTCAGGAACTGCACAAGCGTCCGTTCCTCTCCGGGGCTGACCTGAAAGACCGCACGAAAGGCACGCTCGTCCTCATAGGGCAGCAAGAGTCCCTCCTTCAAAGCCAGCTCCCGAATTGTGGAGAGGCGCATCGCTCCCTCAAGATGGCGGTGCAATTCTAATTTGGGAATGGTCTTGTAGTTAGTTTTCATTCTGCCTCCCGCTGAACAACCAGGGCATCGACTGCCTTTACCCCTTTCCCGTCGGCCAGAACAATGATGGGATTGATGTCCATTTCCGCAATGCGGTCCTGATAATCATAGGCCAGGCGGCTGAATTTCTCGATGGTGTCACAGAGCGCGTCCACATCCGCAGGCTCCGCGCCCCGCGCACCGTAAAGAAGATTCTTTCCCTTCAGTGACTGTATCATCTCCATCGCGGTGGATTTATCAACGGGAGCCAGGCGCAAAGACATATCCTTGAAAATCTCCACAAAAATGCCGCCAATACCTACCATGACACAGGGGCCAAATACGGGATCCGACTTCATGCCCAGCATGACCTCCACGCCCTTATCAACCATCTCTTGTACGGAAACGCCGTTGATCCGGGCCTTGGGATTATAAGCATGGGCATTTGCCATCAGCTCGTCATAGACACGGGCGGCCTCTTCCGCAGAACCGACCCCCAGCTTTACGACCTTAGCCTCTGTTTTATGCAGGATGTCCGCAGAGTCAATCTTCATCACCACGGGATATCCAATGTTCTCGGCTGCCGCCACGGCTGCTTCCTTGCTACTGACCAGGATATCAGCAGCCACGGGAATCCCATAGGCTGACAGCAGCGCCTTACTGGCCCGCTCGCTCAAGCTGCGGTCTGTGCCGAATTCAAAAGGAACCTTCGCTTCGGACGCCGTACTGCTCTCCTCGGCGACCTCTTTGCGGTACTGCATCCACTGGAAATAAAGGGCAGCCGCGCGCATGCTCTCATGAGCGCCCTGCAGCAGAGGAATACCGTGTTCCGCAAATGTATCCGCATACTCCTGCACCAGGCCGGAGGACAGCGGCGAAAAGACGGCCATCGGCTTGTCAATTTCATCCCGCACCTTGCACAGCGCCTGGACGATATGTCGGTACAGCCCGATCTCGTCTGCACACATGTTTGCTTCACAATCCTGGCAGATCATAATCAGGCCCGTCTCTTCATCAGCCGCCAGTGCACGGACGCACTCCTGATAGGCATCCGTATCAAACAGGGCTGTTGTCACGTCCAGCGGATTTTTTGCCGTGGCAAAGTCGGGCAGCGCCGCGCGGATACGGCTCTTTGCCTCTTCGCCAATATTGGCAAATGTCAGGCCCTGCTCCGCCGCAACATCGCTGCAAAAGCCCAGTTGCCCGCCGGAAATGGCCGTCATGCTGACTTTCGCGGGGCCGGCCAGCGGAATATTCTTAAGCTTGAGGAGCAGTTCACAAGTCTCGTTGAGCTCGTCAAAGCTGTTCACCTGCAGAATGTGGTTCTGCCTGAAGAATGCGTCCGAAACATTTGCCGGGCTGGCCAATGCGCCGGAGTGCGCTGAGGCAGTCTTTTGAGCAACCTCGGACCTGCCTACTTTCAGGATGATAATCGGCTTATTGCGCTCTACTGCCAGCTTTGCCACTTCTTTCAGGCCCTCCGGATCCCGAATAGCCTCCAGGAAGCCCACGATGATCTCCGTATGCTCGTCTTCAATCATGGCGCGGAAATAATCCGGCACAGAGAGGCCCGCCTCATTGCCGCAGGAGATGTTGTAGCTGAAGCCCGCCCCGCGGTGGGCGCTTTGAAACGCAATGCAGATCGAGCCGCTGTGGGAAACCAGGCCAATCGGCCCCTTCAGGCTGGAAATGTCCGTTGCAGCACTGTACAGCAGGACATTGTCGTGGAAATTGATAAAACCAAGGCAGTTGGGGCCGCAGGCGGCAATACCAGATTCGCGCAGCTTTTCCGTCAGGCGTTTTTGCAGTTCGCGACCCTCTTTTCCTACTTCGGAAAAGCCGCTGGCATAGAAAACAGCAGCCTTCACGCCTTTTTCCTTCATTTCATCCACAGCACCCTCACACAGGGTACTTCTAAGGGCAACGACGCAGCAGTCCACGGTATCTGGAATCTCCATCAGACTCTTATAGCACGCCACGCCGCAAACTGTTTCGTGTTTCGGATGCACCGGATAGAGCTTTCCCTGATATCCGTTGCTGAGAAGGTTCTTCAGCGTCTGCCCGCCCACATTGCTTTCAGAGCAGCCAAGAAGGGCGATTGATGACGGCCGCATCAGATATTGAATGTTATTACCGGTATCCATAAGTTCTTCTGCCTTCTTTCATCAAATTAAAAATCTTAAAGCAATCCCCGAAACGCTTAGAAATTGCCTCTCACATAGATCTTGCCTGCCGCCTTGGGTTTCTTCTTGTCACCGACGCCGAACAGCGCCAGCAGTGTCACCAAGTACGGAAGCATCAAAAGCAGCTGTCCTGGAATATTGAACATAGACTGTGCCCGCATTTGGAACGCATCCAGAAGGCCCAGCAACATGGTGGTCAGCACCACGTAAATGGGGTCATAGCCAGCAAAAATAACAGCCGAATAGGCCAAAAATCCCTTGGATGCCGTCATCTGCTTCGTAAAATAGCCCATTTGCCCAATGCTCAGTTCTGCTCCTGCAAGACCGCCCAGAATACCGGCAATTCCAAGTGCGATGAACCGATACATCATCACATTTACGCCGACGGAATCCGCTGCTGCGGGATGCTCTCCGACCGCACGGATACGAAAGCCCAAATTCATCTTATTCAAAAGGAACCAGACGGCAAATACCGCAAAAATGGCAATGACAAGTGTGATGGACTGTTGTCCCAGCCACGGAAGCTCCATTTGGGGCAGCCGAACAAGCGGGGCGGAGTTTCCGGAGGAGTTCCAGACCGCTTTCAGCAGCACCGTGGTAGCACCAATCATCAGGAAATTGAAGCCAAGGCCCACAACCACATGGTTGCCGCGCCATTTGATGATAAACACTCCCATGCACAGGGAGTAAAGAAGCCCTGCAATGACCGCTGCCAGCAATCCGACAAGCGGCATATCGGTCCAGTAGGTAACCAATGCGCCAATGAAGGCGCAGAACAGCATGTTGCCCTCCATGCCCATATTGACAATTCCCGCTTTTGCGGAAACCAGAACGCCCAGCGCCGCAAGCAGCAGTGGTACACCCAGGCGCAGCATACTGGAGATCAGTGTTGAAATTTCCATACGGCTTCCTCCCTCAAGTAGACGCAGTCTTTATGGCCGGCTCTTTTCTCTTTGCAAGCCGCTTTTGCCTGATCCGATTAAATACAGATTCCACAAGATAGGGGGAGACCAGCAGCGCAATGATAATGCCCTGCAAAGCGATGGCGAAATACACAGATACGCCTGCCTGCCGATCCAGTGCAACAGCGCCCACCTTCAATGTGGAGAGGAAAAAGGCTGTCACGATAACTCCCAGTGGATTGTTTCGCGCCATATAGGCTACGGCAATCCCGTCAAATCCATAGTTCGTGAAATAGGCATCCAGATACAGATATCTGCCGCCCATCACTTCAACGGCGCCCGCCATGGCAGCCAAGCCGCCACCGATTGCCATGGAAAGGACGGACATCACGCCTACCCGCACACCCTGATAAGACGCTGCCAGCCGGTTAAAGCCCGCGCTTTTCAGTTCCAGGCCGAACCGGGTGCGGTTCATAATAAAGGCAAACAGCAAGCAGCAGCCTAGGGCAATGAACAGACCATATGATGCCTGGCTGCCTTCCGCCAGCCGCGGAATTTTCGCGGTTTCCAAAATCTCCGCGGTCTGCGGAGAGTTTGGGGAGCCACGGAATGGGTACATGGAGAGATATTGCAAGATATACATCACGACATAGTTCAGCATGATACCCGTGACAACCTCGCTGGATCCGAACTTCAGTTTCATCAGTGCGCTGATACTGGAAAGCAGGGCACCGACAAGGATTGCACCCAGCATGCAAACCACCGGATGAATTCCGGCAGGCAGCGCCAAGGCACTGCCCAGCATGGCCGCCGTCATGGCGCCTGCTGCAATTTGGCCCTCGCCGCCCATATTAAACATACCGCTTTTCACCGGAATGGCAACCGCCAGTCCGGAGAGCAGATAAATCGTCATTCTTCTCAGAATCGCTCCAAAGCTGACAAACGCCTTTTGGAACATGATGTGATACGCTTCAATCGGATTGCTGCCCAGAATCAGCAAAAAGATACCGCCGACGACCAAAGCTAATATAATGGAAATCAGCACATAAACCAGATCCAGCAACTGCCATTTCAGGCGTGCCATTCTCTCCGCAGACAGCAGGTTCTTCATGCCGTCACCTCCTCGGATTTTGCGCCACCCATGTATAAACCAATTTCATCCTTGGAGAAATCACTTGCCTTTTTAAACGCAACGATTCTGCCGTTGCGAATAATCGCAATATAATCGCTCATCGTCTTAATTTCGTCCAAGTCACTGGATATCAGGAGGATGGCCATTCCTTCGCTGCGCAATTTCAGAAGGGTCGAATGGGTGAACTGAATGGCGCCTACATCCAGTCCGCGGACAGGCTGGCTGGCCACTACTGCTTTGAGTCCCGTTCGCTCCAATTCCCGGGCAAGTACCACTTTTTGCTGGTTGCCGCCGGAAATAAAACGGCACACCGCATTGCCCCGCGCGGGCCGGATATCGTATTTTTGGATTAAATCGCCAATATATTTATTTGCGCTCTGCAGATTGATAATCCCGTGTTTTTCAAAGCGGGTATCGCTTTTATAGCCCAGCAAAATATTGTCCCGCACGGTGAGATCCAATACCAGCCCCTGCTGCGTCCGATCCTCTGGGATAATGCCGATGCCAAGTGTGCGCATCTCCTCCACAGTATTGGCAAGGATGCACTGATCGCCAGTGCGGATCTCACCTTTAGAAAGCGCTTTGGTTCCAGTCAGTACTTCCACAAGGTCTGTCTGACCATTCCCATCAATTCCGGCTACGCCCACAACTTTTCCCGGAAAGAGATCCAAGTTGATTCCCTGGAGGTTGCAGCGTTCTCCCTCCCGTTTCGTGTGCAGGTTTACTAAACGAAACACTGCATTCTGTTGCTTTGCCTCATCTTCTCCCTGCTCCACATATACATTGGAAACTTCTTTGCCGACCATGATCCGAGAGAGTTCCTGCGCATTTGTATGCGAGGTCTCCAGAACCTCCATATTTTTGCCCAAGCGCATAACCGTTACACGGTCGCTGATATCAAGCACCTCATTCAGCTTGTGTGTGATGATGATAATGGTGATTCCCTTTCTCTGCAAAGAGCGCAGCAAGACAAACAGTTCATCCACTTCCTGTGGGGTAAGCACGGTGGTGGGCTCGTCCAAAATCAAAACTTTTGTTCCGCGGTAAAGCGCTTTGAGAATTTCCACCTTTTGCTTGGTTCCCATGGGGAGTTCTCCTACAATTTGCTTTGGAGAGAGGGGAATCCCAAACTGCTCACACAGGGAATCCACCTTGGCACACGCCTTCTCCTTGCTCATCATCAGGTGACTAATTTGCTGTTCTTCCCCCAGCACAATGTTCTCCGCTACTGTGAAGGAATCGATCAGCATAAAATGCTGTGGTACCATGGATACACCCAGTTTGATTGCATCAGCCGGGGCGTACCGTTTCGGCATCACGTTTCCATCTATCACGATTTCACCGCTCTCGCGGGTGTACAGTCCATATAATATTTTCATCAGGGTGGATTTTCCGGCGCCATTTTCGCCGAGCAGTGACATAATCTCACCCTCTTTCACTTCCAGCGAAACCTTGTCATTTGCTGTCAGTGAGCCAAACCGGATTGTTACATCCTTCATGGATATCATAGTTTCAGGCATGCGTACCCTCCGTTTCAACACCAAAAGGCTTTATCCTCCCGTTTTGATGCGAACTATATTGATGTGTCTGGATGTCCGAAAGAATCAAAAAGTTCTGGCGCATTTCACATGTTGGTGGCAGAGGGGAAACTCCCCCCTGCCCCCGTCTGCATACGCGTTGTCAGCCGCCGTACACCGCGTCAAACGCCTCTACCTCTTCCCAGGTGTTGGGTGCGCTAATTTTGCCGTCCTTGATATCCTGGATAACCTGCTGGATCACAGCATCCACATCCTCCGGAACTTCAAATCCGGGATTGTAGTTGAACCCGATACCGCCGTTGGACGCGCCGTTCAGTTCCGCAGTGCCCCACTTCAGCTCACCGGTCTCGCAGAACTCTCTCAAAACACGCATGATCACATCGTTATTCTGCTTACGGGAAGAGCCGATGACACGCTCCGGATCCCACTCGGTTTGATCCTTATCATAACCGATGAAAAAGCCATCCCGCTCCTGGGCCGCAGCAATGATGCCCAGTCCGCCGCCGCCTGCATTTTGGAAGATGATATGGGCGCCCTGGTCGTACATGGAAAGTGCAAGCTCCTTATTCTTTGCCTGATCCTTCCAGTCGCCAACAATCCCATACAGATACTCGTAGTCCGGTTTCACATACTTGATGCCAGCGGCCGCGCCGGTGAGGGCAGTGACCGTGCTGGGAACCTCGTTGCCGATGATCAGTCCAATCTTGCCGGTGGTGTCGAAGGTCGTGGTGGTTCCATTGATGGTGATCTCGCCCTTTTCCTCCATCAAGGCAGCCAGGACGCCGGCAATGAATCCAATTTCGTTCTTTGCAAAATACTCAGAGATCATCTGGGGATTTCCCTCTGCGCTGATATCGTATACCAGATACCGCTGATCAGGATAATCGGCGCCCACAGCGTTCACTGGATCCAGTCCGTCATTTCCCGCCAGGAAAATCAGATCGTAGTCTCCGCTCTCGGCATATTCGATGAGAAGCGTCTCATAGTCAGGAGCGCTCATGGGCTCGGAATAGTCGAATTCAAACCCGAGCTCTTCCGCTGCCAGTTTAATTCCCTCATAGGTGGCATCGCCAATGGCACCGTCGCCCAGGCCGCCGATGGTTGTAATCAGTCCAATTCTCTTTCCAGCGCCGGGTTTGCTGGGATCTGCCGGAGTGCTGCTCTCATTGCCAGTGTCTTCCGGTGCGCTGCTGTTTGCGTCCTTGCTGCCGCAGCCAGTCGCTGCGAACATAGATAGCGCCATCAAAAGAGCTAACATAATGCTGGTTACTCTTTTCATCGTTTCATTTCCTTTCTTTTTCAGGTAATCGGATTTCATTACATCTGGGTTTTCTTTGCTGCCTTTGCCTCGATGCGGGCTTTGTCCACAATTGCTCTGGAGTGCTTGCAGGTACAAATCCGGCCGCTGCCGTCCATGGCCTCCGCCTCAAAATACAGCATGATGCCATCTTGTTTTACAAGCGTTGTACGACACTCCACTTCCATGTGAATGGGGGTGGGGGATGAATGAGACAGATCCAATGTACAGCCCACTGTTGTCTGTCCTTCATCCAGGTCCCCGGCCACTGCCTCATGAGAAGTGCGTTCAATCAACGCCACCAGAGATGGTGTCCCGAACACATGCGGGACGCCTGTCACCGCATTGTTTGCCGCCATATCCTCTGTTACCTGTATACGGCAGCTATGAACCTTTCCAATTTCCACAGCTTCTCCCTCCTTTCATTTTTATTTTTTGATAATTTTTCTGTTCAGTCGGCCCCTTCCAGCTCTTCCTTCCAGGCCTTTGTCCCACACCTATGAAAAGCGGAATTGTTGCCGCCATTCCCAGCCTCTTTGTCTGAAATTCCCTAAAAAAACAACCACTTATGAAAGAAAAAAGCAAAAATGGCCACTCCACCCGTCTATAATAAACGGATGAGTAGCCATCATTAGCCATTACAACAGCACCAGCCATAAGTACTATGTAATCTCGCTTTATTGTATTTGTTTTTAAAAAAATGGCTGCTCTTTCTGTTTCTATAACCGAAAGAGTAGCCACCATTGACTATTACATTGACACCAGCCATAAGTGCCATGCAAGCTTATCGCGTATGTCTATTTTATATATAGCACTTTTCTCAAAATCTGTCAATAGGTTTCATGGTTGCTTTCATATAAAGCTTCGTCGGAAAATGTCAGCACTGTGCAGGCGCCGTTGTCATTATAAGTCCGGATACTCCCCCAATATTCCGTCCGCACAGTTGCCTCCATAATTGTCATTCCAACGCCTTTGGCAATGTTTTCATCCGGAAAACCCACTCCATTGTCCCGGTATTGAATTTCAACCAAGCCGTCTTTCTTCATGATGGAAATATTGCAGCTCAGATGTTCCTTCCCTTGGTTATGCTTAATGCTGTTATTGATCAGCTCATTCATAACCAGCGCAAAGGAGGATGCCATGGATTGGGAAATGGGTGCATCCAGTAAATTTTCCACATGGATCTCAATCAGTTCTCTGTAAAAACGGTGCAGCTCATCAAGAACAGACTGCGTGGTGACCATGTCGTTTAGGACCGTGCTTCTCGTAAGTAAATTATGGATCGTTGCCATCCCCTGTATGCGGGCAATGGTGGTATCTATCAGTTGTTCGATGTCCTCCGCACGATAACTGCTTCGCCCAGACATCTTATAATGGTTTTTCTCCAGCATCAGCATGCTGGTCACCAGTTGCAGGTTATTTTTAATTCTGTGGTGCATCTCTTGCAGGTAAGACGAATTTCCCGCCAAGCGGCAATTGTCCAGAATCAGAAAAATCTCATCGCTGACGGTCTGCAAATAATCCACATCACTCTTGGTAACACTGTACGGTTTTAAGAATGCAATCTGAAAGATTCCACCGCATTCTTCGTTTCGCTTAATCGTTTTATAGAGGATGCTTGTATAGGGAAAGTCCGCAACTGTCGAATGAATACTTGCGTCAAATGGTATCATATTCAGCGGTTCGTTGAGAGACAGAATGTGCTGCAGTGCAGCATCGCCGGTCAGCGGAACCTGTTCCGCCGTATATTGACTGCCAAAATATGGTTTCATCCGCTTTTGGGTGCCCAAGTTTTGAATATAGATGGCGCAGCGGGCATCAGAAAAGTATTGCTCCGTCAAACAAGCATATTTTTGAAAGGAATCGCTGACATTTTCATGGGAAAACATGCATTGCGTTCCAATCCGGACAATATCCAACGCATCAAAATCACCATCTGAAAGAGCAAACTGCTCGTCTGCAAAAATGCTGCTGCCGCCCAAAAAGGCCTCATAGAAACGCTGAGGTTCCCGGAAAATCTCGTCATCCGAAAAGGATTCTATCAAGTGTCCATTGCGCAACACAGAAATACTGTCCCCGAGCTTGAACACATCGTCGTATTTTCTTGTCAGCAGGATGATATAGGTCCCCCTTGCACGCATATCCACCAAGAGGTTTTTTACATGAAGAAGGTTCTCTAGTGAAAGACTGTCAAACGGCTCTGAAAGCACCAGAACCTTCGGCTGCTTCACATATGCGCGCAGGAGTTCAACAATTTCTCTGTGTTCCCAGTTCAGCTGAGCAATCAGACAATCCGCTTTCAGATGAAATCCGAACCGATGAATGAGTGCATTGCACTTCTGCTCAATTTTTTTCTCATTAAAGAATACACCGCTGTTTAAGCCGTAGAGATTTTGCCCAATGGAAAATGACTCTATCAGGAAATTTCGTCCGGAACTCACACTGATAATGGACCTGCTTCTATCATAAGGTTGTCCATCAATTAAAATTTCCCCAGATGTCGGATACATTTGGCAGGATAACAGGCTTTGCACCGCCTCCAGGGTATTCGTATCCAGCATGGCTATCACGTTGAAGTCGCACTGGTGGAATGTCAGTGACACATTATACAAACGCTTTGTGCCCTGCAGCACGCTCACTTGATGAAACTCAATCATACTGGCTCACCCGTTCAGCAAGCTGCGGGCTGCAATTACCTCCTTAGCAATGATCACAAGCTTCTTGTTGTTCTCTTTGCTCTTTTGCTGCAGCAGCCGCATTGCCGATTCTTCGTCAATATGATTATACTTCATCAAAATTCCCTTTGCCCGCTCAATCAGCTTTCTATCCTCCAGCGCGCTTTTCAGATCGGCCGCTTCCCTGCGTAAAATGCCGAATTCCTTGGCCCGGCATTGGGCGATGTGAATTGCGGCCAAAATCTGTTGTTCCTGAACCGGTTTCAGAATATATCCGAATGCCCCAACCTTGTTTGCCTCTTCCATCAGCTCGTTGCTGAAATACGCCGTTATAAACACGCAGGGCACAATCTGCTCCTGATTAAACTGCCGCAAAATGTCAATTCCATTTGCATCCGGAAGCTTGATATCCATCAGAATAATGTCTGCTTCTAAATTTTGAAAACGCTGCAGGGCTTGCTTTCCGGTGCATGCGGTACCAACAACTTCAAAGCCGTTTACCTTCAGAAGTGAACAATAGCTTTCCAGGATTAGTGCTTCATCCTCTACAACAAAAACCCTGCTCTTTTTCATGTCCATTCAGATCCCCTCCAGCTTTTTATCTACGGAGTCCTTGCCGCCTCGCCGCTCATTGCCATGAAATACTTTTTCAATTACGCTGTGGTCATCCCTGCCGTATAAGCCATATAACTGACATTAATTGGGTATCTCTTTAATATATCAGCTTTTTATAAGTTTTTAACAATGATACGATATTTTCTTTTTATTGTCCAATATTCTATCTTGAGAATAACGGTCAATTTAACGTATTTTTTCAGCTCCATTCTTTGGTACGAGACGCCCATCTGCCGAATAATATCTCCACGAAAGCATGGGAAGGAAAGCAGGAACAAGTGCTTCCGGTACCTGCTCCTACATGACGCCTGCTGTTTGCTTTAGAGGGCGTCTCTCCAGCCCATCTCAGTATGAGCCTTCCCGCCGCCAGACAGTGGTTTTCCTGTCTTTTCAATCATTCCGGGAAAATTACTCCTACAGGATTCAGGCACACAAAGAATCAGTTGCTGCCCAGCAGTCTGGCCGGTATCGCATAAGGATCTTTCCCCTCCAGTCGCAGAGTAATTACTGCTTAATAAGCAAATTCATGCCGTTCCGGCAAACATGCCCAATTCCCTTGGGATGAAGCCGCTGTTGGTGGCGGAACTCAAAAAGAAAGGCACGGCAACAGTCGTGTCTTTCTTTTTGTAGCAATGCTATAAAAGTACTATCCAATGCTAAAAGTTTGCACCCAAAACCAAATCGCAAAGGAACGGAATGCAGTTTTAAGGCGGACCCAAACGGGCCCGCCTTAAAACGGAGTGGAGCGGATTTCGCTCCGACATGGAGCTACTGGTCAGAATCGAACTGACAACCTTCTCATTACGAGTGAGATGCTCTGCCATTGAGCCACAGTAGCATACTATTTTCTGTCTGTAAATGAACCCCTATCTCATTCCAGCCGCAAATTATTTTACCACAAGTTTATTCCATCGTCAATATTATATTTTTCTCTGGTTCTGCCAAATATGTGCCGCGCAAATATTACAAATTGTATTTTTGCAAGTTATCTTTCAAAAAATCATTAGGCATTTTGTCGCTTTCCTTACTTTTCCTGTAATATTTTCACTCTTTATGTCAAAATTTTTCCCGGTTTCTTTCTGTTTTTCTGACAAATTTTTTTATGCTTCTTTCGTTTTTTCCATTATCATCCATGTTTTACCATAAAAAACCATTTACATAATTTGTATGATAAGATATCACTACAAAGAGTTATTCACATTCTCCACACAGTTTTCAACAATTAAATTTTCTTTATATTTCAACATTTTTGTTTATATTTGTAATTTTTTTACACATCCGCAAACCGAGTTTTCTTTTCTTTTAAATATTTGTTTTGAATTTACATAAAATTTTCAAATTTGACGCCTTCTATCATTTCCCTTTCTGATTTTTTTGTCCAGTAAAGATTTTGCCTATTTTTCTTCTCTATTTTTCAAAAAAAGAAAGTTCGTCTGCCTCACATGCAGAATTTTGTAACTCCAGAAATTGACTTGATACTTCATGTAAAAATGGATAGGGAGATGAAAAAGCACGGCTGTATAAAGCCGTGCTTTTTCATCTCCCTATCCAACCGCAATGTCCCGCGTAGCATAGGCATTCAGATTCATTCCGGCAGTATGCCCTGCCAGATATTCATAATACCCTTGCGCGCCGATCATAGCGCCATTATCACCACAAAGCTTCAGCGGCGGCAGATATAATCTGTATCCCTGTCTTTCACAAGCCCGTTCCAAGTCTCCCCGAATTACGGAATTGGCAGCCACGCCGCCGGCGGCAACCAACACTTTCCGCCCCGCCAGAGAGGCTGCCTGCATAGCCCGGGGCACCAGTGCATCGCTGACGGCCTGGGCGAAATCCCTGGCCAGTGCTGCCCGGTTCAGGGGCTCCCCCACTTGTTCTGCATGGTGCGCCAAATTTACCACTGCCGTCTTCAGGCCCGAGAAACTCATATCCAGCTCTGCTCCCTCTACATGGACATGGGGCAGCTTATAGACGCCACCTTGAGATTGCTGGGCCAGGGCGTCCATCGGCGCCCCTCCCGGATAAGGCAGTCCCAGCACGCGGGCGGCCTTATCAAAGCACTCTCCCGCCGCGTCATCCCGGGTAGCACCCAGCACCTGCAGTTCTGTATAACCTTTCACATCCATAATCAGCGTATTGCCGCCGGAGATAGCCAGTGCCAGAAATGGCGGTTCCAAATCCGGAAAAGCCAAATAGTTGGCTGCGATGTGGCCCCGGACATGGTGCACCGGAATCAGCGGCACGTCCCACGCAAATGCCACAGACTTTGCAAAGCTGAGGCCCACCAGAACGGCGCCAATTAAACCCGGTGCGTACGTGACCGCGACGGCATCAATATCCGCGCGGGTACAGTTTGCATCTTTCAGAGCCTGCTCCATCAGTGCCGCAATCGCCTCCACATGCTTCCGGGAGGCAATCTCTGGCACCACGCCGCCGTAAAGCGCATGCATATCCGCCTGTGAGGCAATGGCATCTGACAGAACTGTGCGGCCATCCTCTACCACTGCCACCGCTGTCTCATCACAGGAGGATTCAAAAGCCAAAATTTTCACAGGATTCCCCTCACTCTTCCTCGCTCCACGGTGTCAGCTGCCGAGGCCTTTGCGGATCGAAGGGAATTTGGACAAACTTTGCGTACCGTCTCGGAGAAAACCACCCCTGATAAATCGATTGGTGGTGTTCCATCAGCTCCTCATCCGGGATCTGGGCGTCCGCCCAATACAGGGTCTTATAGGGCACGCCAAACATTGCTGTGTCGTATCCAGCTGTTTTTGCGCCGTTTCTGGTGTAGAATCCGAGCCGCCGTTCCGCCATGGCCGGATCGGGCGCATACGCAGGGATCTCGCTCTCTCCAAAAATGACCGTTCCCGCTTCGGCCTCCAAAAGCTTTTGTATAATCAGGGAGCCTGTACCGCTGTTACGGCAGCCGGGGGAAACGCACAGGTAGTCAAACAGAGCCCAGCCGGGCTTGCCCAGCCACAGGAAGCACTCCCCTACAATTGTCTCCCCATCAAACAAACACCAGGGGCGGTAACATTCCTTTTTCCACATTTCCTGTATTTCCCGGAGGGATTTCAGTTCCGCCGGCGGAAATGATTTTTTTAAGTCGGATTCATACACTGCTGTCAGTTGTTCTGGTGTCGCGATTCTCAGTTCCATCTCGAAACTCCTTTGTCATAATAATGGCATCCTCCCTGGGGTGCTCGTAATAATTCTTCCGGCGGCCGACACTGCGGAATCCCCGCCCGCCATACAAGGCGATGGCATCATAGTTGGAAGCCCGTACCTCCAAGGTTAAAAAGGCCAAGTGATTTCCCGCCGCAAAGTCCAGGAATACCTGCAGGAGCTTTCCGGCAATTCCCTGGTGCCGGCACTCCGGCCGGACTGCCACATTGGTAATATAGCCCTCGTCCAGCACCACCTGAAGTCCGGCATATCCCACCACGCTGCCCTCGTCATCCAGCGCCACCAAAAACGCAGAGAGTGCATTGTCCAACTCTTCCGCCAGCATGTTCCGGGACCAGGGCATCGAAAAGCAAATGCGCTCCAGTTCCGCCACCTCGTCCAGATGGTCGGCGCTCATGGGCACAATCCGCACGTGCATCTGTTGTCTCATCAATTCATATTCCTTTCCGCGGTGAAACCAGGAGTCCGTATAGCAGGCCCTGCCTTCTGTGACGGCTGCGCGGTACAGAATCCCGCCGCATGCCTCCCTATCAGAACCGCCCCTCTTTATTCCTTGGCCTCCAGCCAGTTTTTGCCCCAATGGGCCTCGGCAGTCAGCGGGACGCTCAGGTGCACCACCCGTTCCATCTCCTCTTCCAACAGCTTGGCAACTGCCGGTGCCTCCGCCTCTGGGCACTCCACAATCAGTTCGTCATGGACCTGAAGCACCAGACGGGCCTGGAGCTTTTCCGTCTTCAGTCGCTTCCACACCGCCACCATAGCCAGCTTCATTACATCTGCCGCCGTACCCTGAATGGGCATGTTCAGTGCCACCCGTTCTCCAAAGGACCGCAGGTTGAAATTGGAGGATTTCAGCTCCGGCAAATCCCGGCGGCGGTGGAACAGTGTCTCCACATAACCGTTCTCTTTGGCAAGGGCCACCACGCCATCCATGTACTGGCGGACACCGGGAAAGGTTGCAAAATATGCCTCCATGTAATTCTTGGCCTCCGCCACGGTCACACCGATGTCCTGGGACAGGGAAAATGCAGAAATGCCATAGACAATTCCAAAGTTCACCGCCTTGGCCCGGCGGCGCATTTCGTGAGTCACATCCGCCCGATCCACATGGAATACCTTGGCCGCCGTCTCCGCATGGAAGTCGCCGCCGGAGCGAAATGCCTCCCGCATGACCTCATCTCCGGCAATATGGGCCAGCAGCCTCAGCTCAATTTGGGAGTAGTCCGCATCCACCAGAACACATCCTTCTGCCGGTACGAACATCTTTCGGATTTCACTGCCCAGATCGGTGCGCGTGGGGATATTCTGCAGATTCGGTTCCGTGGAGGACAGTCGGCCGGTTGCCGTCACCGTCATCTGGAAGCTGGTGCGAATCCGGCCATCCGGATCCATCGTTTTCAAAAGTCCGTCGGCATAGGTGGATTTCAACTTGGCATACTGGCGGTATTCCAGCACAGCATTGACAATTGGATGCTGCAACCGGAGCTTTTCCAGCACGTCGGCGTTGGTAGACCATCCGGTTTTCGTCTTCTTCCCGTGGGGCAGACCCAAACGTTCAAAAAGCACCTCGCCCAGCTGCTTGGGTGAGTTGATATTAAAGGTTCCCCCTGCCATTTCATAAATGGCTGTCTCCAGTTCTCCCGCCCGGTTGGACAGCAGATCCCCAAATTCGGCCAGGGCTTTTGCATCTACCTGGCAGCCTGTCATTTCCATCTCTGCCAGTATGGCGCATAGCGGCATCTCAATGTTTTGGAACAGCAACCACTGTCCACGTTCCTTCAGCTTTTCCGAAAGCGTTCCGTACAGGGCCTCCACCGCAGCGGTATACCTGTCAAAAGCCGACTCTGCCGCGCTGGTATCTCCCAGAAGGGAAAAGGCATCCGGCTCCAGGTAAACCGGTTTCGGAAGCTCTTCATTGTAATAGGAGACGGACAGTCGCTGGAGATCATAACCTCCCGCTGTGGCATCCAGGAGATAGGCCGCCAAGGCGGTATCAAAAAAGAAACCATCGGCTGGCAATTGATTTTCCAGGAGTGCACGCATCAGATCCTTTACATTGTGGGAAACCTTTTTCACATCTTTGGAAAACAGCGCCTTCAAAAGGCTGTTCCAGTCCCCCTGATACTTTTCAAAAAACAGCTCTGCCGCCACCGCAGTCTGCTCTCCAGTCCTGCAGAACACAGAAACGCCCGTAAACTCCGGCAGTGTCAAAAGCGACACATGGTCCGCCTTCCGCCAAGCCGCCAGCAATGCGTCCGCTTGTTCAGGAGTCGTCACCTGTTCCACCGTTACTGCGAAATTCTCCTGCCGGCCATCAGCTGCCGTTTTTTCCGTCTGGGGCGTCAACCCGAACTTCTCAATCAGCTTGGAAAATTCCAGCTTCAAAAACAGGCCGTAGGCCTCGCTGCCGGGAGCCCGGCAAAGGTTGTCCTCCGGCCGAAAATCCAGGGGTGCATCGGTGACGATGGTAGCCAGCCAGTAAGATTCCCGGGCACTGTTCTCCCCCTCCGTCAGCTTTTTCACCACGTTTGGCTTTGCCGGGGTTCCCGGTGCCGTCATAATTTCCGGCATATGGCCGTACAGCTGATCGATGGAGCCATACATCTGCACCAATCCCATGGCCGTTTTCTCTCCGATGCCCGGGACGCCGGGGATATTGTCAGAGCTGTCCCCCATCAATGCCTTTAAATCAATCATATGGATGGGAGCGAAGCCATACTGCTCCCGGAACACTGCTTCTGTCATATCCTTTGTGGTGGTCTGCCCCATCCGGGTGGACACCAGCTTCACCATCGTGTGGTCTGTGATCAGCTGAAGGCTGTCCTTGTCTCCGGTGACCACTACGCAGTCCCAGCCCGCAGCCTCGCACCGGCGGGAAATCGTGCCAATCAGATCATCTGCCTCCCACCCCTCCATCTCATACCGCGGGATGTTCAGCACGTCCAGCACTTCTTTCAAAACCGGCACCTGCATCTGCAGCTCCTCCGGCATGGGCTTCCGGGTGGCCTTGTACGCCTCGGATGCCTGGTGCCGGAAGGTAGGGGCGTGGACATCGAAGGTGACACACAGCGCATCCGGCTTCTCCTCGTTTCTCAAACGAAGCAGCGTGGTGAGGAATCCGAAGACCGCGTGGGTGTATAATCCCTCCCGCGTGGTAAGGGGCCGGATTCCATAGTAGGCTCGATTGATGATGCTGTTACCGTCGATGACCATGAGTTTCATGGGTGGTCCTCCTGACTGTGGGTAATTTTGATAATTTTTCCGTTAAACCCATAGATAGTATAGTATACCCCAACTTCCCCAATTCCGCAAGGCAGGTTCTTGACAGGCCGGAAAACTATGGTAAACTAAAGTTCTCTTGTGTTTTTTGCAGATTCTGGAATACAAAGGAAGTTTTCCTATGCTTACAAATCTCTTTACGGTCTCTGGACAAGTTCTGGTTCTCTTCTGCCTGATGGCCGTCGGCTTCGTCTGTGCCAAATCCGGGATTATTCAGTATTCCGCTGTCGGCAGCCTGAACAATCTGATTTTATATGTCGCACTTCCCTGTTCCCTGCTTTCCGCATTTCAGTTGGATTTGACAGCGGATACGCTGCATGATTTTTTGTTATCCCTTGGCCTCTCCGCGGTTCTTTGTTTTCTGTTTTTTCTTCTCTCACACATCGCCATCCGGGATAAAAGCATTCACCGCAAACGGCTTTTAGCACTCTCCGCTGTTCTCTCCAATTGTAATTTCATGGGGCTTCCTTTGCAAATGGCCGTTATCGGCAGTGTGGGTGTTTTTTACGGATCCGCCTACTCCGCTGTGACAACGCTGTTCATGTGGACCGTCGGAGTTGTGTATCTCAAGGGCAGCCTGAACCGTGCCAGTCTCAAAAAGGCGCTTTTGAACCCAGGTTTCCTCGGCATTCTCATGGGCCTGGCCCTTTTTCTCAGCGGTACTCACCTGCCCGCTCTGCTCAATCAGGGCGTCTCCTATCTTGGCAGCATGGCAATTCCCGTTCCCATGCTGATCATCGGCATTCAACTGGCCCACACAGATCTGCGCACCGCGCTTCGGGACAGAACCGGTTGGCTGGCCGCTTTCCTGCGCCTTGTTATATTTCCCCTGCTTGGAATCTTTTTGATGCGCCTTTTCGGCATCCAGGGAAATATGCTGATTGCCATCACCATTGCCGCCTCCACGCCTCCCGCTGTAGTACTTGCCATGTTCGACGATCCGGAATCCACATTAGCTGCGGAGCTGATTTCTCTTCAAACGCTCTGTTCAGTTGTCACCATGCCGCTGCTTGTCTCTCTGGCACAGACCCTTGCCTGAATGCAAAGGCCGTCGGAACACCGGGCGATCCGGCAGCTCTTTCTGCCCCCTGACGGTCTTTACCGCTTCCCCCGCAGGCATTTCTCTCCAAATACAACCACCCGGGGGGCCAGATATCCCAGTGCCGCCCCCAGCAAAGCGCCGGCCAGCACATCGCTGGGCCAGTGGACGTAAAGATACAGCCGCGAAAACGCAATGGCCGCCGCCAGAGCCAAAGAAGGTATCCAAAGCCTGCTCCCATCTGCCCGCAGAGCAAAGGCAGCCGCAAAGGAGGAAGCCGTATGCCCGGACGGAAACGATGCATCCAGCGGCGGCGCAATCAGCAGCTCCACGGCAGGATTTACGGCAAACGGGCGAATGCGGCCGATAAGCGGCTTTAAGACCAAGTTGCAGCAAATCAGATCCAATGTCAGTGCACAGGCCACGGATATCCCCGTCCGGCGGTATTTTTTTGTCAGCATAAGGCAGCCTGCCAACAGGATCCAAACCTCTCCGTGGTTGCAAATCCAACTGATCGTCGGCAGCACCGCGTCCAGAAAGCCGCACCGCAGGTTGGCCTGGATCCAGTTCAGCACCGAAAGCTCCAGCATCTGCATGTTCTCAGTCCTCCCGAAATGATTATGTAAACTTTTTGTTGGATTCGTATCATGACTATATCATAGACAACAGGAAATTTCCTCCGTTTTTCTCTGACAACCTGCACAAAATTTCTGCATTTTCCAGGAGATCCCGTTGACAGTGTCCGTGTACCGTGATACGATACCTTCAAAATTGAATCGCTTAGATAGAGGCGCGGCGTTCATCAGTACCGTTCCGGCAAGGCCAGGCAACCGCCGGACGCGAAAGGGTTCTCCGCCGAAGTTCCGGAAAGAGCCTGCTTTTCGGGGCTGGGTCGTCAGGAAATACCTGCCGGACTGTCACAAGACTTTGTGAAGCGCTATCAATGGCTGTTCGGAACGGCATCTTTGCGCCCCTTCCGTATTTTCCATGGACCGCTTGACAGAGCGGTCCAATTTTTTGTTCTTCGGCGCAGATGTATGCGCCAAATATCTGATATCTGGAAAGGTGATTGAAATGAAGAAGTTCCTGTCTTTGCTTATGGCCGCGGCCATCTGCCTGTCTCTGGCCGCCTGCGGCGGCTCCGGTGATTCCTCCCCCGCAGATACCGAACCCCCCGCCGGCACGGAAACCCCTGCAGATGCCGGCGCCGCTGCCTCTGGTGTGGAGGATGGTGTTTTCACCGTCGGTATGGAGTGCGCTTACGCTCCCTATAACTGGACGCAGATGGATGACTCCAACGGAGCCGTCCCCATTTCCAACGTTCCCGGCTCCTATGCCAACGGCTACGATGTGATGATCGCCAAGAAAATTGCCGAGGCCAACGGCTGGGAGTTGGAGATTGTCTCCAGCGCCTGGGACTCCCTGTGTCCCGCCGTTCAGTCCGGTACTATGGATGCCAACATCGCCGGCCAGTCCATGACTGCCGACCGCATGGAGCAGGTTGACATGGCCGGTCCTTACTACTATGCCACCATCGTCTGTGTCACCACCAAGGACAGTCCCTATGCCTCCGCCACCTCCATCGCAGATCTGGCCGGCGGCAAGTGCACTGCCCAGTCCGGCACTATCTGGTATGACTCCTGCCTGCCTCAGATCGAAAATGCTCAGCTGCAGTCCCCCGCCGAGACCGCCCCTGCTATGATCATGTCCCTGCAGACCGGCACGGTGGACTTCATCTGCACCGACATGCCCACTGCTATGGGCGCCGCTGCCAAGGATGACAGCCTGGTCATTCTGAACTTCTCCGGCACTGACGGTGACTTCCAGTTCGCCACAGAGGAGGAGCGGGCTGAAAACGTAAATATCGGCATTTCCGTAGCCAAGGGGAACACTGTTCTGAAGGATGCCATTGACTCCGTTCTCTCCTGCATGACCGAGGACGACTTCAATGCCCTGATGGATGAAGCCATCTCCGTACAGCCCGAGATCTGAATTTCTAAAATTGTAAATTTGTAACGCATCATCCGGCTTTGACTGCAAGGCCGGATGATGCGCCTTGCGCGTGAAAGGAGCGTGTCCCATGGATAAGCTGATCAAACTGGGGCAGGATATGGCCCTGCTTTGGGCCAACTACAGATCCGCATATTGGGGCGGCATAAAAAATACGCTGATTCTGGCTTTGGTAGCTACCTTTATCGGCTGTCTCATCGGTCTGGCCTGCGGTATTTTGAACACCATTCCCTATACGAAGAACGATCCGCTTCCAAAGCGGATTCTTCTGAAAGTGATCCGTGTGATCGTCCGGGCCTATGTGGAGATTTTCCGCGGCACCCCCATGGTGCTGCAGGCAGTGTTCATCTTCTACGGCCTGCCCTATTTTTCAGACAACACCATGCGGTTTTCCAATCTCTGGTCTGCGGCTATATTGATCGTGTCTATCAATACCGGCGCATATATGGCGGAGTCTGTCCGAGGCGGCATTATCTCCATTGACCCCGGCCAGACAGAGGGTGCCAAGGCCATCGGCATGACGCACTTTCAAACCATGACCAATGTCATTCTCCCCCAGGCGCTGCGGAACATTATGCCACAGATTGGCAACAACTTCATCATCAACGTGAAGGACACCTCCGTCATGTTCATCATCGGCTTTACGGAATTCTTTGCATTCCACCGCTATATCACCGGCGTCAACAACATGTATTTCCCCTCTGCTGCCATTGAGATGATTGGGTATCTCTGCATGACGCTGATTGCCTCTTTCGTTCTGCGCTGGGTGGAAAAGATAATGGATGGATCCGACAGCTATGATCTGGTGCAAGACGATCAGCTGACCATGGCTGCCGGAACATACAGCCACCCGGATCGTGGGACTCCTTTTGACGAGCACAGCAAGGAGTATCGGGAGAAAACCCGCCAGGGCCTGAAATATGGCCGTACGAGAGGAGGACGCTGATATGGGTGATATGATTTTGGAAATCCGGCATCTCAGCAAATCCTTTGGTTCCCATGAGGTTCTCCGGGACATTGACTTTTGTGTGGAAAAAGGTGACGTAACCAGCATCATCGGCGCCTCCGGCTCGGGTAAGAGCACGCTGCTGCGGTGTGTGAACCTGCTGGAGACTCCCACCAGCGGCGAGGTGCTCTTCCACGGCAAAAATGTGGCGGACCGGAGTGTCAACACCGCGGAGTACCGCTCCCATGTGGGGATGGTGTTCCAATCCTTTAACCTGTTTAACAATATGACCGTGCTGGAAAACTGCATGGTCGGCCAGATAAAGGTTTTGAAAAAAAGCAAAGGTATTGCCCGCGAAAACGCCATGCGGTATCTGTCCCAGGTGGGAATGGCCCCTTATATCAATGCCAAGCCCCGGCAGATTTCAGGCGGCCAGAAGCAGCGGGTGGCCATTGCGCGGGCCCTCGCCATGGAGCCGGAGGTTTTGCTGTTTGATGAGCCCACTTCCGCCCTGGATCCTGAGATGGTGGGCGAAGTTCTCTCTGTTATGCAGGATTTGGCGCAAGGCGGCATGACCATGCTGGTGGTGACCCATGAGATGGCATTTGCACGGGATGTCTCCAATCACGTGGTATATATGAATCAGGGCATTATCTGTGAAGAGGGTACTCCCGCCGAAGTCTTTGGCAATCCGCAAAAACAGGAGACAAAGGATTTCCTCTCCCGCTTCCGGAAAAACTGATAGCTGATATGGAAAAGGACCGTCCAAATCGGGACGGCCCTTTTCTTGCATCCTTCAGGGCCCGGCGCGGACGGCCCGGAGACGTTTCTCCTTTGGTCGGCTTTTTATTCCACCGGAGTTGCAACGATAAACAGCATGTCATTGCCGCCTTCGCTGTCGGGGAAAGAATCATACATCGTGAAGTTATAGAGCAGACGCTCCGCGCCATAGACGCCGTAGCCGTCCTGGTTGTGATCGGTAGTGTCATAGGGATCCGCCACCAGCAGCACATCATCCTGGGTTGTCTCTGTCCCCATTGTATCGTAACCGACAATCACCTGCCAGTGTCCGCCCCAGTCGTTCCAGCAAATCATGACAGGTTTCCCTTCCGCCAGCCAGCCTTGGATATCCTCCATCCAAATACCGTCTGGGCGATCGTATGTTGTCACCATATCAAAACCGCCTACACCATTAAAAATGTCCATCGCCTGATTTAAGGTTGTACCAGGATAGCCCTCCAGCTCCGTGCCGTCCAGAGAGTGGCGCAAGGCCGCAAGACTTTCCTCCGTCCAATCTCCCAGCTTGCCGTACCACTCCAGCACCATCAGTGCGGAAGTCACACCGCAGGCCCATTCGCTGGTTTGCTGTTGCGTTTTGAAATTGTGGAGAACTGTCAAGGTATCCGTGGATTCCATATTGTAAACATCCGGGTGAGCAAAGTAGGGGGAGTTTTCATGATCCCCCGCACGTTCCACAGAATCCGCCCCATCCTCAGGGGACAAGTCTATAGCATAAGGGATTTTCATCTCATCGCTGAAATTTTCAGCAGCTTCTGAAACCACTGCGCCTTTTGCAGCGTTCTCGCTCTCGGCATTGTCAGCCGGTGTGTCATTGGCGCCGCAACCGGGCAGAAGTCCCAGCACCATTGTCATGGTAAGCGCCAGTGTGACTGTTTTTTTCATTGTCGATCTCCTTTTCGGGGTATTTTTCCGCATCCGATTTTGCGCACACCGTGCGCAATGAGTGTCATTATAGAAAAAATCAGGTGCTTTCGCAATGCATAAACTGTCTCGATTTTTGGCCGGTATTTCTCTAAAATCAGAAAAAATAGACAACTTTATTTAGATATGTAAATTTTCCAATGCTGGGAACGGCCGGCGCTTTTTCCACATTTGTTGCATTTACCACTTGTTCTTGTATGCGCTTCAGTTTAAAATAACAATATCTAGTGCATCTATTTGTTTAAGACGAGGTGTTGTCATGCTGTTCTGCGGTCTGCAAAAGCTGGCCATGGTGGACTATCCCGGCAAACTGGCGGCCACGGTATTCACCGGCGGCTGTAATCTGCAGTGTCCCTTCTGCCACAATGCGCTGTTGGTGACAAGGCTGAATGAAACGCCGTCCCTCACCGAGACGGAGATTTTGGACTTTTTGTCCAGCCGGCAAAAACTGCTGGACGGCGTAGTGCTTACCGGCGGCGAACCGCTCCTTCATCCGGATGCGGCAGACTTTCTTCGCAAGGTACGGGCCATGGGATTTTTCGTGAAGCTGGATACCAACGGCTGCTTTCCCAATCGATTGGCTCCGCTTCTGGCAGAGGGCCTTGTGGACTATGTGGCGATGGATATCAAAAACTGTTTGGAGAAATATTCGGAAACCTGTGGCGTTTCAGAGATGGATCTTGCACCGGTCTTGGAGAGCATCCGCCTTTTGCGGAACAGCGGCGTCGAATTCGAATTCCGCACCACCGCTGTAAGGGAGCTTCACACCGCCGATGACTTTTTGGCCATTGGCCGGTGGCTGGAGGGTGCTCCACAGTATTTCATACAGAATTTTGTGGACTCCGGCAACCTGATTGAAACTGGCTACCATGGCTTTACACCCCAGGAACTGCAATGCTTTGCCGACCTTGTCCGCCCGTATTTCGGCACAGTAGCTTTGCGGGGAGTTTAACTAAATATTGTTAATTTCAGCGTTTTTTACGAAAAGCAGCACTATATATAGTGTTTATTCTAATTGACTTCAGATCCGGATGTGGTACAATATTGCATGTAGGGCGACGTGCTACCCGTATGTGTGTACGCGCAGAAAAACACAGAGAAAGCAGGGAGTTTTCATGTATCAAGTAGTAAAACGGGATGGTAAGGTTACAGATTTTAATATTTCTAAAATTAGCGTCGCCATCACCAAGGCTTTCGAGGCCACACACAAAGAGTACAATCCTGACATCATCGACCTGCTGGCCTTGAAGGTCACAGCAGACTATCAGGATAAGATTTCTGACGGCAAAATTTCTGTGGAACAAATTCAGGACAGTGTGGAGGACGTGCTCAGCAAAACCGGCTATGCCGATGTTGCCAAGGCTTACATTCTCTACCGCAAGCAGCGTGAGAAGATCCGCAACCTAAATTCCACAATGCTGGATTACAAGGAGTTGGTGGATAACTATGTCCATATCAACGACTGGCGGGTAAAGGAAAACTCCACCGTCACGTATTCTGTGGGCGGCCTGATTCTTTCCAACTCCGGTGCCATTACCGCGAACTACTGGCTCTCTGAAATTTATGATGAGGAAATTGCCAAGGCCCATCGGGACGGTGACATCCACCTCCACGATCTCTCCATGCTCACCGGCTATTGCGCCGGCTGGAGTTTGAAGCAGTTGATTCAGCAGGGTCTTGGAATCCCCGGCAAGATCAATTCCACCCCTGCCAGCCATCTTTCCACCCTGTGCAATCAGATGGTCAACTTCCTGGGGATTATGCAGAACGAATGGGCCGGCGCCCAGGCTTTTTCCTCCTTTGATACCTATCTGGCTCCCTTTGTAAAGGTGGACAATCTCACTCAAAAAGAAGTCAAGCAGTGCATCCAGTCTTTTGTCTTCGGCGTCAACACTCCGTCCCGCTGGGGTACGCAGGCTCCCTTCTCCAATATTACACTGGACTGGACCGTGCCCAAGGACTTGGAGAATCTTCCCGCTATTGTGGGCGGTAAGGAAATGGACTTTACCTACGGCGACTGCAAAAAGGAAATGGATATGGTGAATAAGGCGTTCATCGAAATCATGACCGAGGGTGACGCCGATGGCCGCGGTTTCCAATACCCCATCCCCACCTACTCCATCACCAAGGACTTTGACTGGAGTGACACGGAGAACAACCGTCTGCTCTTTGCCATGACTGCCAAGTACGGCACCCCCTATTTCTCCAACTATATCAACTCCGATATGGAGCCCTCCGACGTCCGCTCCATGTGCTGCCGCCTGCGGCTGGATCTGCGGGAGCTGCGGAAGAAATCCGGCGGCTTCTTTGGTTCCGGAGAATCCACCGGCTCTGTGGGTGTGGTGACCATCAATCTGCCGCGAATTGCATATCTCTCCAAAACACCGGAGGAATTTTACCAGCGGCTGGACAAGATTATGGACATCGCCGCCCGATCTCTGAAAACCAAGCGCACAGTCATTACCAAGCTGCTGGAGGCAGGGCTGTATCCCTACACGAAGTATTATCTGGGCACCTTTGAGAATCACTTCTCCACCATCGGCCTCATCGGTATGAACGAGGTGGGTCTGAATGCTGCATGGCTGCGGCAGGATCTGACCCATCCGGCAACGCAGGCCTTTGCCAAGGATGTTCTGAACCATATGCGGGAGCGCCTCTCTGACTATCAGGAACAGTATGGCGACCTCTACAACCTGGAGGCCACCCCCGCCGAGTCCACCACTTACCGCCTGGCCAAGCATGATGTGGAGAAATATCCGGATATTATCACCGCTGCCAAAAAGCCTGGTGACACCCCCTATTACACCAACAGTTCCCACCTGCCGGTTGGTTACACCGCTGATATCTTCGACGCCCTAGCGGTGCAGGATGAGCTGCAGACCCTGTACACCTCCGGAACGGTATTCCACGCTTTCCTGGGTGAGAAGCTGCCGGACTGGAAGGCCGCCGCAGATCTGGTTCGGAAAATCGCAGAAAACTTCAAGCTCCCCTACTACACCATGTCTCCCACATACTCCATCTGCCCGGAACACGGCTATCTCTCCGGTGAGCACGCCACCTGCCCGGAATGCGGAAAAACCTGCGAGGTTTGGAGCCGGATTACCGGTTATTATCGTCCCGTTCAGAACTGGAATGACGGCAAAGTCCAGGAGTTCAAGGATCGGAAGGAATATGAGGTGGAGAATTCCCAGCTGGCAGGACGCCGGCTTTGTGATCGGGAAAGCGCTTCCGTTCCTGCTAATACGGAAAGTTCTTGTGATGCAGATAGCCAGGCACAGGACGGGTTGTTCCTGTTCACCACCAAGACCTGCCCAAATTGCAAAATCGCCAAGAGTGAACTGGAAAAGGCCGGTCTGTCCTATCAAGTGATGGATGTGGACGAAAATCTGGATCTGGTGAAGCAATACGGCATCCAGCAGGCACCCACACTGATTGTCCGGCACGGCGATCAGGTGGACAAGCTGGTAAACGCCTCCGTCATCAAAAAATTTGCCACAGCAAGATAAGACAATTGAAGCAGGAGGGACAGTGTCCCTCCTGTTTTCATGATTTTGACAAGAGAGGGGTTTCATTATGGCAGAGCATTTTGACATCATCATCATCGGCGGCGGTCCGGCGGGGCTGACGGCCGCCATTTATGCACGCCGGGCTGGTAAAACTGTATTGCTGCTGGAAAAGGAAGGCTTTGGCGGTCAGATTGCCTCCTCTCCCAATGTGGAGAATTTTCCTGGGTTTCCCTCCATTTCCGGAGCAGAGCTGGCGGATCGCCTGTATGACCAGGCCTGCGGTCTAGGCGCACAGATTGATCTGGAAGAGGTTCTTGAGGTGCAGGACGGAAGTATCAAAACCGTGTCAACGGATTACGGCTCCTATTCCTGCACCGCATTGATTCTGGCTACCGGTATGAAGCACCGGACGCTGGGCCTCCCCGGTGAGGATGCTCTGTCCGGCATCTCCTTTTGCGCCGTGTGCGATGGCGCCTTCTACGCCGGGAAGGATGTAGTCGTCTGCGGCGGCGGCAACACCGCCCTGCAGGATGCCTTGTTTCTCTCAGAGTTATGCCGCCACGTAACGGTCATTCACCGCCGGACGGACTTCCGCGGGGATCCCATTCTGGTAGAGCGCTTACAGAGGCTGGAAAACGTCTCTTTTATCCTGCCGGCAGAAGTCGTCGGGCTGCACAGCCAGGACAGCGTCCTCACCGGTCTCGTTCTGCAGGATACGATCAGCGGTACCCGGTCTAATCTAGCGGTTTCCGGTTTGTTTGAAGCAGTTGGACAGCTTCCGGAGCAGCGGCTGGCCGCCTCTTTGGTGCCCGTAGATGCCGACGGTTTTGTTCCCGCCGGGGAGAATTGCCTTACGCCGGCAAAGGGCATATTTGTCGCCGGAGACTGCCGTTCCAAAGAGGTTCGGCAACTGACCACCGCCTGCGCCGATGGCGCTGTGGCGGCCCTTGCCGCCTGCAAGTACTGCAGCAACACCTGATTGCGGCGCTGCGCCCCCTGCTGAAAATCCGGCAGGGGGCGCCCTTTATCACCGTGTGTACGCAGCAATGGCGGCGGCCATAAAGGCCGCTGTACCTGATCCAAACCGCTCCAAATTCTCCCGGAAGCGGCTGTCGGCGGTGTACATCTCTCCCAGCCCCTTCAGAATTTCCCGGGTACAAGGATAGTGATTGACACGAATCCAAGCCTGCCAATCCCGAACCACTGCCTGCGCCTTCTCTGAAGCCGGATCCGTTTCCCGCAGTGCTGCAAAGCGGCGGAAAATATCGTTCATCTCCTCCGTCAACCGCTCTTGCACTGTCTGCGTGCGGTTCTGTTCCCTTGCTTGACTCTCCCGCCAAGCCTCTGTGGCACCCCAACGTTTTTCAGCCTCTTCTGCATAACGCTGTCTAGCCGTTTCATATTCTGTCCGGTCAAACCCCGCAAATTCCATCGTCCGTTCTCCTTTCAAATTAGCTTCCAGCAATTTCAGCAATCGATCCAAACGCATCCGCTTCAGCTGCAGCAAATGTCTCTGACGCCGAAGCGCCTCCTGTTTGTCATATTGAGGATCCGATAAAATTGCGGCAATTTCCTTCAACGAAAACTCCAACTCCCGGTAAAACAGAATCTGCTGCATCCGCTCCACATCGGTTTTCCCGTACCAGCGATAGCCGGAATTTTCTGATATCTCCGGGCAGAGAAGTCCAATTTGGTCGTAGTAGCGCAGGGTGCGTACGCTCACCCCGCTCAATTTTGCCATTTCACTGATGGATAACCGCATATGCCTCACCTCATCGATTAGTGTATGCCCTGACGGAGCGTCAGAGTCAAGAGGTTTTTCATTTTTTGACGTTTTTTTGCTTTATGGTATGATTTTCCCATTATCGCCTGAGGAGGGAGAGCTTTTCATGCACCTGACCTATCACCTTGCTGGGCCGTCAGATCTTGATCTGCTGGTCCGCACCAGAATACAGGTCCTGCGCGCCGCCAATCTTCTGCCAGAGGGTGCGCCTCTGCCCGCTGTGGAGGATACCACGCGTCCCTATTATCAAACAGCCCTGGCAAATGGCGATCATGTGGCATATTTGGTTTTTGATGGGAACTTGTGGGTTGGTTCCGGCGGAGTCAGCTTTTACCAAGTTATGCCGACCGTCCGCAATCCCAGTGGGCGCAAGGCCTATATCATGAACATGTATACGCGCCCGGACTACCGGTGCCGGGGAATCGCCTCTTATGTGTTGGATCTGCTGGTTCAGGAGGCCCGGCAGCGCGGTGTGGCGCAGATTGGACTGGAAGCCACCGCCATGGGCCGCCCAGTCTACGAATCATATGGGTTTCTCCCCGCTGGCGCCGAAATGGAACTGGTGTAGCGGCCATAGAAAAAGCCCCAGGGCGGAAGAATGTGCGCCCTGGGGCTTTTTCTATGGCTCTATACCAACCGCACGCATAACAGTTTCCACCTGCCGGGCCGTATCGTCCTCCCCCTTCCGGCTGGCCACAATGAGATCCGCATATTGCGCATACAGCGGCGCGCGCTGTTCATAAATCTGTTGAATGGTAACGCCAGGTGGTGCGGCGATGCCCCGATCCACCAAGTTCTCCGGCATCCGATCTGCAATTTGGGAGAGTGGCGTCTCCAACCAGACCGCAGTCCCGTTTTTCCGCAGATGTACCATCGCCGCATCAGAGAGCACCATGCTGCCGCCGGTGGCAATGACGGTGTTTTCGCACTTCAGATTCATTCCTATCCGCCCTTCGGTAGAAAGAAAGGCCTCCAATCCCTCTGTCCGTAAAATTTCCGGCAGCGTCTTGCCCGTTGCCCGGACAATCAGGTCATCGACATCCACAAAGGTATAGCCCAGCCGAACTGCCAACGCGCGGCCCACCACGCTTTTGCCGGTGCCCGGCATTCCAATCAGCACAATATTCCTCACGCCGTTATTCCACCCCATTTACAATGTTGTCCGGCTTGTGTCCGTCCGCCACCCGCTCTGCGTTTCGCCACATATGCAAATGCCCCCGGCGGAAGCTGGCCTCTGTAATCCCTCCCAAATGAGGAGAAAGCACAATCCGATCACCGGCTGGTGCCGGCATCGTCACCAACGGATGATCGGCAGGTACCGGTTCCGGAGACAGCGTATCCAGGCCTGCTCCCGCAATCTTCCCCTGTATCAGCGCCTCACGCAGTGCCAAGTTATCCACCAGCTCCCCACGGGCTGTATTGATGAGATAGGCCGAATCCTTCATTCTTTCCAAAAAGTGTTCATCCACCATGCCTCGGGTTTCTTCCGTAACCGCGCAATGCAGGCTCACAAAATCACATGTCGCCGCCAGCTCCTCCAGCGAGAGATAGGTCAAACCATGCTGCATCTCTTCCTCCCGGCCCCTGCGGTGCTTCGTGTAATAGTAAAGCTCACAGTCAAAGGGAAGGAGCCGTTCGGCAACCGCCTTTGCAATATCCCCGTACCCCACCAGACCAATCCGGCAATCTGAGAGTTCTTTGATTCCAGCGGACATACATCGCTCCTTCATCTCCATCTGCCGTCCGGTGCGGACGGCCCGATCTCCTCTGAGACTGCTGCGCAGGAGCATCAGCATCAGCAAAACCGTCTGCTCCGCCACCGCTCCGGCGTTGCACCCTTTGTTGTTGCAGACATAGATGCCCCGCGCTTTTGCAGCGGCAAGATCAATCTTATCAAATGCCACTCCTTCGGAGTGAATCATTTTTAAATTTGGCAAGCTGCAGATGACGGAGGCTGGCACAGGCGTAATTGCATCCACAAATAAAATAGAGGCATCTCCGGCAGCTGCCAGGATGTCCTCACGACTGCTCTCCTGATTCAGGAATACCAACTCCTGCTGCCGAATAAAGGGCAACGGCGGAAGATAGGTCTCATATCTGGCTTGGGAGCCTAAAATTAGAATCTTCGTAAAAATCCCTCCCATTTGAATTTTCACTATTATAGCACGCAATGGACAAATATCCACAGTGAAATTACACGAAAAACCGACGGTTCTGACTAAGATGTCCGATGGTTTCTGTGAAGAGACAGCCTTACCAACCATTGTCGAAAAAGCTCTTTTTAAACTGTTACATTTGTCAATTGCGGGTTTCGCACAAATTCGATACAATAGGTACGACCTTTCGATATGGTACTACCTATCATATGAACACAAAATTTGAGGTGAATATCATGAGCAGTCAGCCGACTCAATCCAAGACCATTCGCGCCCAGCTGCTGTCCTCCATGAGAAACGGCGAGTATGCAAACTGTGAACGTCTCCCACGGGAAAGCGTTCTGGCAGACAAAATGGGAATCAGCCGCACACAGCTGCGGGACATTCTGGCCTCGCTGGAGAGAGAGGGCTTTATTACCCGCCGTCATGGCGTCGGCACGATTATCAACCGCCATGTGCTCAATGCCCAGACCCGCATGGATATTGAGGTGGAATTCCTGGACATGATTCGCCAAAACGGGCACCAGGCTGAAGTGGCCTTTGTCCGGGTGTCTGACGGTACCGCCAGCGAAAAAATTGCCAGGCAGCTGCAGATTCCGGTGGGCACACCGGTGATTTCCATTGCACGTCTTTGTACAGCCGACGGGAAACCCGCCATCTATTGCGAAGATGTCGTTGAGAAAGCACTTGCAAAGGGAAACTACACCATTAATGACTTCAAGCTGCCGATTTTTCACTTTCTGCAGCAATTCTGCAGCATATATCCCTATATGGATCTGACGGATGTGCGCCCTGCTGTGGCAGATGCTGTACTGGCAGAGATTTTCCAGGTGCCCGTCGGTTCCCCGCTTCTGAACATGGACGAAGTGGACTTCGATATTGAAGGAAAGCCGGTCTTTTGCTCCAACGAATATTTTGCAGACGGTGTCTTCCGCCACACGGTGATGCGGAAAAAGCTGTAATCAAAGGAGGATTTTCCATTGAAAAAAGTTGCCGTCATTATGGGATCGGATTCCGACTGGCCGGTTGTCAAAGGTGCCTGTACCCAATTGGAGGCCCTTGCCATCCCCTATGAGGCCCACATTCTCAGCGCACACCGCACACCTGCCGCGGCCGCGGAGTTTGCCCAGAACGCCCGTGCAGCTGGCTTTGGTGCGCTAATCTGCGCCGCCGGTATGGCGGCACATCTGGCGGGCGCTTTCGCCGCCAATACCACGCTGCCTGTCATCGGCATTCCCATGGGAGGCGGCGCTATGGACGGGTTGGATGCGTTGTTGGCCACTGTTCAGATGCCAGGCGGCATTCCGGTAGCCACGGTCGCCATCAACGGTGCCAAAAATGCCGCTGTTCTGGCAGCTCAGATCCTGGCAGTTTCTGACGAGGCGCTGGCCGCCAGGCTGGACGCTGCACGCATAGAAATGGCTTCCCAGATTGCGAAAAAGGAAGCCAGGCTCCAAGCGGAACTGCTATGATTCGCACAAACTTTCTGCTGGTAATCAAACTTTTTACGGAAGGATATGGAGATAATGCAAAAGCTGGAACAGGTTTATGAGGGAAAGGCAAAAAAAGTCTTCCGAACAGACGACCCCGAACTGTTTATTGTGGATTACAAGGATGACGCCACCGCTTTCAATGGTTTGAAAAAGGGAACCATTGCAGGTAAAGGTGTGATCAATAACCAGATGACAAACCGACTGATGGTCAAAATGGAGAAAGCTGGCATTCCCACCCATTTTGTCAAGGAGCTATCCGAGCGGGAAACTCTGGTGAAAAGAGTCTCCATTGTACCGCTGGAGGTTATCATCCGCAATCTCTCCGCCGGTTCCTTTGCCAAACGCTACGGTGTGGAGGAGGGGATCGTGTTTGACGCCCCCACCATTGAATTCTCCTACAAAAACGACGATCTGGGGGATCCCCTTCTGAACCGCTATCACGCCCTGGCCCTGAAGCTGGCTACCAGCGAGGAAATTGAGGCCATCGAGAAGTATGCCTTTGCCGTCAACGACGTCCTGAAGGCCTTCTGGGCTGAGTGCGACGTCACGCTGGTGGACTTCAAGCTGGAGTTCGGGAAGCTTCCGGACGGCACCATTGTGCTGGCTGACGAGATCAGCCCTGACACCTGCCGCCTGTGGGATTCCAAGACCCACGAAAAGCTGGACAAGGACCGTTTCCGCCGGGATATGGGCGGTGTGGAGGACGCTTACACCGAGATTATGAAGAGACTGCTGGCCCATGATGCAGACTGATCAATTCCAGGCCGCTCCCGCCATGCCGGGTGACACCGCCACCGATACTGCCGTTCAGGAGCGCCATATCCATGAGGAGTGCGGTGTGTTCGGGGTATATGCGAAGGAAACCACCGATGTGGCGCCGCTGGCGTATTACGCGCTGTATGCCCTGCAGCACCGCGGGCAAGAAAGCGCCGGTATTGCGGTCAATGATGACGGCGTATTCACCTCTTACCGGGACGTGGGGCTTGTCAGCGAAGTATTCCCGCCGGAGCACCTGGCCGCGCTTGGCCGCGGCAACATCGCCGTGGGGCATGTGCGCTACGGTACTACCGGAAGCGACAACAAGCGCAATGTCCAGCCGATTCTGGTCAATCACTATAAAGGCCGCATGGCCCTGGCACACAACGGCAACCTTACCAACTCCCACGAGCTACGCCAGGATCTGGAGAGTAAGGGCTCCATTTTTCAGACCACCACCGATTCCGAGGTCATCGCCTATATCATTGTCCAGGAACGATTGAAGGCCCCTTCCATTGAGGAAGCGGTAGCCGCCGCCATGGATCGTATGGAAGGTGCATACTCGCTGGTCCTCTCCTCTCCCACCAAGCTGATTGCCGTCCGGGATCCACATGGTTTCCGCCCCCTTTGTATGGGCCGGACAAAGGATGGCGCCGTGGTATTTGCCTCCGAGTCCTGTGCCTTGGACGCCATCGGTGCCAAATTCGAACGCGATATTCTCCCCGGTGAGATTGTGGTGGCCGACAAGACCGGAGTCAAATCAGACACCCGCCACTGCAGGAAGGCACCTAAAAAGCTGTGCGTGTTTGAATTTATCTACTTTGCAAGACCTGACTCCGTGATTGACGGTTCCAGCGTCCATGTGGCCCGCCAGCGGGCCGGCGCTTTTTTGGCGCTGGAGCACCCTGTCCAAGCGGACATTGTTGTGGGCGTGCCGGACTCCGGGCTGGACGCCGCCCTGGGATATTCCCGTCAGTCCGGCATTCCCTATGAAATCGGATTTATCAAAAACAAATATATTGGACGCACGTTCATCTCCCCCACCCAGACCATGCGGGAAAACGAGGTCAATATCAAGCTGAACCCCGTGCGCTCCGTGGTGGAGGGGAAGCGCGTCGTTTTAATTGATGACTCCATCGTCCGCGGCACCACTTGCCGCCGGACCATCGATCTGCTGCGGAAAGCCGGTGCCAAGGAGGTCCACATGCGGGTATCCGCGCCTCCATTTGTCTCCGAATGTTATTATGGTACGGACATTGACGACAAAAACAAGCTGATTGCCACCCATCACACCGTGGAGGAAATCGCGCAGATCATCGGTGTGGATTCTCTGGGATATCTCAGCATTCAGGATGTAGTAAAGCTGGCCGACAATACAGAGTGCAGCTTCTGTACCGCCTGCTTCGGCGGCGGCTATCCCACCCCGATCCCCCAAGCGGGCGGTAAGGACCGTTTTGAGTGCAAAATCAGTGAAAAGGAGAACCAGCATGCGTAGTTTTTCCGAGAGCTATCGGGAAGCTGGCGTGGACATCACTGCTGGCTATGAAGGTGTAAAGCTCATGAGCGCCCACGTGAAGCGCACGATGATTCCCGGCGTGGTTTCTGACATCGGCGGCTTCGGCGGCCTGTTCGCCCCGGATCTTTCCGGTATGCGTGAGCCAGTACTGGTTTCCGGCACGGACGGCGTGGGTACCAAGCAGCGCATTGCCCAGCTTCTGGACAAGCATGACACCGTGGGCATCGACTGTGTGGCAATGTGTGTCAACGACATCATCTGCTGCGGTGCCAAGCCGATTTTCTTCCTGGACTATATCGCCATCGGCAAAAATGTTCCGGAAAAGGTCGCCACACTGGTCTCCGGTGTGGCCGAGGGCTGCGTCCAGGCAGGCTGTGCCCTGATTGGCGGCGAGACCGCCGAACACCCCGGCACGATGGCCCCGGAAGATTACGATCTGGCCGGGTTCGCCGTTGGCATTGTGGACAAGCCCAAGGTCATCGACCACAGCGCCACCCGTCCGGGCGACATCATTCTGGCCCTTCCCTCCTCCGGCATCCACTCCAACGGCTACTCTCTGGTGCGGAAGGTCTTTGATGTGGAACATACGGATCTCAATGTCTATTCCGGTGAACTGGGGCAAACACTGGGCGAAGCTCTGCTCACCCCAACAAAAATCTATGTAAAGCCCGTCCTGGCCTGTATGGCCGCTGCGAATATCCGCGGCATCAGCCACATTACCGGCGGCGGTTTTTATGAAAACCTCCCCCGCTGTCTGCCGGCTGGTCTCACTGCCAGGATCGAAAAGGCCTCTATCCGGACACAGCCGATTTTTCATCTGCTGCAGCGGATGGGCGATATTTCTGATCACGACATGTTTAACACCTATAACATGGGCGTTGGTATGGCCGTAATTGTGGCGAAGAGCGACGCCGACAAGGCGCTGTCCGCCTTCCATGCCGCAGGCTGCAGCGCCTATATCATCGGCGAGATTGTCCCCGGCGCGGAACGGGTGGTTCTATGCTGAAAAAAGCCCGTATTGCCGTGTTCGTCTCCGGCGGCGGCACCAATCTACAGGCACTGATCGACGCCCAGAGGGCCGGGACGCTTCATAGCGGAGAGCTTGCGCTGGTTCTCTCCAGCAATCCCGGTGCCTATGCCCTGGAACGGGCAAAAGCGGCAGGCATCCCCACGGCAGTCTGCTCCAGAAAGGAGCTGGGCACGCAGGAGGCCTTTGAGTCCGCCATCCACAGAGCCTTGGCCGCACACGCTGTCCACCTGATTGTCCTGGCGGGCTTTATGAGCATTTTGAGCGCAGACTTCGTCTCCTGGTGGCCCAAGCGCATCCTCAACGTCCACCCCTCCCTGATTCCCTCCTTCTGCGGAAAGGGTTACTATGGTCTGAAGGTTCATGAGGCCGCCTTGGCCCGGGGTGTGAAAGTCACCGGTGCCACTGTGCACTTCGTCAACGAGATTCCCGACGGCGGAGAAATTCTGCTGCAGAAGGCGGTGGACATCTTGCCGGGAGACACACCTGAGGCCTTGCAGAAGCGCGTCATGGAGCAAGCGGAGTGGGTACTGCTTCCCCGGGCCGCAGAGCTGCTGTCCGCCCAAATCATTCAGGAAAAGGAGGGCGTTTGATGAACGTCTATGAGATTGGTTCCCTTCGCGAAAAACTCTCTTCCAACACCTACCCCGGCCGGGGAATCGTGCTGGGATTGACGGCCGACGGCAAACAGTCCGTGGCCGCATATTTCATCATGGGCCGCAGTGTTAACAGCCGCAACCGTGTCTTTGCCGAAGAGGCGGACGGCATCCGCACCGAGGCTTTCGATCCCTCCAAACTGAAAGATCCCAGTCTCATTATCTACCACCCCGTCCGGGAGATAGGCCGCGGCCTCATCGTCACAAACGGCGATCAAACCGACACCATCCGGGCGTTTTTGGAGCGGGGACTCCCCATGGAGCAGGCCTTGCGAACCCGGGAATTTGAGCCTGACGCCCCCAATTGGACCCCCCGCATTTCCGGCCTTCTCAGCCCGGACGGCAGCTACAAGCTGTCCATTTTGAAGTCCGCCGACGCCCAGGGCTCCGCCTGCGTCCGCCAGACCTTTGAATATCCCGGCCTCCCGGGCCTGGGCCACTTTTTGCACACCTACGTGTGCGACGGCAGCCCGATTCCCACCTTCCAAGGAGAGCCGGAACGGGTGGCCATCGGCGGCGACATCGACGCATTCACCGCCCAGTTGTGGGACAGCCTGAACGCCGACAACAAAATTTCTCTTTTTGTGCGCTTCACGGATCTGGAGACCCGGGTCTTCCAGCAGCGCATTTTGAACAAACACCAGTAAAGGAGCGCTACCATGAACGAACTGGAACTAAAATACGGCTGCAACCCCAACCAGAAGCCATCCCGCATCTTCATGAAGGACGGCTCCGATCTGCCCATCACGGTCTTGAACGGCAAGCCCGGCTACATCAACTTTCTGGACGCCTTCAATTCCTGGCAGCTTGTCAGGGAGCTGAAGGCCGCCACCGGTCTGCCTGCCGCCGCCAGCTTTAAGCATGTCTCCCCTGCCGGCGCCGCGGTTGGCCTGCCGCTGAGTGACGTGGACAAGAAGATTTACTTTGTAGACGAAGCCGCAACGCTCAGCCCCATTGCCTGCGCCTATATCCGGGCCCGCGGCGCTGACCGCCTGTGCTCCTACGGCGACTGGGCAGCCCTCTCCGATGTGTGCGACGCTGCCACTGCCGCCTATTTGAAGTATGAGGTCTCCGACGGCATCATCGCCCCCGGCTACACGGCCGAGGCTCTGGAGATTCTCAAAACCAAGAAGAAGGGCGGCTATAATGTTGTCCAAATTGACCCCGGCTATGTCCCCGTCCCCCAGGAATACAAGGATGTATTCGGCGTTACCTTCCAGCAGGGCCGCAACAACTTTGTGATCAATGAGGCGCTCTTGGAAAATATTGTAACAAAGCGCAAGGAACTGCCGGCACAGGCCAAAATCGATATGATTGTCTCTCTCATCACGCTGAAGTACACCCAGTCCAACTCCGTTTGCTATGTGAAGGACGGCCAGGCCATCGGTGTGGGTGCCGGCCAGCAGAGCCGCATTCACTGCACCCGTCTGGCCGGTCAAAAGGCCGACAACTGGTATCTGCGGCAGCATCCCAAGGTTCTGGGACTTCAATTTGCAGACGGTATCCGCCGCCCGGACCGGGACAACGCCATTGACATCTACACCTCTGATGAATATGAAGACATCTTGGCCGACGGCGTGTGGCAGACTATCTTCCAGGTAAAGCCCGAGGCTCTGACCGCGGAGGAAAAAAGGGCCTGGATCGCCACCCAATCCGGCGTGACCGTGGGCAGCGATGCCTTTTTCCCCTTTGGCGATAACGTGGAGCGTGCCCGGAAGTCCGGCGTTCAGTACATTGCAGAGCCAGGCGGCAGCATCCGGGATGACCACGTGATCGAAACCGCCGACAAGTACGGTATCACCATGTGCTTCACAGGGATGCGGCTGTTCCACCACTAACTCGCCGCAAGTTTTATTTTTCTCGGTTTTGAGTGCAGTCCAGCTTCTCTCTTCCCGGAAAAAACAATCCAAGGAGGATCTCTATGAATCTTCTCGTCGTTGGCGGCGGCGGCCGTGAACACGCCATCATCAAAAAGCTGAAAGAAAATCCGTCTGTGGAAACCATTTATGCCCTGCCGGGCAACGGCGGCATTGCCGCCGACGCCGTGTGCGTCCCGGAGATTGGAACCAAGGATATCGAAGCCATCGTGGCATTTGCGAAAGCCCACTCCATTGATTTCGCCGTGGTGGCGCCGGATGATCCGCTGGCCCTGGGCTGTGTGGACCGACTCCATGCAGCGGGCATCCCCTGCTTCGGCCCGGATGCCCAAGCCGCCCGCATAGAGGCCAGCAAGGTCTTCTCCAAGAATCTCATGCGCAAGTACAACATTCCAACCGCCGCCTATGAAGTATTTGACGACCCGGTCAAGGCCCTCTTCTATCTGCGCACCGCCTCTTTCCCCATCGTGATCAAAGCAGATGGCCTGGCTCTGGGCAAGGGCGTCCTCATTCCGCAGGATTTGACCGAAGCAGAAAATGCCGTGAAAGCCATTATGGAGGATAAGGTCTTTGGTTCCTCCGGTAATCAAATCGTGGTGGAAGAGTTTTTGACCGGCCCGGAGGTCAGCGTACTGGCGTTTACCGACGGCACTGCCATCGCCCCCATGGTATCCTCTATGGACCACAAGCGCGCCGGGGACGACGACACCGGCCTTAACACAGGCGGCATGGGCACCGTGGCCCCCAACCCCTACTACACGGCTGAAATTGCCCAGCTCTGCATGGACACCATCTTTCTGCCCACGCTTGCCGCCATGCGGGCGGAGGGCTGTCCCTTCAAGGGCTGCCTCTATTTCGGGCTGATGCTGACGCCCAACGGCCCCAAGGTGATTGAATACAACTGCCGGTTTGGGGACCCGGAGACCCAGGTGGTGCTGCCGCTTTTAAAAACGGATCTGCTGACCGTTATGCAGGCAGTGGAAAATGAAACCCTGTCCAGTCTGCAGGTTGAATGGCTGGATGAAACCGCCGCCTGTGTCATCCTGGCTTCTGGTGGGTATCCCGCCAGCTATGAAAAGGGAAAACGCATCCACTTCTCTGCGGCCCTTCCGAAAAACGTCACCGTTTACCATGCCGGTGACAAGCTGACGGATGAGGGCCTTGTCACCAGCGGCGGCCGGGTACTGGGCGTTACCGCCACTGCCCTCTCCCTGGAAGAGGCACTAAACGACGCCTATGCCGCCGCAGAAACCATTTATTTTGACGGCGTGTATCTGCGTCACGATATCGGGCGGCGCGCACTGGCTGCTTTGATCCACTGACACCGTATCCGTGCTGTCCATCGGACACGCCGCTCCGCTGTAAAAGCTGAGCCGCCCGATAAGAGCCGGCCGTCCCCCGCAGGGCAGTTTCCAATCTTGATTCAAGCGCCTGCCGGCGCATGGAGGTTACTATGGTACGTCGCATCTATGTAGAAAAAAAAGAATCCTTGCGCCAAGAGGCCACAGCTCTTCTGAATGAACTGCGGACCCTGCTGGGAATCTCCGCCCTGACAGGTCTGCGTCTTTTAAACCGCTATGATGTGGAGGGGCTGGAGGAGGAGACTTTCCAGCGTGCTGTCCAAACGGTGCTCTCTGAGCCCCAGGTAGATGATGTCTGTGCAGTTCTGCCCGCTGGATATTCCGCAGCTTTTGCTGTGGAATATCTGCCGGGCCAGTTTGATCAGCGGGCTGATTCGGCGAGCCAATGCATCCAGCTGATGACCCAGGGTGACCGCCCTGCAGTCCGCACTGCAAAGGTCTATTTGCTGTCCGGGACGCTGTCCACCGCTGACATAGAGGCAGTCAAGCGCTATGTCATCAATCCTGTGGAGGCACGGGAGGCCAGCCTTATGGAGGCGGCTACCCTCCAAATGGAAGTGGAAGCTCCCACCTCCGTGGAGACCATTACCGGCTTCACCGCCCTGGATGAAGACGGTCTTTCCTCCCTGCTGGACAGGATGGGACTGGCGATGGATTTGGACGATCTCACGTTTCTTCAGACGTATTTTCGCAATGAGGAACATCGTGATCCTACGATTACAGAGGTTCGGGTTGTGGATACCTATTGGTCTGACCACTGCCGCCACACCACCTTTTCCACCCATATTGATCAGGTAGAAATTCTGGATCCAGCCGTCCAGGCCGCCTATGAGCGGTATCTGGCCGCGCGGGCAGAGGTCTACGGGGCGGAAAAAGCCTCTGTGAGGCCCCAGACCTTGATGGATATGGCCACCCTTGGCACCAAGGTTTTGAAAAAACGGGGACTGCTCCAGAATCTGGACCAGAGTGAGGAGATCAATGCCTGCTCCATCCATGTCACCGCCACGGTGGACGGCGAAGCGCAGGACTGGCTTCTGATGTTCAAAAATGAAACGCACAATCATCCCACGGAGATTGAGCCCTTCGGCGGTGCAGCTACCTGTATCGGCGGCTGCATCCGGGATCCCCTCTCCGGCCGTGCCTATGTCTATCAGGCTATGCGCCTTACCGGGTGCGGGGATCCCCGCACCCCTGTAGCAGGTACCATTCCCGGCAAGCTGCCTCAGCGCAAACTGGCGCAGACGGCAGCGGCGGGCTACTCTTCCTACGGCAACCAGATCGGCCTGGCTACCGGCCTCGTCAGTGAGGTCTACCACCCCGGCTATGTGGCCAAGCACCTGGAAGTCGGCGCCGTAGTTGGTGCCGCCCCTGCGGAAAACGTGGTACGGGAGCGCCCTGTCCCCGGAGATGTAGTGATCCTTCTGGGCGGCCGCACCGGCCGGGACGGCATCGGCGGCGCCACCGGCTCCTCCAAGAGCCACAACCGCAAGTCTCTGACCACCATGGCCTCGGAGGTGCAAAAGGGCAATGCCCCCGAGGAACGGAAGATTCAGCGGCTGTTCCGGAACGGGAAGGTCACGAAGCTGATCAAGCGCTGCAACGATTTCGGTGCTGGCGGCGTTTCTGTCGCCATCGGCGAGCTGGCGGACGGCCTGCAGATCGATCTGGATAAGGTCCGTAAGAAATATGAAGGACTCGACGGTACAGATCTTGCCATTTCGGAGTCCCAGGAGCGGATGGCGGTGGTGGTCGCTCCGGAAAATGCCCCCCCTTTCATCGCCGCAGCGGAACAGGAAAATCTGGAGGCCTATCAGGTAGCCGTCGTCACGGAAACACCCCGGATGGTGATGCAGTGGCAGGGAACTACCATTGTGGATTTGAGCCGCGCCTTCCTGGATACCAACGGTGCCGTAAAGCACACCACCGTGTCCGTGGACAAAAGCACATGCACCACCCCAAGTCAGGAAAACGCCAAGTCCCTCCGTGAGATGGCCGCCAGTCTGAAATCCGCCTCCCGCCGGGGTCTTGGCGAGCGGTTCGACTCTACCATCGGCGCAGGCAGCATATTGATGCCCTTCGGCGGCAAGTACCAGCGTACCCCCGCCCAGGTGATGGCCGCTTTGCTGCCGGTGCTGCCAGGCCAGGAGACAGAAGATTGCTCCGTGATGGCCTGGGGGTTTGACGCCGAGCAGATGACCGCAGATCCTTATACCGGCGCCTACCAGTCCGTCATCACTTCCGTTGCCAAACTGGCGGCAGCCGGCTGCGATTATCGCGCCGCCTATCTCACCTTTCAGGAATATTTTGAAAAGCTGCGGGAGGAGCCCCGCCGCTGGGGCAAGCCCTTTTCAGCGCTTCTGGGCGCATTGGACGCCCAGCTGGATCTGGGCATCGCCGCCATCGGCGGCAAGGACTCCATGTCCGGTTCCTTCTTGGATATGGATGTTCCTCCCACGCTGATCTCGTTTGCCATCGCCCCTTCCAAGGCAGGGCAGGTGCTCTCTCCAGAGTTTAAAGAGGCTGAACACCCGGTGTATCTCTTTGGAGGCGCTGATACGGCGGCCCTCCGGCAAAGCTGGGACCAGTTCCGCATCCTGTGTGAAAGCGGCAAAGTCAAAGCCGCCTGGGCCGTGGAACACAGTCTGAGCGAGGCCATTATGAACATGTCCTTCGGCAACCGCATCGGCTTCTCCGCAGCGCCTCAGGGACAGGCTATCTGGTATGTCCCCATGCCGGGTGTCATTGTGGCCGAACTGACGCAGGAGTTGGCATGCCCAAATGCCGTGAGGTTGGGTGAAACCACTGCGGACGGCATCATCACCATCGGCAGCGACAGTGCCTCTATTGACAAGCTGCTGGCTTTGAACGAGGGAGTTCTGGAGGATATCTACCCCAATCGCGCAGTCTCTGTGCAGGAAGCTGTTCCCACACTGGAGGCCCCCGCTTTCACCTATCCCACGCCAAAGATTGGCGTGGCGAGGCCGAAGGTGCTCATCCCTGTGTTCCCCGGCACCAACTGCGAGTATGACAGCGCACGGGCGGTACTGCGAGCGGGCCTGACGCCGGAAATTCTGGTGGTGAACAACCAGTCCGCCCAGGGTGTGGCGGACTCTGCCGCCCGGTTTGCACGGGCAGCCCGGGACAGCCAGATCATCTTCGTTCCCGGTGGTTTCTCCGGCGGCGACGAGCCGGATGGATCCGGGAAATTCATCACTGCCTTCTTCCGCAATCCAGCGGTGACGGATGCCACCATGGATTTGCTGAAAAACCGGGATGGCCTGTGCCTTGGTATCTGCAACGGCTTCCAGGCGCTTATCAAGCTGGGCCTGGTGCCTTACGGCGAGATTCGGGACACCGATGAGGCCTGCCCCACTCTGACCTATAATGTCATCGGTCGTCACCAGTCCAAAATTGTCCGCACCCGTATCGCCTCCAACCGCTCTCCATGGCTTTCCAAGATGCAGGTGGGCGATGTGGTCAACGTCCCCATTTCCCATGGGGAAGGGCGCTTCCTATGCACCCAGGACCTGCTGGCAGTTCTTGCAGAAAATGGCCAAATTACCACCCAATATGTGGATTTGGACAATGTGCCTTCCATGGATGTGGATTTCAACCCCAACGGATCGGTTTGGGCCGTGGAGGGCATCACCTCTCCCGATGGCCGGGTTTTCGGCAAGATGGGGCATGCGGAACGCGTGGGGCCGAACCTCTATCAAAATGTCCCCGGCAATTATGCTCTGCATCTGTTCGAATCCGCGAAAAATTATTTTGATCTGTGAGTTGCATTTTTACCGATTTGTGGTATCCTAGGAAAAATACATTTAAAGCGAGGTGCCCTCATGGCATACTTTTTTGAAGAACCCTCCCGCACATTCAGTGAATATCTGTTGGTGCCCGGTTATTCTGACGAGAACTGCATTCCCGCCAATGTATCCCTGAAAACGCCCGTCGTGAAATTCAAGAAAGGGGAGGAATGCCCCCTGACCATGAACGTTCCAATGGTTTCCGCCGTCATGCAGGCGGTTTCCGGCGAGCAGATGGGCATCGGCTTGGCCAAAGAGGGCGGTATCGCCTTCATCTATGTCTCTCAGCCGATTGAAGAACAGGCGGAGATGGTCCGCAAAGTCAAAAACTATAAGGCCGGCTTCGTTTTCAGCGATTCCAACCTACGGATTGGTGACACACTCGCGGACGTGCTGGCCCTGAAAGAGCGCACCGGACATTCCACCATGGCCGTCACCGACGACGGAACTGGATCCGGTAAGCTTCTGGGGCTGGTAACCAGCCGGGACTACCGAGTGAGCCGCATGGATCCCGCCACCCCGGTTTCTGACTTCATGACACCCATCGAAAAGATCATTTATGCCCCTGAGGGCACCAGTCTGAAAGAGGCCAACAATATCATCTGGGATCACAAGCTCAACGCCCTGCCCATTCTGTCTGCGGACGGCCATCTGGCGTCCTTCGTGTTCCGGAAGGACTATGACTCTCACAAGGGCAATCCTCTGGAGTTGCTGGATGCACAGAAGCGCTATGTGGTGGGCGCGGGTATCAATACCCGGGACTATGCCCAGCGGGTTCCCGCGCTGGTAGAGGCCGGCGCGGACGTGCTGGTCATGGACTCCTCCGAGGGCTACTCCGTCTGGCAGAAGCGCTGCCTGGAATGGGTGCGTGAGCACTACGGCGACACGGTCAAGGTGGGCGCCGGCAACGTGGTGGACGGCGAAGGCTTCCGCTTTCTGGCGGACGCCGGCGCGGACTTCGTAAAGGTCGGCATCGGCGGCGGCTCCATCTGCATCACCCGCGAAACCAAGGGCATTGGCCGCGGGCAGGCCACCTCCGTCATTGATGTGGCCCGGGAGCGGGACAAGTATTTTGAGGAAACCGGCGTATACGTGCCCATCTGCGCCGACGGCGGCATCGTGCAGGACTACCACATCACCCTGGCTCTGGCCATGGGCGCGGACTTCTGCATGCTGGGCCGGTATTTCTCCCGGTTCGATGAATCCCCCTCCGCCAAGGTACTCATCGGCGGCAGCTATATGAAGGAATACTGGGGCGAGGGCAGTGCCCGTGCCCGGAACTGGCAGCGCTATGACCTGGGCGGAGCCTCCAAGCTCTCCTTTGAGGAAGGTGTGGACTCCTATGTGCCCTACGCCGGTTCTTTGACCGACGGCATGGCCACCACGCTGGCCAAGGTCCGCTCCACCATGTGCAACTGCGGTGCCCTGACCATCCCGGAACTGCGGGAAAAGGCCAAGCTGACTCTGGTTTCCTCCGTCTCCATCGTGGAGGGCGGCGCACATGATGTCCTGTTGAAGGATACCACCAATTCCGGCAATCGGATCTAAAATTTTTCCTGTACGCGCCATCCTGCCGCCTTCCACGGCGCGCCGAATGGCGCGTACAAGCGTTTTGCGTATGCAAAACCTTGAAATGGACAGGCTCTGCCTGTCCATTTGAGTTCTATGCGGGGCCCCCGCGGGACCTGTCCCGTGGGGTGCGGTAACGCACATGACGTGCTGTTGAAAGATACCACCAACTCCGGCAGCCGGAGCTAAGCGCCATTTACCTGATAAAAATCCCGGAGGATGTTCCTCCGGGATTTTTACCGTTTATCTGTCCAAACAGACCGATTGCCTTCAAGGCATTGACACCTTGTTTTCCACCGTGATACGCTGACACCGAAAGGAGGCGTGCACATGAATTGGAAAATGCTGTTCCGCAATTTGGCTTTGCTGCTGGGGGTTTCTCTTTCTGTGGGACCCTTTTTGCTCCTCTTTCTGGTATTCGGCGCCCTGGGCGCCTATCCGCCGTATGTGACCTATGCCGGTCTGGCTGTTGGCGTCTTTGGTCTGTTGGCCTTGTTTTTGGGAAACTGCGACTATTTCCCAACACCATGGCACCGCCATCTCAGCCGGGGAATGCTCCTCGTTCTGGCAGCCGCAGCAATCTATGTCGGCCACGGTGTCTGGCGGGACTCGCTTCCCACTGTGGATGACCGGGATTTGCTGCTGTGGGAATACGAACCCTTTGCCGAAAACAGCAAAGCTGTAAGACTGGAGGAACCGTCTACGCTTCAGCTTACACTGGCCGAACGTCCTCGGCTGGACGGAGCCACCGCTCTATACCCGGTATATGCCGCCTTTGTTCAGGCTGTCTACCCGGACACATACAGTACCAGCGATTATACGCTGAAATCCCGTCACCATATTGCAGAATGCAGCGGTACCATCGGTGCCTACGAACGGCTGATTGCGCAAGAAGCCGATGTCATCTTTGCCGCAGCTCCCTCCCAGGCGCAGTTGGAGCTTGCGGAGAATGCCGGGATGGAGCTGCACCTGCTCCCTATTGGCCGGGAGGCCTTTGTATTTTTTGTCAACAGTAAAAATCCAGTGGAGGATCTGACTGTTGCGCAAATTCAGGGAATCTACACCGGTGAACTTACCAACTGGCACCAGCTTGGCGGAAAGCGGCAATCCATCCGTCCTTTCCAGCGCCCGGAGAACAGCGGCAGCCAGACCGCGCTGCAGCATCTGATGAACGGTCTGCCCCTTCTGGCGCCGGAGGAAGAAGACCGCATCACCGGCATGGACGGCATCATCCGGCAGGTCGCCAACTACCGCAATTACCGCAATGCCATCGGATTCTCGTTCCGGTTTTATGCTACGGAAATGGTCACCAGCAATGAAATCCGTCTGCTGGCCCTGGACGGCGTTGCCCCCACACAGGAAACCATAAGGGACGGCAGCTATCCGCTCTCTTCCGAATTTTATGCTGTTACCGCAGCGCCGGTCGGACAGCCGGATCCACGTGAAGCCAATCCATTCATCAGCGCTTTTCTGGACTGGATTTTGTCGGAACAGGGACAGTTCCTGATTGAAAAAACAGGATACGTGGCATTGTCGTGACTTTTTTCTTCCACAGTCACGTGCAAACGGCTTCTCTCCATATAACACAAAACTTTTTTTGTTTGTTTAATCGTTTTTTTATTATTTTTTAGATGGGTCTTGTATTTTCAAATCCGGTTTTGTATAATAAGGGCAAGTACAAAACCACCCCCGGTTTTCGATAGGAGTGTACAAGCAATGGACGTGAAGCCAAATATTCTGGTTGTGGGCAGTTTTGTGATGGATGTCATTGCCACCACGGAGCGGGTTCCCAATTCCGGCCAAACCGTTTATGGAAAGTCCTTTCATACCGCCCCCGGCGGCAAGGGTGCCAATCAGGCCCTGCAATGCGCACGGCTGGGTGCTAAAGTTACCATGGTTGGCTGCGTTGGAGACGATCTGTTCGGTCAAGAGCTCTTGGGAATTCCAAGCGCCGCAGGGGTTGATCTCTCTCATGTACTGGTTCGTCCAGGTGTCACCTCCGGAGTTGGGCATGTAACATTGGAGGTCACTGAGCATACGGCTCAGAACCGCATTGTGGTAATTCCCGGTGCCAACCGCACCTTGACGGTGGAAGAAGTTTCTTGGATCAAAGACTGTATTTCCAGCTATGACATGGTCATGCTTCAGCTTGAGGTTCCACTGGAGGTAAATCGCGCCGTGGCCCGCTGGGCAAAGGATGCCGGTGTCCCGGTAATGCTGAATCCCGCCCCCGCCACAGAGCTGGATGATGAATTATTATCTCTTGTAACCTACCTGACGCCCAATGAACAGGAAGCTTCCATGGAAACCGGATTGCCGCTTCAAATGGATCAGCGGGGAATTCAGCGGGATGACCTCAAGCGGATTGCCGCGGCTCTTTGGGCTAAGGGCGTGGAAAATGTGATCATCACGCTGGGCGGAAACGGGTCGGCCGTGGTGAAGGGTGAGTCCATTCAGTACATCCCTTGTGTAAAAATGAGCCATGTGGCAGATCCAACTGCCGCAGGGGATTCTTTTGTCGGCGCACTGGCAGTCGGTTTAACAGCAGGACTTTCACAGGAGCAGGCGCTGGCATTTGCCAGCCACACTGCCGCTATTACCGTTTCCCGGATGGGTGCAATGCCCTCCCTTCCCACACTGGAAGAAGTGATTGCCCTGCTGCGGGAACGGGATTATCAGGGATTCGATCTCTCTTGTTTGGACGTACTGATGAAATAATGCAAAAAGGGCCACCAGTCATGAACTGGCGGTCCTTCTATTTTTGTTCAATGTCAACAACTCTGATTATCTCCAAAAAGCCCGGAAATACGGGCATTTCACGGGATATAAGAACTGAATTTACTACCGATTTACTACTTTCGGATTGAGCTTTGACACGCTTCTGCCTCCCGTGAAGCCCACCGCCCAAATAGTGACACATCGAAAATTGAATACGACACCGCAGACAGCGGCGTTCTCTTTTCCCCTTTGGGGAGATCAGGACGCCGCTTTTTTTGCGCCCAAAACCAGAAAGGAGGCGACCGCCTATGTACTTTACTTCCGGCAGCGACCGGGCCTTTGAACAGCTCATGCAGACGAGGCCGGGCGCAGACCACTTTGACAGCGGCGAGGCCGGAGCGCCGGAGGACTGCGGCACCTGCCGTTTCTACCGCCCGCACTGGAAGTACCAGTTTTGTGTGTATGAGGAATGTCCCTACCAGCCGGGCAAGCTGACCGCCTACGACGCGGTGACATTTCGAGTGAAAGGAGTTGAGAACATGGCAGTATTTCGTGTAGAGCGTAACAAGGGCTACACGGTGATGTCCAATCACCACCTGCGGAACAAGGACTTATCCCTGAAAGCCAAGGGCCTGTTATCGCAAATGCTCTCCCTGCCGGAAGATTGGGACTATACGCTCAAAGGCTTATCCCTTATCAACCGGGAGCAGATCGACGCGATCCGGGCCGCAATCCGGGAGCTGGAACAGGCCGGGTACATCGTCCGATCCCGTGAGCGCGACAGCCAAGGGCGCTTGCGCGGCGCGGACTATGTGATCTATGAACAGCCCCAGCCTGTGCCGGATTCACCTACGTTGGAAAATCCAATGTTGGATAATCCAACGCAGGAAAAGCCTACGTTGGGAAAACCAACGCAATTAAATAAAGATATATCAAGTAAAGAAAAATCAATTACTGATGTATCAATTACCGATCCCATTCCTATCCTTTCTCGACCCTCTCCTTTGGAGGACGAAGCGGCACAGCCGCCGGAACGGAAAGGAACGGAAGCGAAATCACAGAGCGCCATAGAGATTTATCGTCAAATCATCATGGACAACATCGAGTACGAACACCTTTGCCAGCACGTCAAGGGCATTGACCGGGAAACACTGGACGAGATTGTGGACTTGCTGGTGGAAACTGTATGCAGCGCCCGCAAGACCATCCGCATTGCCGGGGACGATTACCCGGCAGAGCTGGTGAAATCCAAGTTTGTGAAGCTGGACAGCTCTCACATCGAGTTTGTCTTTGACTGTTTGAGCAAGAACACTTCGGAAATCCGCAATATCAAGAAATACCTGCTGGCTATGCTGTTCAATGCGCCCAGTACGATCAACGGTTACTATGCCGCGCTGGTGGCCCATGACATGAATACCGGCAAAATCTGAAAGGAGGACGGCTCTATGAAACAGGGTGCATTGATTTTCGACGAGCGCAGCGACCGTTACGACATTCGCTTTGATCTGGCGGACTACTACGGCGGCCTGCACTGTGGGGAAACCTTTGACGTGATGGTGGGCGGCAGGTGGAAGCCCACCCGCATTGAGTACGGGGCCAACTGGTATCTGGTTGGCATCCGTGCCGACGACCTTTCCGGCCTGCGGGTGAGGATTTAATCGGGGACAACCGGCGCAAGCGGCTGTCCCTTTTCTGTTTTCTGCGGCGGCTGACGGTGCCACCTTAACCGTGCCGCCGCACTTCTGCGAAAGGAGGGATAGCGATTGCAGGAGGAAGTAACCCAAAAGACAATAGCCTTTTCCATCAAATCGGCCAAGCTGACAATCCAAGTGCTGCAAGCGGCGGCCCGTAAGTTTCTGGAAACCCAAAACAAGGGCAAGACCAAGCTGCACCACGGCCAGCAGAGCCTAAAGCAGCTCAAAAAGCACGGGGCGGTCCTGTCCAATATCGAGATCACCGACGCCAATATCGGCCTTTTCCGGCCTTGCGCCAAGAAATACGGCGTGGACTTCACGCTGCGGAAAGACGCCACTACCCAGCCCCCGCACTACATCGTGATTTTCAAGGCCAAGGACGCCGACAACATGGAACAGGCGTTCAAGGAGTTCACGGCCAAGAAGTTGCAGCGGGAAGAACGGCCCTCGATCCGCAAGGACATTGCCGCAAGCAAGGAAAAGGCAGCGGCCCGCAACGCTGACCGGGCCAAGGAGAAATTCAAAGAAAGGGGGCTGTCACGATGAAGCCGGAAATGAAAAAACTGATAATCGCCAATCTGCCCTATCTGCTGTTTGTCTATCTGTTCGGTAAGCTGGGGCAGGCGTACCGGCTGGCGGAGGGCATCGACCTTTCCCAAAAGCTCCTGCACTTTGCGGACGGCTGCGCGGCGGCCTTTGAAAGTGCCGCCCCCAGCTTCCACCCCATTGACCTGCTGATCGGCGTCGCCGGTGCTGCGGCGCTGCGGCTCATGGTGTACTGCAAGGGCAAGAACGCCAAGAAATACCGCAAAGGCGTGGAGTACGGCAGCGCCCGATGGGGCGGCCCCAAGGATATAGCCCCCTATATCGACCCCAATTTTGACAACAACATTCTGCTGACACAGACGGAACGGCTCACCATGAACAACAGGCCGAAAGACCCCAAAACCGCAAGAAATAAAAATGTTCTGGTGATCGGAGGCAGCGGCAGCGGCAAGACCCGGTTCTTTGTAAAACCGAACCTCATGCAATGCGTGTCCAAGGACTATCCGACCTCATTTGTGATAACCGATCCCAAGGGCAGCTTGATCGGCGAAGTGGGCCAGCTCCTTATCCGCAGCGGCTACCGCGTGAAAATGCTGAACACCATCAACTTTTCCAAGAGCATGAAATACAATCCTTTTCGGTATCTGCACTCGGAAAAAGACGTGTTGAAGCTGGTAAACACCCTGATCTGCAACACCAAGGGAGAGGGCGAAAAAAGCGCGGAAGATTTTTGGGTGAAATCGGAACGGCTGTTCTACACGGCCCTGATCGGCTATATCTGGCAGGAAGCGCCGGAGGAAGAAATGAACTTCACGACGCTGCTCGAAATGATAAATGCCAGCGAAGCCCGCGAGGACGACCCGGAATTTCAATCGCCGGTGGATTTGATGTTTGAGCGATTGGAGGAACGCGACCCCGACCATTTTGCCGTCCGCCAGTATAAAAAATTCCTGCTTTCGGCGGGCAAGACCCGTTCCTCAATCCTTATCAGCGCGGGCGCAAGAATGGCCCCGTTTGACATCCGCGAGGTGCGGGAGCTGATGGAGGACGACGAACTGGAACTTGACACCATCGGGGACGAGAAAACGGCGCTGTTCCTGATTATGTCGGACACGGACACCACCTTTAATTTCATTCTGGCAATGGTACAGAGCCAGCTTATCAACCTGCTTTGTGACCGGGCCGATGATAAATACGGCGGGCGGCTGCCGGTTCACGTCCGCATGATACTGGACGAGTTTGCGAACATCGGCCAGATACCCAACTTCGACAAGCTGATCGCCACCATCCGAAGCCGTGAAATCTCGGCTTCTATTATTTTGCAAAGCCAGTCACAGTTAAAGGCCATCTACAAGGACGCTGCGGAAATCATTTCCGACAACTGCGACTGTACGCTTTTTCTTAGTGGGCGGGGCAAGAACGCCAAGGAAATCTCTGACGTGCTGGGCAAAGAAACGATTGACAGCTACAACCAGAGCGAAAACCGGGGCGCACAGACCTCTCACGGATTGAATTATCAGAAGTTAGGAAAGGAGTTGATGTCACAGGACGAGATCGCAACGATGGACGGAGGCAAGTGTATTTTGCAGGTGCGCGGTGTAAGGCCGTTTTTCAGTGAGAAATACGACATTACCCGTCACCCCCGCTATAAATACCTTTCCGACGCCGACAAGAAGAACTATTTTGATGTGGACAGGTACTTGACCGCCCTGCGCCGGAAACGGCAGCGGGTGGTTTCGCAGGAGGAAACCTTTGACCTCTACGACATTGACCTGTCGGATGAAGATATGGCTGCCGTGAATGAATAACCGGCGGCTTTCCCTTATCAACAAATCATATCAATCTAAAATTATGGAGGTAAATTTATGGAATTTTTCAATAGTGCGGTTACTACTTTGCAGACTATCGTTGTGGGCCTCGGCGGTGCGCTGTGTGTTTGGGGCGGCATCAACCTTCTGGAAGGTTACGGTCAGGATAACCCGGCCAGCAATGCTCATGTACGGTAAAGTATCACAAGAAAATTATGTCGAATTGACAGCCGCCTCCGCTATACCGAATAAGGAAATAAAGAGTCCTCAAATTTTGCGCTACTAAATGAAGACGAGCGGAAGTAATCTCCCGCTCGTCAGTAAACTTAACTATGCCATATCAATCCCGCTTCTTTCCCGCCACCGGCACTAAGAACAGCGCGGGCAACAGCAGGAAAGCGGTACAGACCAGCCCCCAGGGTATGGACACCTGCTGGGCTACCAGCCCCACAATAGGCCCGCCGATGATCTGCCCGAAAGAGTCCAGCTGTCCGCTGGTGGAAAAGACTGTGGCGCGCATTTTCTCATCCACATGGTCGTTCATCCAGGCGGCCAGCACAGGCTCCTTGATGGTGCGCATAAGCCCCGCCAGCAGGAACACCAACAACATGAACCAAAAGCTCCGCCCCACCGCGAAGAGAACCAGGCACAGGATATACCCGGCGCTGGTGGACATGACCACACTGGTTCGGCTGACAGTCCCTTTTTTCTCCATGCGGGCGATGAGCAACTGAGAAGCCAGAATACCTAAGCCGCTGCCGATAAGACTGATAACACCGAACCAAGTGACGCTGTTCAGCGGCCCGATAACGGGTATTACCGTGTCATCCAGAAAATGAGCGGTGGAGAGCCGGTCAAAGCCTTCACTGGCAAGTCCCCCGCATAGTGTGATTGCTAAGAGCGCCAGCAACACAGGTGCGCCTTTCACAAAGCCCAGGTTGAGCTTGAACAGGCAGACAAAGTCTTTAAGCAAGCCCTGCCGTTCCTCAATAGCAGGGGAGAAGTTGGTTTCTGGCATGATGCGAACCAACACCAGCCCCAACAACAAGCACAAACTGCCCCCCAAGATGACAGGCATTTGCAGGTTTATGTTTCCCAGCAGTGTGCCCAGCACCACGCCCAGAACGCCGCCGATTTGCCCCATTTGACTGCCCCGCAGGAACACCTTGTCTATGGGTTTGTCCTCTTCCTCCGAGGCAATCCACGCCTCCAGAGCGCCGGTGATGAAGGTATCACCGCAACCCCAGACAACCTGGGCCAGCAGAACCGGCGCGAACCACGGTAGCGCACCCTCCATCAGAAAGCCCAGGCCGTAGAGGAACATTCCAATCAGCACCGAGCGCCGACGGCTATACAAATCCGCCACCACACCGGTGGGTATCTCGAACAGAAAGCAGGAGGTCTCCAGAACCGTCCCTACCAGGACAAGCTGGAAAGCATCCAGCTGCACCACCTCCAGGTGGTACACGATGGAAAGCACTGTGGACATAGAAACCGCCAGGGAAAAGACAAATCGGAACAGCAGGTAGACAGAATATGCCTTTGAATTTTTAGCAAACATGAAGTTACATTCTCCTTTACGAATCAGTGGGTTGTTTTGTGAAACAAGCCCGACTGCCGCGCAGGAAGGGCAAACTTCTCAGCCCTTTCTAACAGTGATTTTAGAAAAGGCCTCCTAAAGTGCCCAAAGCGCCGTTAAAAGACTTGTTTCTGTTTTTGCAGTTTGCCATATGAATACCTCCGATACTGAAATTAGAACAACATGGCTGTTCTTCTTCGCGATATTATAGCAAATGGGCTTTGTGTTGTCAATGTAAAGAGAAGCGAGAGCGAGAGCGAGAGCGAGAGCGAGAGCGAGAGCGAGAGCGAGAGCGAGAGCGAGAGCGAGAGCGAGAGCGAGAGCGAGAGCGAGAGCGA
>NZ_FOXE01000018.1 GCF_900115635.1 Oscillibacter sp. PC13 | reverse complement strand
CATCGGTGTGAACCGCAACGCCAAGCGGGTGGCTGTCATTCACATCTCTTTTAACGTCATCGGCACGTTAACCTGTTTGATTCTCTTTTATGGCGGCAATCTGCTATTCGACTTCGCCTTTATGGACTGGACCGTGGGCGCCGTTGGCATCGCATTCTGCCACACGGTTTTTAATATGTTTACCACCCTTTTGCTGCTGCCCTTCTCCCGCCAGCTGGAAAAGCTGGCGCGGAGGCTGGTACGCAACGATGCCAAAGCCGAGAGCTTTGCATTCCTGGATCCGCTGCTGATGCGGACACCTGCCGTTGCAATTGCCGAATGCGTGAATATTGCCAATCAGATGGGCAGTCTTTCTCATCAGAATCTGCTCCTTGCCATCCAGCAGCTCTCCTCATATGAGGAGGTACGGGAGGCCGAAATTATCAGCAATGAAGACAAGCTGGACATTTACGAAGACCGCCTTGGAAAATATCTGGTGGAAATCTCCCGCCACAGCATGTCCGGTGCGGACAGCCGCACAGTTTCCCGACTATTGCACGCCATCGGCGACTTTGAACGTATCGGTGACCACGCCCTGAATCTGCAGGAGTCTGCGCAGGAGCTGCATGACAAAGAGCTCCATTTTTCGGAGGCCGTAAAAGCAGAGCTTGCAGTATTGCTGACCGCTCTGGAGGACATTATGGAGGATGCCTTTTCCTGCTTTGCTGCGGACGATCCGGTTGCCGCGCAGAACATTGAACCTTTGGAGGAGACCATTGACCGCCTGATTGAGGATATCCGTCTGAGACACACTGAACGGCTGCAAACTGAAAGGTACACTATTCGGCTGGGCTTTATTCTCAACGATTTACTCACCAATTTGGAACGGGTGTCCGACCATTGCTCCAACATCGCCATGTGCGTGATTGAGGAGAAAAACAAATTAGTGAACCACCATTCCTATATGAATGCGGTAAAAAGCGGCCACACGTTCAACAAAAATGTACATCAGGATTTACGCAAATACCAGCTCCCTCCTATTTGATGATAAGCAAGCACGCTTGAACCGCATGTGGTACATGCGGTTCTTTGTATTTTTCTGTTACTTAATATACGGACATCCTGCAGTTTCAAGCTTGAACAGGCTTAGAGGGCGTCCTGAGTTAATATCCTTAAGGATTTGGTTGTCCAGCGTGATTTCGGCCAATCACTTTTTCGGACGATTGTCCTTGGTCTATAACGTATTGCTCCGCCTGGCCTGGATGCAAACCCGCATGTGGCGGTCATAGGCTGCCTCACTGCTATCCTTCTCCCGCCAGCAATCTGCTGCGCTTTCTCCATTCCCATTTAGAATTTAATATCTCTTGGGGGTTATATGAAGCCGCCCCAGGCGGCGGTAAAAGGATTAACGGATACGACGGAGATAAGGATGTGCGCAACTTCTGAAAAAGGAAATATTGTCCCACACCTGAAGGGATCGGTGTTCGCAACTCAAATACTGGCAGTTTGAATCCACATTGTACCAGATATACGTTTGCTGCCCGCACAGTTAAAGATGAGATTGGAACCATTAAAAATGTTGAAAATGTCATGAAGCGCCACGTTACAGGCTTGGTGCTGGCAAGGCTGGTTTAACCATAAAACAAAACTCCGTAACCATTTCGGTTACGGAGTTTTGTTGGTGGACGATACAGGACTCGAACCTGTGACCCCCTGCACGTCAAGCAGGTGCTCTAGCCAGCTGAGCTAATCGTCCGCGGCGGAACGTATATAGGATACACGAAGCTGCCGGATTTGTCAATGGTTTTCTTGCAACTCGGTTAAATTTTTGCTATACTTGCGGCAGAAAACAGCAGGAGGACAAACTGATGGAACAGGTTGCACTGATTACAGGTTCTTCCAGAGGAATTGGTCGGGCGATTGCTGCGGAGCTGTCCCGGGAAGGATATGCCGTTTGCATCAACTACGTTGAAAACCGCCGGGCTGCAGAATCGCTGGCAGAAGAGATTCACAGTTGCGGCGGACGGGCGATTGCTGTCCAGGCGGACGTGGCGGATCGCCGGGCAGTGGAACAGATGGCGGCAGTTACAGAGCGGGAGCTTGGTTCGGTGTCGCTGCTGGTGAATAACGCAGGAATCTCCCGGCAAGGGTTATTTCAGGAGATGGATGATACAACCTGGGAGCGGATGTTTGCGGTCAACGTAACCGGAGCCCGCAATGCCATTCAGGCGGTACTGCCCCGCATGCTTCGCAAAAAAGCGGGATGCATCATCAACATTTCCTCCATGTGGGGACTGCGGGGCGCTTCCTGTGAGGTGGCCTACGCCTGCACCAAGGCGGCGCTGGTGGGACTGACCCGTTCCCTGGCGCTGGAACTGGCACCTTCCGGCATTCGGGTAAACGCGGTGGCCCCGGGCTGCATTGAGACCGATATGGTTCACGCACTGGGGCCGGAGACCAGGGCGATGCTGGTGGAGGAGACGCCCCTGGGACGGCTTGGCACGCCGGAGGATATTGCCGCCGCCGTGGCCTTTTTGGCGTCAGACAGGGCATCCTTTCTCACAGGTCAGGTTCTTACTGCTGACGGCGGCTTTACGGTTTAAAGGAAAAAGGATCGCGGTGCAATGCATCGCGATCCTTTTTTAGTCCTTTCCAGGCAGGGGCGGAGCATGAAGAATGACCCGACCAAAACAGGCCAGCGTCCGTCCGCTCTCCGGGCCGAACACCACATCTGCGTCCGCCCTGGCGCGGTTCAGGGAGAACAGATACACCATGCCCGCAGGATCTTTGAAATACTGCTTGCAGAGAATGTCGCCGTCCACACAGAAGATGCCCACGTCGCCTGCTTTCAACGGGTCGTGATTGACATAGGCCACGGACCCGTCAACAATCCAGGGGCTCATGGAATCCCCCTGGATGCGCACGGCAAACTCTGCTGCCTGGGGTACGCCGTCCGTCACCTGAATATAGTCGAAGTCCTCCCCAAAGACCGGGGCAGCATAGCCGGCTGCCGCCGGACTGCGATACAGTGGAATCACACGGGGGGACTGCTCGGCTCTCCCCTCTTCCAAATCATCCCGGTAGGCGCACAGGGCATCCACAACGGAGCGCACAGTTTCGCGGCCCATGGGGGAAAGCCCGCGATAGTGTTCCAAAAGACTCCGCTCCGCCTGCGTCAAAACGGTTTTGCCGGAGCGGAAGCTGTCCTGAAATAAGGTGTTGGGATCTGTCTGAAGGCAGTCGAACAGACGAAGTATAATTTCTTCTTTCGGAAAGCTGATGCTCTTTTCATAATTGCTGACAGCAGACAGGGTGACACCGAGTGTTCTGGCCAATTCCGCACGGGAGAGACCAAGCTCTTCCCGGCGGGCCCGTATCCGTTCCCCAAATTTCATGGCGATATCCTCCCCCATTTCCAATCCTGATATCAGCATACCGTATTTTAGAAAGCCTGTCAATCTAAATTAACAAGAAACTTGTAAAGTAATGATTGACACGACAGGATTCTTGTGATATGTTAATGGTAATGACAAGAATCTTGTAAAATAAAAACAAAAAAACAAGATTCATAAAAAAACTAACAATAAAAAAGCGCCCGCTATTGCAGGCGCCTAAATGGTGGGAGAGGGTGGATTCGAACCACCGAAGCCGAAGGCAACAGATTTACAGTCTGCCCCATTTGACCGCTCTGGAACTCTCCCGTTTAATTTGGAGCTGGTGGACGGATTCGAACCCCCGACCTGCTGATTACAAATCAGCTGCTCTACCAGCTGAGCTACACCAGCAGTTCCAACAGCAGGATTTATCTTATCAGAAGACACTTAATTTGTCAACAGATTTTCGCATTTTTTACGGCACATTTTATATAAAAATTTTGTAAAAAAGCTAACTTCTCAAAGGAGGGAGTTTTTGCGGCGGATTGATTGCCGTCCGGAGCACCGGGTGCTGCTGTGCACGCTGTGCGGACGGGAGATTGGAAAGGGAGAGGACTATTGGTATCTGAACGGAGAGAGCATATGCGCCAGCTGCCTGGAGGAATTTGCCAGGATAGAATTGGCGCCTTACCGGAGAACCCGGGGAAGGGAGGAAAATTTGTGACGCTTTTGGAAATGTCGGCCTTTTATGAGGCCAGTGCAGGGGCGATTCGGGGCCGGATTGTCCAGCTGCGGGAAGAAGCCAGGGCAACGAAGGATGAGGAACTGTCCAGGGTGCTGCAGCGGCGAATTGCGGAGCTGACACCACTGCTGCGGGAGATGCGGGAACTGGCCACATTGACCGCCCACTACTATGACAGGGGGTACCACAAACATGAGAGATACACCATTTGACACCCGCAGCAGCGAGTGGATCGGGGACATGACCGTTTGGCTCCGGGAGCATGCGGAGACGAATGACGAACAGCTGGGCCGTCTGCGGCGAAATCTCCGGCAGGCCCGGGAACGGGAACTGACCGCCCGGCAGCGGCAGATGCTGGCACTCTATTATGACCAGGGAATGAAGATGAGCCAGATTGCCCGGAAGCTGGGCGTAAACAGCTCAACCGTTTCCCGCACGATTCGGCGGGCACGGGAGCGGCTGTACAGATGCCTGCGCTACGGGCTGTAAAAAAGCAAAAAATCTGCGGACGGACTTGCTGCTTTCCCCTTGTAGTTTTTGGGAATAGCCCGTATAATCGGAGCAGAAGGGGTATCCTAAAATGTATCTGAAAAACGGTGACCGTCTCGGTCCCGGGGAGGAATATCATGCTGTACAATACTCTGCACAATCGATGGCTGCGGATGGTGGCCTGCGTGGCGGGCGAGCTGATCTGCGCCGCTGCGCTGAACCTGTTTATTGTCCCCTTGAATCTATATGCCGGTGGACTGTTTGGCTTGTGCCAGCTGCTGCGCACACTGGCCCAGACGTATCTCGGGATCAGCTTCGGAGCTTATGACGTGGCAGGTATTTTGTATTTTCTGCTCAATATCCCCATTCTCCTTCTGGCGTACAAAACGCTTGGAAAAAATCTGGTGGTCAAGACCGCCATCTGCACCATCTCCTATTCCCTGTTTTACAGCATCATCCCCATCCCCGCAAATCCAATTGTAGAAGACTACCTGACAGCCTGCCTGCTGGGCGGAATTCTCACCGGTGTGGGCAGCGGTATTGTACTGACCTGCGGCGGGAGCAGCGGCGGCCTGGATGTGGTGGGCCTGTGTCTCAGCAAAAAGGGCAGCCAGTTTTCCGTTGGAAAGTTTTCCCTGTCCTTTAATGCCGTACTGTATATGGCCTGCCTGATTCTGTTCAGCCCGGAGGTCACCATTTATTCCGTAATTTACAATTTCTTCGCTGCCATGGTATTGGACCGGATGCACCAGCAAAACGTGACGGTGCAGGCCCTGATCTTCACAAGAGAGGATGAGAGCTCCCTGGCACAGTTCATTATTGATAAGCTGGGCCGCAGCGTGACTTATTGGAACGGTGTGGGCGCCTATACGGGGGAGACGGTCCATGTGCTGTGCGTGTGCCTTTCCAAGTATGAGATTGAGGAATTGATCCACACGGTACACACCATTGACCCCCACGCCTTCCTGACGGTTCAGGAGGGGACCCGGATCTACGGCAACTTTCCGCGGAAGTTGGAGTGAATGGCCCCGGTCAAACAGCAAAGCGGCCCCGCTGCATACGCAGCGGGGCCGCTTTGCTTGCGGGTGTTATCCGCGCCGCCTCCGGGGAGGCTGTTCTCCGCTGAAGGCCTGCCGGGTACGCCGGCGCGTTGCCTTTCGCTCCCGCCGCCGCTCCAGCATGGCTGAGCAGCGGTCAAAAATGCGCTCAAAGGTCATCTGGATGGGCACCACCAGCAGCACCAGCGCAACCAGGACCAGCCAAGCGGCAAAACTGAGGGATGACAAGGCAAATACGCTGCCAAAGAACACCACAGCGATCAACATGGCGGCGGACATCGTGACCAGCAGAAGGACACGTTTCAGATCCAGGGGGCGGGCCGCGTAATAAATCACAGTCAGACTGTTGACCGCCATGAGAATGACACAGATGGTGGACAGTTCCTCCAGCGTCAGACCGAAGGTAAACACAAACAGCTCTGCAAAAAGGATGACGAAAATCGCGGTAAGGCCACCTGGAAAGGCCCGGCGCAGCACATTGTGGAGGAATTTTCCCTTTACCAGATCGTGGTTCGGCTCCAGAGCCAGGAAAAAGGAGGGGACGCCGATGGTCAGGGCGGAGATCAGCGTCAGCTGAATAGGGACGAAGGGATAGGGAAACGCTGCAAACAGCGTGATAATGGCCAGGAAAAAGGACAGGATGTTTTTCACCAGGTACAAAGCCGCGGCCCGCTGGATGTTGTTGATCACCCGGCGGCCTTCTGCCACCACCTTGGGCATGGCGGCAAAGTCACTGTCCAGCAGTACCAACTGGGCCACCTGACAGGCGGCGTCCGCCCCGGAGGCCATGGCCACGCCGCAGTCCGCATCCTTCAGCGCCAGCACGTCATTGACGCCGTCGCCGGTCATGGCGACCGTGTGGCCCTGGCTCTGGAGAGCCCGGACGATTTTTCGCTTCTGGTTGGGCACCACCCGCCCGAACACCGTATACTGCCGGACGGCCCGGGCGATCTCCTGATCGGTTTTCAGCTCCCGGGCGTCCACCCAGTCTCCGGCGCCGTCAATACCTGCCTGGGCCGCCACAGCAGAAACCGTCACCGGGTTGTCCCCGGAAATGACCTTCACAGCTACTCCCTGGCTGTGGAAGTAGTCAAAGACCTTGGGTGCCGCCGGGCGAATAGGGTTTTCCAGCACCAGCAGGGCCATGGGCAGCACCAGGCCATGCAGCCGCCCCTCTTCCGCCCCGTCGCATTGGGCCAGCAGCAGGACGCGGCAGCCCTTTTCCGCATAGTATTGAGTGCGGTTCTTCAAGGGAGCAAACTCGCTGCCCAGCACGTATTCCGGCGCGCCGATCACATAGGCGCCCCGGTCCAGAAAGTTCACGGCGCTCCATTTGGTGGCGGAGCTGAAGGGCACCGCGCCCCGGTTCGGCCAGCCGGGGCCGTAAGAAAACTTCTCCGCAAGGGCCTTGGCCGTGTCGTTATCCGGTTCCAGCACCCGGTAGAAGGCGCCCAGCACATCGGCGATATCCGTGTCGCTCCAGGCCTCCGGATCCAAGGGCACCACTTCCCGTACCTCCATCTGGGGACTGGTCACCGTGCCGGTCTTGTCCACGCAAAGGACGTCCACCCGGGCCAGGGTTTCGATGGCGTTCATCTCATGAATCAGCGTCCGGTTTTGGGCCAGCCGCACCACACTGACGGCCAGCGCCACAGAGGTCAGCAGAAACAGCCCCTCGGGAATCATACCGATGAGGGCAGCCACCGTGCTGACCACCGACTGGCGCAAGCCCAAATCCTGAGAGACGTACTGATTATAGAAAAGCGCTCCGCCGATGGGAATCAGGGCCACGCCGATGAAGCGAATCAAATGGTCCAGAGAGCGCATCATCTCGCTCTTGCCGGGTCCGGCGTCCTTTTTGGCCGCCAGCGTCAGCTTGGAGGCATAGCAGTCTGCCCCTACCAGGTCCATTCTCGCCCGGCACTTACCGGAGATGATGAAGCTGCCGGAAAGCAGCTGATCCCCCGGACCTTTGGAGATGGCGTCGGCCTCGCCCGTGATCAGCGCCTCATTCACTTGTACCTGACCGGTAAGCACCGGGCCGTCGGCGGGGATTTGGCATCCGGCAAAGAGCTCCACCACATCCTCCCGTACCAGAGAGGCGGTGGGCAATTCCACAAGCTTTCCGTCCCGAATGGCACGGACTTTGGCTGCTGAGAGCAGGGACAGCTTTTCAATGGTCCGCTTGGAACGAATCTGCTGGACGATACCGATGACAGCATTGGCGGCCACAATGGCCAGGAAGGTCATATCCTTCCAGTCTCCGACCAGGATCAGCGCCGCCGCCAGCACGATAAAGATCAAGTTGAAGTAGGTCAAAAGGTTTTCCCGGATGATCTGCCTGTCAGATTTGGTGGGCGAATCCACCGGTCGGTTATCCCAGCCCGCTTCGGCCAAGGAACGGGCCTGAGATGCGGTGAGGCCCTGGGACGGGGCGGGATTGTGGCGGAGCATTTCCCGCCGGATGAACTCTGGCGCAGATTCTGAAGGACGCTGTTGCTTTTTCACGGGAAAGCCCCCCTTTTCGACAGTTTTTTCACCTATTATAACAATCGGTGGGACATTTGTACAGGCTTATTCTTCGCGTAAAAAGGCGCTGTATTCCATGGGAATAAGGACGGAGACTTATCTCAACATAACAAAAGACCTCATCCAATCGGATGAGGTCTTTTCTGGAGCGGGCAACGAGGCTCGAACTCGCTACCTCCACCTTGGCAAGGTGGCGCTCTACCAGATGAGCTATGCCCGCGAGACAAGGAGTATTTTAGCAAAGAGTACCGTCCTTGTCAACCCTCTGGCATCAAAAAATTTTCATCTGCGCCTGTTTCCTCGGCCGGAATATCCGACAAGGCAACAGCCGGTTCCTCGGGCGGAACATCCATCAAAAATTCAATCAGACCCACCGGGCCGGTGGCGGGGTAATAGTTCACCGTCCACTTGGGTGTCTCCGTCAGACCCCGATCCACACGAACCTGGGCCATGGCGGACTCCACCTGAGACTGACTGTCCTGTCCCCAGTAGCCAATGCGGACGGCCAGCTCAGTCTTTCCGTCTGCCAGGGCGGCATCCAGCAAGCTGTATAGAGCTCCGGTACTGGTGGCGTTTACAACGGATTGAACCTGCTCCGCTGTGCGGCGATAACCGATTTGAATGGAGACCTCATAATAGCTTCGCTGAGACTGACTGGAGGAAGTGATATACTCCACCGCATAGGCGCCCATAGAGGTCTCCTGCTGAACCTCTGTGGTGGCCTTCTCCAGAATCTCTGCCACGGTGATATCATCCTCGTAATTATAGAGACGCAGCGCGGCGGTTTCCGTGTGCTGACTGATTAGAATCAAAAGGTCGTTGACGATGTCCTGATAATTCTCCGCCCGCAGGGTGTCGGCAATCTCACTCTCCCAAAATTTGCTGCTGTGTGGTTCTGCGGTACTGTACTCCCGCTCCAGCAGAGAGGAACACCCTGCCAGAGTCAGGCATGCGAACAGCAGGACAGCAATCCAGCCTTTTTTATGCACAGGGTACGCCTCCTTTTCCAATCAGCATGGATTGATGCCGGGAACGACAACATTCGTGCGGCAAACCTGCCGGTTAAAGTCCCAGCTCCTCGTCGATTAAAAGAACCTCCGCAGACATTCCGGTCATGGGCGCCCACAGCGTTGTCATCCCGCGGCAGACACGGTCCGGGCTTTTGCAGTCATAACAGCGGTCGGCCTTTATGGCGCAGGGCGTCTTCCTCCCCATTTGCTGTGCCCGCCGGGGAGCGGCCACGTTTCTGGCACGCCAGACGGCCTCCTCATAGGTGGGGGCAAGCTTATTCCGGCCAATGACGTAATAGATGGTCTCGTGCCCAAACAGCATGCTGGCAAGCCGGTTGCCCATGCCGTCGATGCTGACCATCTCTCCGCTTTCCGCCAAGGCATTGACGGAGGTACAGTAAACCCGGTCAGTCATGGCCGCATGGCGCGCGGCCATATCATCGTTGCTCTTCCAGTGCCAATGGACGGTGTTGTGGGTGGAGAGCGCTTCGTAAAGGCCCATGTCCCGCAGGGTGGCGGATCCGCCAAAGCCTACGGTGGTGCCGTCAATTTTGGCGTTCAGCCACTCCGCGGCCTCCGCCGCGGTAGAAAACATATGTACGGTGTAACCGCGCTCCTCCAATGCTTTGGCCGCTTTCTGTAAGTCTGCCATTTTAAAATTCCTCCTTTTGATATTCCCCGAACCCTTCACCCAGTACATCATGCGCATCACACACAATCAGAAAGGCGCCGGGATCGATGTTGTGGACGACCCGTTTAATCTCTACAATTTCCTTTTGCTTAAAAGCCACCAGCAACACCCGCTTTTCCTCGCCGGTATAGGCCCCCTCACCCCGAAGCAGCGTGACGCCGCGGTTCAGCTTCTGCAGCAGGACGTCCGTAATGTCGTGCCAGCGGTTGGAGACAATATAGGCCACCTTGGAGGTATCCAGGCCGTAAAGCACCATATCCGTCACCTTGGCGGATACATAAAGCGATACGACGCTGTACAAAATCAGCTCAAACCGGCCGAAAACGGCAGCGGACATTGCCAAAATAATAAAGTCCGGCACAAGCATCAATGTTCCCAAGGGAAGCCAAGGGAACTTCAGCCGGAGCAGCCTGGCCAAAATGCTGGATCCACCGGAAGTTGCACCTTGGCTGAAGATGAAGCCCACGCCCAATCCCATGACAGCACCGCCGAAAAGGGCCGCCAGCATGGGATCCATGGAAGGGACCGGCCACAGCGCCATCATGACGTCAATAGAGACAGAGAGCACCGTGACACAGAATAAGGAAGAAGCCAGCATATGGAAGCCGAGCAGCTTCCAGCCGATTAAAAACAGAGGTAAATTGACGGCAAAGGACGCCGTTCCCACGCTAATCCGGGGAAACAGGGCGTTGACAATCAGGGCAAGGCCTGTCACGCCGCCGGTATTCAGCTGATTTGACGCAAAAAAGCAGTCGACAGACAGGGCGATGAGCAGGGCACCCAGAGCTACGATTCCATAGGACTTCAGCTTTTGTTTCATAAAACACCTCTGATTATGCCGAGGGGGCGATTTGCCGCCCTGGGGAATATACCGTTTCTGACTTCTTTCTGCACGGCTGCTGTCTTTAAAGTTCTTCTTTTTGATATTCCCCGAAGCCCTCGCCCAGCACATCATGGGCGTCGCACACAATGAGAAACGCGGCGGGATCGATGCGGTGCACCAAACGTTTGATTTCCACAATCTCCGTTTGCTTGAAGGCCACCAGCAGAACCCACTTGGAATCTCCGGTGTATGCACCCTCGCCTTGGAGGAGAGTGACACCGCGGTTTTGCTCCCGCAAAAGTGTGTCGGAGAGCGTTCTCCAGTGGTCGGATATAATATAGGCCACTTTGGAGGTGTCAAGACCATAGAGCACGGCATCCGTTATGCGGGACATGATAAAAAGCGCGACCAGGCCGTACAAAGCAGATTCTACGCTGCCAAACGCCAAGGCTACCAATGCCAGCACCAGGCCATCCGGCAGCAGCATCAGCTTTCCAAGGGGAAGCCACGGAAAAACCAGCTTTAAAAGCTTGGCAACAATATCGGTTCCGCCGGAGGTGGCGCCCTGGGAAAAAACCAAGCCGAAGCCAAGCCCCATCAGGGCGCCGCCGCAGAGGGTTGCCAACATGGGATCCATGGGGGAAAAGGTGTACAGTTCCGCAATCACATCAATGGCCAGGGAACTGACCGCCATGGAGAACAGAGAGGAGGCCAGCAGGTGAAAGCCGATAAATTTCCAGCCAGCCAAAAACAGAGGGATATTCAGCACCATTGCAGCAATTCCCACGCCCACCTGGGGGAAGATGGCATTGATGACCTGGGCGAGGCCTGTTACGCCGCCCATGGCAATCTGGTTGGGCAGGAAAAACCAATCGAAGGACAGGGCAAACAACAGGGATCCAAGGGCAATCATGCCGTAAGATAAAATGGCTTTTCTCACTGATTCCATAAGACGCCGTCTACTCCAGCAGGCCAAGCTGCTGCTCCTCGGAGTCTTCTTCCCGAACCAGCGCCCCCGCTGCGGGAATGGCCCGCACGCGGTAGCGGGTTTGATGGACGATAGAGGTTTCCTCCGGCGGCATAACCCGGTCCAAATGATATTTGGGCTTCAGGTTCATCACGGCCACGCCCTGCGTTGTGCGGGTGGTTTTCGGTGCCAGAAGCGCCGTGTGGAAAATCAGGCACCGGGGCTCTGTGGAATAAACTGCCAGCTCACAGTCCGCGTCAATGCGGCGGATGCAGCACAGGGGCGCCTTGTCAGAATAGGCGCCGGTGAGCTTGCGGCGGTTGGAGGTAGTCTGATAGGCCTTCAGCTCCACCCGGGCGGCCTTTCCGTTTTCGAAGAAGAACAGCAGTGCTCCGGCGTAGTCCGGACTGGGCAGCACCGCGTAAATGACGGACTCTCCGGCATCCATGCTGAGCTTGGCGGGTAGGTAATCACCCAGAACACTGGCTTTGGCATCGTCAAAGTCACTGAGGCGGGTTTTGTACACCTGGCAGCGATCCGTGAAGAACATGATCTCCGCACTGTTGGTGGTTTCAAAGGTCTGCCGAAGGCCGTCCCCGTCCTTGAACTTCTGCTCTCCGCTCATGCGGAGGGAGGCGGGTGTAATTTTCTTGAAGTAACCCTCCCTGGACAAGAACACATGGACCGGATAATCCTCCACTGCGTCCTCCTCCGTGTAGACTTCGATCTCATGGCTGTAAGCAATGGAGGTGCGGCGTGGCTCGCCGTATTTTTTAGCCACTTCCGACAACTCTCCCACAATGATTTTCCGGACACGCTGGGGGCTTTGCAGAATATCCTCCAGATCCGCAATCTCATCCTGAAGGGCGGCGGTCTCGTTGACCCGCTTGAGAATATATTCTTTGTTGATGTTGCGGAGCTTGATCTCCGCCACATACTCCGCCTGGATCTGATCAATGCCGAAGCCAATCATCAGGTTGGGAATGACTTCGGCCTCCTCCTCCGTCTCCCGGATGATTTTGATGGCCTTGTCGATGTCCAGCAGAATGCGCTTGAGGCCCTTCAGCAGGTGCAGCTTGTCCTGCTTTTTGGCCATGACGAAGTAGGTCCGGCGCCGGACGGACTCCGTGCGCCAGGCGGTCCACTCCTCCAGAATGGAACGGACGCCCAGCACCCGCGGAATTCCGGCGATCAGAACGTTGAAGTTACAGGCGAAGGAGTCCTCCAGAGGCGTCTGCTTATAAAGCTTGGTCATCAGCTTGTCCGGATCCACGCCCCGCTTCAGGTCGATGGCCAGCTTCAGCCCGGAGAGATCCGTCTCATCCCGCATGTCGGCGATCTCCTTGGCGCGGCCGGCCTTGATCAGCTCGGCCACCTTGTCCAGAATTGCCTCCACCGTGGTGGAATAGGGAATCTCGTAAATTTCGATCAGGTTTTCCTCTTTGACATAACGGTATTTCGCCCGGACCCGGACGCTGCCCCGGCCGGTTTCATAGATCTCCCGGAGGGCGGCAGGATCGCAGATCAGCTCGCCGCCGGTTGGAAAGTCCGGGGCCAGCAGCGTTTCCGTCAAGTCGCAGTCCGGGTTTTTCAGAAAGGCGATGGTGCTGTCGCAGACTTCCTTCAGATTAAACCCGCAGAATTGGGAAGCCATGCCCACCGCGATGCCGCTGTTGGCGGACACCAGAATGTTGGGGAAGGTGGTGGGCAGCAGGGCCGGCTCCTTCATGGTGTTGTCGTAGTTGTCCACAAAGTCCACGGTGTCGGCGTCGATGTCCCGGAAGATCTCGCCGCAGATGGCGGTGAGCTTCGCCTCCGTGTATCGGGGAGCGGCCCAGGACATGTCCCGGGAATAGGATTTGCCGAAGTTGCCCTTGGAGTCCACAAAGGGCGTCAGCAGGGCACCATAGCCTTTGGAGAGACGCACCATGGTGTCATAGATGGCGGCATCCCCGTGGGGATTTAAGCGCATGGTCTGGCCCACGATGTTGGCGGACTTGGTCCGTGCCCCCGTCAAAAGCCCCATCTTGTACATGGTGTACAGAAGCTTCCGGTGGGAGGGCTTGAAGCCGTCGATCTCCGGGATGGCCCGGGAGACGATGACGCTCATGGCGTAGGGCATATAGTTGGTCTCCAGGGTGTCGGTGATGGGCTGTTCCACCACCTGGGCGTGGAGGCCCAGGACGTTGGGGTTATTGACTTTGGGTTTGCCCGTCTCGGGCGGTTTCTTCTTTGGCATTTGTGATTGATTCCTTATTTATGAAATAATTTCCCGGCGGGAAGCAAAGGCAGAACGCCCAGCAGGCAGATCAGCGGCAGGCCGAGGATCTGGGTTATCAGAACGAAGTCCCGGTCAAAGGGAATCCACAGGCTCAGCAGCAGCCCCACCGGGCAGACGGCGGCGTTTAAGAGAAAGAGCACGCCCTGCAGCCGGGAAAACCGCGTCTGAACGTCCGCGGGCACACCCCGCTGATCCCAGAGCGGGGCGTGGCCGTCCGACCGCAGGCAGCCCACGCCGAACCAGCAGGAATACACCGTCATCAGGCCGTAGAGCACCGGCATGACGGGAATCTCCCAGGGGAGGTAGTGGCGGAACGCCAGCAGCATGGTCAATCCCAGGAGCAGCCAGGACAGTGCGGCGGTGTTTTGCTTCATCTTCAAAATCTCCTTTTTCGCTCATCCGGGCGGGCAGGGCTTCTTCCAACGGGAAGGTCAGGCTGCAGGCTCCGGAATCGGCGCCACATCGTCACCGCCGTACAGATCCTCATAGGGGTTGACCACCGTTTCGCCGGCCGCGGGGGCGGTGGCGGGCTGCTCGCGGGTTTCGGTGGTGGCGGCAGTGTAGGTCAGATCCAGGTTCAGCTGGTTTTTGATTTTCATCAGCAGTTTCATGTCCACCTTGGCGGCGGAGACGCTGCCGGAGGCATCCACCAGCATTACCGGGTCGCCGTAATAGTAGGAATAGCCGCTGTCCTTTGTCTGGAGCAGCACCTGGAAGGTGGCGCTGCCGGACTGGGCGATTTTTAAATCCAGATCCAGCTTTTCAAACTCGCTGAAATACTCCGCGGAGCCCTCTCCGTACACGGATTCCAGATAAGCGTTGTACGCGTCCTCACCGTAGTGGAGAACACTGTATCCGCCGCTGTCGCGGAAGCAGCCGTCGCCCAAATAGGCGGCTGCCTGGGCCGCGGCCTGTGTGAGATCCCGGTACAGCAGGGCGGGCGTGGTCATGCCGTCGTAATAATAGGAGCCCCAGGAGGACATCTGGCTTACTGCGGTCTCATACAGCATGGCACCCACAGTGGCACCGCCGTCCAGCTCCAGATCCTCCAGCGTCACTGTGGGAATGGAAAACCAGCTGTCGGATGGAATGGAACCCTGGGACAGCAGGGACAAAGCAGGCATCTTCAGATAGAGCATGCCGCCCTCGCCGTCGTAAATCACCTGTATCTTCAGGTTTCGCAGCGTACTGCGCATGGCGGTGATCTCCGCCGCTGTCAGGCCGTCTGTGATTCCGTCGATCTCCATCAGGGCAGCGAGATCCATTTTCGCAGTGAGGTTGAAAGCGGTGCCGCTTTGCAGCAAATCCAGATCCGCGTCCATATGATAGGTTTTGTCGCCGCTGATGGAGTCCAGCATGGTGAGGTTGGCATCCAGTCCCACGGCGGTTTTATAGTTTTTGGAGGCGTCCAGCTCCATGGCCTCCAGCATCCGGTTGAGGACGGTAAAATCCTGGTCCAGCTGCGACACAAGGGCATCCCGCTGCAGCAGCACCGCCGTCTGGAAGGCGGAGTCCCATATAACATCACAGCCCATGGCCTCGGCAAAGGGACGCAGAGGCATGTAGGTGCTGCCGCCTTTCTCATAGCAGGCCGCACCCAGCTCTATGACGGAGGAGGACGCACCGTCAGCGGTGGTGACAGAGATGGTGTCGCTGCCGCTGCGCAGGTGGTAGATGGTGCCGCTCATGGTGCAGATCACTTCTCCGCCCTCATGACTGACGATGCCGCCGAAGGCCTGCAGCACCGGTCCACAGGGAACCATGGTCCGGCCGTCCTTCACCTCGGGCACGGCACCGGAAAACTGGATGTACGTTCCGTCCAGCATCACGCCGATCTGGCCCGGAACCGTGCCCAGGGCCGCTCGGGTCCGGGCAATCAGCGTGGACTGCCGGTAGGCCTGCCACTGCTCGTCCAGCCAGTCCTCCAGCAGGGTATCCCGGAACTGCTCATCCGTGTCCAGCAGCCACTCCTCCATAAATGCCTCTTTGGAATCATAATAATAGGAGAACCAGCAATCGCCGGATTCCCAGTAGGCGTCCGCGTCAAAGGAGGCGATTTGATCCGCCATCGTGGTCTTTTCCCACTGTTCCCGATCCAAGCGTTCCTCCACATCCGCCTGGTAAGCGGTTTCATCGCCGCCGTACATATACGCAATGCACTCCTCGCGGGAGCTGTAGCCATATTCCTGCCATAAGGGTGGGGTCAGATCCTCTGCCGCCAGGGCGGGAATTGCCAGGGAAAGTGCCAGGATCAGGGAAAGTGCCAGTGAAAAAATGCGTTTCATGTTCAAATCCTCCTTATTTGTTTCACGATGTGGGGGTCTATTAAAAGCCGGGGATTGCCTCCTGGCATGTACAGAATTCCACCGGCGCCATGGAAAAGGCCGGCTTGCGGCGTTTTGCATCATAAAGGGCCTGGTCTGCCCGGTGAAAGGCCGGCTCCAGCGCCGCCGTCCCGGCGGACAGATAGGTGCCGCCGAAGCTGCCGGTGACCAAAGGCTTTTCGCACAGTCCGTCAAAAAACGGACGAAGCCGGTCCAACAGGGCAGCCTCCTCCAAAGGAGGAAGCAGCAGCAAAAACTCATCTCCGCCCCAGCGGCCAATGACCTCCGCCTCCGGAAAATGCTCGGTCAGGGCGCTGGAAAAAGCCAGCAGCGCTTCATCTCCCGCCAAATGGCCGCAGTGGTCGTTGATGGCTTTCAACTCGTCCAGGTCGGCCAGGAGCAGCAGGCGGAGTGCCCCCTTTCCTGCTGTCAGTGCCGCCTCCAGCCTGTTCTGCAGCCCGTGGCGGTTGGCCAGCCCGGTGAGGAGATCCAGCTCTGCCTGAATGCGGTACTGTTCCGTGGTGCGGAACATGCTGTCCAAATTGGATACAACACCTACCATCCGCACCGGAACGCCGTTCTCCATAATGGGCGTCACATCAATTTTGCACCATGTGAACGCAGTGTTTCCCGCCCGCATGCGGGCAAAGTAGGAGGCGGGGCGGCCGGCGTAAATCTCTTGAAAAGCGGCGCCGATAGCCTCAGCATCACCCGGATGGGAGAAATACGCCGACACGGCAGCTTGGTATTCTGGAGGGCTCAGGCGGGAAAATGGCTCCAGATCCCGAAGAATCTGCTGGCCGGATTTTCCATAAATGGCCTCTGCATTTTCAAAAAACGTATACCGCTGACCGGGAATATCCACCTCAAAAACGCACATTTGCGCCGCCTGTAAGGCTAAGCTCAAGCGCTGCCGATAGGCGCGAAGACTTTCCAAAACGTGTTGCTCCGGAACCATTGCTTCCCCCTGTCTGCTCCCGCCGCCCTGCCGCGGCAAAAACAAAATCTTTTACAAAACCAACCATCCCTGTCAGGCCAGTAAGAAAACTCAGCGTCTCCAGTTCGCCGCCGGATAATGGCTCGCTTCAACGGAATGCTTACGGTAGCTGTCAAGATACGCACATTCCTTGGCATCGGAGCATTCCTCCCAGCCAATCCACAGATTCTCGTACCCTGCCGCCTGCCAGACCGCCCGACCGCCGCGGTGTGTTTTTCCCTGCCCGTATCCATAACGGATATACTCCCGGATTCGCTTTTTCAGGCTGCCCCTGCGCTGCGCTTTCCCAATGTACAGCGTCACATGGTCGCCGCCGTCCCATTTTTTTGGATTTCCTGAAGCGTTTCCCCCTGATAGGGGCTATCAAACAGATTCACTTTATGCAATGGCAAAAACGCAACCGGCCGCTCTGTCCGAACCGCAACAAGATACACGCCGTTTCCCTCTGGAACCTGGGTGCAGTGCTCTTTTTCCAGTTCCCGGATATACGCGCCATGCTCCATGAACACGCGCCAGCTTTCCGGGCTTATCCAACTTGGCGCTTCCCCTGTGCCGTGCATATCGCTGCCCCATTTCCGCCGATCAAGAGATATCCGCCATCTCCAGATACTTATATCCGTTTTCTGCGATGTGGTCCTTTCGCCCCTGGAGATTGTCCCCCAGCAGAAGGTCAAAGACGGCTGCCGTCCGCTCTACATCCTCCGGCATCACCCGGATGAGGCGTCTGGTGGCCGGGTTCATGGTGGTCAGCCACATCATGTCCGGGTCGTTCTCACCCAGGCCCTTGGAGCGGTCAATTTTGACCTTTTTCCCCTCCAGGGATTTGACAATATCCGTCTTTTCCTTATCGGAGTATGCAAACCAGGTCTTATCGCCGCAGTTGATTTCAAAAAGAGGCGTCTCCGCAATATAGACATACCCCTTCCGGATGAGTGTTGGCGTCAGGCGATAGAGCATGGTGAGGATCAGCGTCCGAATCTGAAAGCCGTCCACATCGCCGTCGGTACAGATGACCACCTTGTTCCAGCGAAGGTTCGTAAGGTCAAAAGCCGCCATGTCCTTTACGTGCTTATTCTGAACCTCTACGCCGCAGCCCAGAACCTTCAGCAGGTCCGTGATAATCTCGCTTTTGAAGATGCGGGCATAGTCCGCCTTGAGACAGTTTAAAATCTTGCCGCGGACCGGCATGATGCCCTGGTACTCCGCGTCCCGGGAGAGCTTGACGCTGCCCAGAGCGGAGTCGCCCTCCACAATATAGATCTCCCGCTTGTCCACGTCCTTGGAGCGGCAGTCCACAAACTTCTGCACCCGGTTGGCAATGTCGATATTGCCGGAGAGCTTCTTTTTGATGTTCAGCCGGGTCTGCTCTGCCTTTTCCCGGCTGCGCTTGTTCAAAAGAACCTGTTCGCCGATTTTTTCTGCGTCAAAGGGGTTTTCGATAAAATAGATCTCCAGGTTGCTGCGGAGAAACTCCGTCATGGCCTCCTGAATGAATTTATTCGTGATGGCCTTTTTCGTCTGGTTTTCATAGCTGGTCTGGGTGGAGAAGTTGTTGGAGACCAGAACCAGGCAATCCTCGATATCCGCCCAGGTAATTTTGCTCTCGCTCTTCTGATACTTCCCCTGGTCCCGGAGATATTTGTCCACCGCGGAGACAAAGGCGGATTTCGTGGCCTTTTCCGGGCTGCCGCCGTGCTCCAGCCAGCTGGAGTTGTGATAGTGCTCAATGACGTTGACCTTGTTGGAAAAGCAGCAGGCCACGCTGAGCTTTACCTTATATTCCGGCTTGTCCGCCCGGTCCCGGCCCTTCTTTTCCGCCTGCCAGAAGGTGGGGACGGTGAGGCCGCCCTCCCCCGCCAGCTCCGCCACGTAGTCCTGAATGCCGTTTTCATAGAGAAACTCCGTCTCCTCAAACTGCCCGGGAGCCGTTTCATCCCGGAAGCGGAAGGTAATGCCCTCATTCACCACCGCCTGCCGTTTCATCACGTCGGTAAAATACGCTGCGGGAATGGCAATGTCGGTGAACACATCCAGATCCGGCAGCCACCGGGTTCGGGTGCCGGTCTTTTTCGCCTGGCTTTTGGGCAGAGGCTTCTTCTCCAGCTCGCCAACAATCTCGCCCCGCTCAAAGTGGAGACTGTATTCAAAACCATCCCGCCAGACGGTGACGTCCATGTAGCGGGAGGCGTATTGGGTGGCGCAGGCGCCCAAACCATTCAGGCCCAGGGAATACTCATAATTGTCGCCTGAGACATTGTCATATTTGCCGCCGGCGTACAGCTCGCAGTACACCAGCTCCCAGTTGTACCGCTGCTCTTTCTCGTTCCAGTCCACCGGGCAGCCCCGGCCCAAGTCTTCCACTTCAATGGAGCGGTCGGCGTACCGGGTGACAGTAATGGTTTTGCCATGGCCTTCCCGGGCCTCGTCAATGGAGTTGGAGAGAATCTCAAACACTGCGTGCTCGCAGCCGTCCAGACCGTCCGAGCCGAAAATGACACCGGGCCGCTTCCGGACCCGGTCTGCGCCCTTCAGGGACGAGATGCTCTCGTTGCCGTAATCGTTCTTTTTGATTGCCATGAACTCCTCCAAAAGGCAGAAACTGCCGTAAAATCAATAAAGGTATTGTATCACACCAGCACGCCCTCTTTCAAGTGTCCCGCCAAAAGCCGGCACATTTCCTGCAAGTTCCCGCACTTTACGCAAACTTCACAAAAATGTTGTTGCGCAAAATTTTGCATAACGGGGGTGTCACCCGGGTAAAACACCTGTATTTCAGGGTTTTACACATTCTCCACAGGATTTTCCACACTGTTATGTCAACTGTGGAATTTCTCAAAAAATACACGATGCACCATGTCCCCTGAAAATTCCGATGCGATCCTGGAAAACAGGGAAAGATCATGGAGAACGGCGGCACCAATTATGACGGCCCTTGTTAACAAGCTGTAAATTTCTCCAAAAATTTTCCATTTGTTGCAAATGCAATCTATAATTACATTTGGGTATGCTAATATATACCTCAGAAGGAAACAACCATCGGCCTTTTGGCCGGACACAGAAAGGATACAGGTGAACGGTATGATGAAGTTTTATATTTGCAGACATTGCGGCAATGTGGTGACCAAGCTGACGTCCTCCGGGGTTCCCGTGAAATGCTGCGGTGAGGATATGCAGCTGCTGGAGGCTGGCGTCACCGACGCGGCGGTGGAAAAGCATGTGCCTGTTGTCACGGTGGAGGGCAGCTTGGTAAAGGTAAATGTGGGATCTGTTACCCATCCCATGACGGCGGAGCACCTGATTCAGTGGGTGGCGCTGGAGATGGAGCAGGGCGCGCAGATTCATTGGCTGCACCCTGAAGAGACTCCAGAGGCGGTGTTTGCCCTGCCGGAAGGCGGGAAAGCCAAGTCGGTGTATGCCTACTGCAATCTCCATGGCCTGTGGAAGGCGGAGCTGTAAAACGGCGCAGAACAGCGGGTGCGAAGAATTCGCACCCGCTGCTTTTTCCCCGCAACCGTCAGTTGCGGGAATGCCAGCCTTTGCTGGTTGTACGCAACCGTTCCTTCTGCTATGATAAGGGCAGAAAGAGGTGAGCGGATGGAACTAAAGGAAGTACTGGTGCGGGAGCGGAAATTCCGGGGACTCAGCCAAGAGGAGCTGGCGGCAAAGATACGGGTATCGCGCCAGGCGGTCAGCAAGTGGGAGACTGGGGATGCGCTGCCGGATTTGCCTCGTCTTCTGGCCTTGGCGGACGCACTGAAGGTTTCACTGGACACGCTGTGCGGCCGGGAGGCGGCCCCTTTGGAGCAGCAGACGGCGCCTGCCGGAAGCGTGCGTGCACGGAGCTGGCCTTGGCGTGGCGTCTGCATTCTTCTGACTGTTTGCCTGCTGGCAGGAGGATTCTGGGTCTGGGTGCACCGGAATGATGTTCCGGCCGAAGAAGCCGCAGCGGAACAAACTACGCTGCCGGAGACCTTTGCCGCCACCGGAGAGCGCTTTTGCGGCGCGGGAGCCGGTCAACTTACCTATCTGTTTACGCCGAGCGTCGCCGGCGAGGACTATACCTATCAGATTACGTTCACTGGCCTGGACGGGCAGGCCCAGACCTTTGACGCACCGTACAGCGGCGGTGTCTGTACGGATACGGTGTATTTGAGTCAGGCGGAGCATTACCAGGTAACGGCGCTGATCAGCGACGGCAGCGGCAGCCGGGCCGCCTTGCTGGCCCGGGATCTGCACTTTGACGAAACGGGGGCGGAATGGACGCCAGCGGAGCAGCCGTCTTGAAAATCTCCTTGCGTTTGGACGCCGGACGTGATATAACTTCCTCCGGGAATGAAGTTCTCCCACGGGCAACCGAAACCGCTTTTTCAAGCTGATGACTTCTGTGATGTTCAGGTCGCAGAAACCATCAGCTTTTTTGTGGTCCAAGGAGGTTTTTTATGCTGACATCACTGGCTCTGATTTTTCTTGTGGGGCTCGCTGCGGCGGCAATCTGTCAAAAAATTCATCTGCCCCGAATTATCGGAATGCTGATCACGGGCATCCTGCTGGGACCCTATGTCCTGAATTTGCTGGACAGCTCCATTCTGCTGGTCTCCGCGGATTTACGGAAGATGGCCCTGGTCATTATTCTCATCAAGGCTGGCCTGTCGCTGAATATTCGGGATTTGAAGGCCGTGGGCCGTCCGGCTCTGATGCTGTCCTGCATTCCAGCCAGTGCGGAGATTCTGGCCTATGTGCTGTTCGCCCCCGACCTGCTGGGCATTACCCGGGTGGAGGCGGCAGTGATGGGCGCCGTACTGGGGGCGGTATCCCCGGCGGTGGTGGTGCCCCGGATGGTGCACCTGATGGAAAACCGCTGGGGCACCCGCAAGCGGATTCCCCAGATGGTGCTGGCGGGTGCATCCATGGATGATGTATTTGTCATCGTCCTGTTTTCCACTTTCACCGGTATGGCCCAGGGCGGCTCTGCCAGTCTGGCGGATTTTGCCGCCATTCCGGTGTCCATTGTGCTGGGTGTGGCTGTGGGCGCTGCGGCGGGGGTTGTACTGGCCTGGTTTTTTGAAACCAGCTATGCCCGGGCCAATCCCATTCGCAACAGCATGAAGGTCATCATCGTGCTGGGTACTGCCTTTTTGCTGATTGCCCTGGAGGCATGGCTGACGGAAAGCGTTCCGGTCTCCGGGCTGCTGGCGGTAATGAGCATGGCCTGCGCACTGCAGCTGAAAAGCGCCCCGCCGGTCTCCCGAAGACTGTCGGAAAAATTTGGCAAGCTGTGGCTGGCGGCGGAGGTCACGCTGTTTGTGCTGGTGGGCGCGGCGGTGGACATCCGCTATACGCTGGAGGCCGGACCCAAAGCGGTTTTGCTGATTTTTCTGGCGCTGGCTGTACGGTCCCTGGGCGTATGCCTCTGTGCGGCGGGTACCTGCCTCAGCCGCCGGGAGCGGCTGTTCTGCGTAATCTCCTATCTCCCAAAGGCAACGGTTCAGGCGGCCATCGGATCTGTGCCGCTGGCCATGGGTCTTCCCTGCGGCAATCTGGTGCTGTCCGTGGCGGTGCTGGCGATTTTAATCACCGCGCCGCTGGGGGCCCTGGGGATGGACGCGTCCTACCGGACGCTGCTGGAACAGGAGCCGGCTGAGGGCGATGGACGGTAAAATGCAAAGACAGAAAAGGAGGCGCGCCCTTTAGGAAGGGCGCGCCTCCTTTTTTGCATGCAGGAAGGGTGTTTACACCAGTCCGAAGAGCTTGAGAATCACCCCGTAGATCACAGAGACCAGTGTTCCGAAGACAATGACCGGCCCTGCCACCAGGAACATTTTGGCGGCCATGCCGGTGATGAAGCCCTCGCTTTTGAAGTCAATGGCCGGTGACACCACGGCGTTGGCAAACCCGGTGATGGGAACCAATGTGCCGGCTCCGCCGAACCGGGCCAGCTTGTTGTACAGGTTCAGCCCCGTCAGCAGGGCGGAGAGAAACACCAGCGAGCAGGAGGTGGCGGTGCCGGCGTCCTCCTTGCCGAGACCCGCGGCGGCCCAGCCGTTTTGAATGAGCTGGCCGAGGACGCAGATAAGTCCGCCGATGACAAAGGCCAGAATCATATTCTTCACGATGGGGGACTTTTTTGCGTGCTGCTGCACATACTGCTGATATTCCTGGGGAGACATATCCATGGAGATTCCTCTTTTCCTGTGTTTTCCCTAGTTTCTCCAAAACCGGAAAACCTTATGCATACCCTTGCAATCCGGCAGGAAAGCAGGTAAACTGGGAGAGAATTTTCCGGCGCTTGGAGGGCCCTTTATGAAACCTGCTGAAAAAAGGCTGGGACTGTATGTCCACATTCCCTTCTGCAAACAAAAATGCGTCTACTGTGATTTTTACTCTCTGCCCCACACGGAGAGCCGCATGGATGCATACACTGCCGCCCTCTGTTCCCATTTGGCGGAGACGGCACCCTTCGCGGCCGGATACCGTGTGGATACAGTTTATTTCGGCGGTGGCACACCCAGCTATCTGGGGGTGAAGCGGCTGGAGAAAATTCTGAAGGTTATTCAAAAAAAGTACCGTGTAGAGCGGGAGGCGGAGATTACCCTGGAGGCCAATCCGGATTCCTCCGGAGACTGGCGGGCGCTTCGGGCGCTGCGCCGCTGTGGCTTCAACCGGATTTCCCTGGGGATGCAGTCTGCTGATGATAAGGAACTGCATGCCATTGGACGGATCCACACCATGGAACAGGTGCATGCCGCTGTGGAGGCAGTTCGAAAGGCTAAGCTGAAGAACCTCTCTCTGGACTTGATTTACGGCCTGCCCCGCCAGACCATGGAGCGGTGGAGAGAGAACCTGGCCGCCGCCGTGGCGCTGGAGCCGGAGCACCTGAGCTGCTATGGACTGAAGGTGGAGGAGGGAACCCCGCTCTTTGCGGTCCGGGAAACTGCCGGCCTTCCGGGGGATGAAGAGCAGGCAGAGATGTATCTGTACGCAGTGGAATTTTTGCGCCGGCATGGGTACGAGCAGTATGAGATTTCCAATTTTGCAAAGCCGGGCTTTGCCTCCCGGCACAATCTCAAGTATTGGACGCTGCAGGAGTATGCGGGATTCGGCCCCGGTGCCCACTCGGACTTCGGCGGTGTGCGGTATGCCTACGCCAGAGATCTGGAGGGATATCTCCGGGGTGTGACGGAACACACACCCATGCTGTCGGAAAACGAGCGCATTCCTCCGTTGGACCGGGATACGGAGTGGGTGATGCTGGGGCTTCGGACGGTACAGGGACTGGAACCGGCGGTGTTTGAACACCGTTTCCGGCGGCGGTTCAGTTGCTTTCTGCCCTTTTTAACTGCGTGTGAAGCTGCCGGATACGCCGTGCAGGAGGAGGGGCGCTGGAATCTGACGCCAAAGGGTTTTTTGGTGTCCAACCAGATCATCGGCGGGATGCTGGACGCGCTGGCGGAGGACAAACGGCGCCGGGCAGAGGCCGCCGCACGGGGCGATTTCCGGGTGGAGCTGGATTGAGAGCGTCTAGGGGAAGCCGGGCGAATCTGCGCCCGGCTTTTTTACTTTCTGAAAGTTTCCCGAGCTGTGGAACCTACATCGGCCGAATAGCGTCTAATAAAAAAGCAACCCTGGAAAATTTCTGTCTTTTTGGAGACATTTGTTTCCATTTTGACATTTACTTTAGGTATGGGGTGTGCTATTGTAAAAGGCGTTATGTAGACCGTTTGTTTGCGCATTTGGAGGCAGTACATGAAAACAATCTTTCAAAAAACGATTTCTTTGCTCCTATCCATGTCCCTGCTGTGCGGCGTCAGCCTGACAGCGGCGGCGTCAGACGCCCTGGGGGAGGATCTGACTGCCAGAGATACCCTGTTAAACCAGGAGACGGAGCTTTCCACCAACGTATTTTGGAGCAGTACCTATTCCGATCTCCGAACGGAGAATCTCATTACATATGCCCCCAATGAGGATGTGACGCCCATTGTCACCTATGGCAATGCGCTGACGGACCGCAGCACGATTTCTTCCATGGCCAAGACCCTGGAGAGTCAGGGTTACCGGGTGGTGGCCGGGATCAACGGCGACTTTTACAACGTGGGGACCGGCCTGCCCATCGGGCTTGTCATTTCCGGGGGCCAGCTGCGCAGCAGTGACGGCGGCTATTATGCCATCGGCTTCCGGGCTGACGGCACCGCCGTTCTGGGAAAGCCGGCGGTAAAGGTGACCGCTGACTTGGGCTATACCGTGACCGACGGCTACGGCGGAACCACAGCGGTGGCCCGGCAGCTTACCGGCGTCAATAAAGCGCGGGTTTCCACCGGCGGTATCTATCTCTATACGTATGACTTCAATGCCAAGCATACCACCGGCAACACAGAGGCGGGTGTGGATGTGATCTGCACCATCGAAGACGGCAGCCTCTCCATCGGAGACACATTGACTGCGACGGTGGATCGGATTGTGGAGGCCGCGGCTGCCACCACCATCGGGCCGGATCAGGTGGTGCTGTCTGCAAACCTGCAGTCCAACAGCTACCATTTGGATGCGCTGCGGAATATTCCGGTGGGTGCCACCATCACCTTGTCCACGGCCGCGGCCAGCGACGAGTGGAATGATGTGGAATACGCCGTGGGCGCTTTGTATTCTCTGGTGGAATACGGCAGCGTGGCCTCGGGCCTGCAGGCCGGTGTGAATCCCCGCACCGCCGTGGGGCAGAAGGCAGACGGGACTCTGGTGTTTTATACCATCGACGGCCGGAAATCCGGCCACTCCATCGGCGCGTCCCTGACCCAGGTGGCCCAGAGAATGATAGAGCTTGGCTGCGAGACCGCCCTGTGCCTGGACGGCGGCGGATCCACTACCATGGCGGTTACAGAGCCTGACGATGTGTCGGCCAAGACCATCAATACCCCATCCGAGGGCAGTGAGCGGGCAGTTTCAAACCAGATTTTTCTGGTGGCCGACAGTGAGCCCACGGACCGTCTCAGCCATTTCTACGTACAGGCGGACAATCAGTATGTCCTGGCAGGCAGTAAGGTGAATATCACGGCCTCTGCTGTGGACACCAACTTTATTCCCATGGATCGCAGTTATGATTTGGAGGCGGATGACGGGGAGCTGAACGGCAATGTGCTGACCACGCCTGCCTCCGGCGGTGAGATCACCGTCACGGCCGAGGGCGGCGGCAAACGCGGGACGACCACGGTGTGCGCTGTCACAGATCCGGATGCGATTACAGTCCGCAGCAGCAGCGGCACCGTACTCACCAGCCTGAATGTAGCGCCGGGCGCCTCCGCGGCGCTGGTTGCATCTGCCGTATACCGCCACCTGAGTTTGAAAGCAGATCCGGAGGCCTTCACCTGGACCGTCTCCGGCGATGTGGGTACCATTGACCAAAGCGGCATCTTTACCGCCGGAGCGCCTGGCAGCGGATCCATCACGGTCTCCGCCGGCAGCAAGAGCGTGACCATTCCTGTCACGGTGTCTACCCTGGCGCTGAAGACAGTAGAGGATTTCGAGGGCACCAGCACCATCTTCCGCGGCAGCGGCACTGGCATGGACTTCAGCCTGAACCACACGGCTGATTTGGTGAAGATGGGCCGGGGATCCGGCAAGGTGGATTACACGTTGTCTGATTCGCTGGACTACAAGGCCCAGTGGCATGCGGCGGCTCAGACCGACATCAGCGGCCAGGTCTATACCAGCTTGAACCTCTGGGTTTACGGCGACGGATCCGGCAATATTCTGCGCCTGCTGTACAGCGACGGTACCACTGGTACGCTTACCACCGATGTCGCCACGCTGGATTTCACCGGCTGGAAGCAGGTGAGCGTGTCCACTCAGGGCGGCAGCTTTGCCATCCAGGGACTTGAGATCTCCGCCGGTGATCGCGCATATATAGACGACGGGCTGGGCGGTCAGATTACCGCCGCGCCTACCACACCCACCTCCGGTACCATTTATATCGACCAGATCGTAGCATCCTTTGCCGGCACGGTGGACAACGAGGTGCCCGTTATTACGGCAGCGCTGGACAACGCCGCCTGGAGCGTCACTGCAACAGTTTCTGACGCGGTGGACGGTGTGCTGCCTGCTTCCACTGTCTCCGTTTTCTATAATGGCAAGGATGTGACCGGCAGTGCCTCCTATGATGCCTCCACCGGCAAGGTGACCTATGCCCTGCCTGGTCCCGGCGAGACCCATGAGGCCATGCGGGTGACCATCACGGCCAAAGACGGATCCGGCAACATTGGCCGCGCTTCTGTAGATGTGGAGCCTTATGGAGTGGATCACAAGTTTACCGACATCGGCGATTACTGGGGAGCCACTTACGTGGATTTCCTGTATACCTCCAATATCACCACTGGCTATGACGACGGGACCTTCCGGCCAGGGCAGAATATTACCCGTGCCCAGTTCTCCGTGATGCTGTACCGGTATCTGGGCCTGGAGGAGAGCAAGTACGCAGACGTGGCGCTGCCCTTTGCGGACAACAGCGCTATTCCGGCGTATGCGGTGCCGGCGGTCCGGGCGCTGTATACGGAGGGGATTATCAACGGCTCCGCCGGCAAGAACGGAAAGCTGTACTTCAATCCCGGATCCAGCCTGACCCGGGCCCAGGCGGCCACCATGATTGGCCGCACCCAGGAAAAGGGATACGCCACCACGGCGCTGACCTTTACGGACACCGCCTCCATTCCCGCCTATGCCACCTATTATATCCAGACCATGGCGGCACAGGGAATCATCGGCGGCTACACGGACGGCAGCTTCCAACCCCATGCAAATATCACCCGGGGCCAAATGGCGAAGATTCTTTATAACCTGCTTTGATGGCAGTCGAACGGAGGCCGGCGCATTTGCGCCGGCCTCTTCTTAAAAAAAGAGATCGCTTTACGGATTCTTTACCGGCACGGCTTGCTTTTTGGCCGTTCCTGTGGTATGATACCACTCAATTAGTCGGCCGCCGTGCCAAGAAAGGAACTGTGGAACAACCGTGGATCAACCTCCGTTACCCACCCACATATGCCTGTTTGTATCAGGACAGTCTGCCTCAAAAGGGGGTAAGACTGCCCTTTTTTGCGCCTGCGGCCAAAATTTTGGAGTTTTTTTAAGGAGTGATGAAGTTCCTCATGGACCCTTCCAGTCTGACGATGACCGCTGCAATCGTGATGCTCATCTGCCTGTCGGCCTATTTTTCCGCTACGGAAACAGCCTTCTCCAGTCTGAACAGAATCCGATTGAAGAGCAAGGCCGAAGCCGGAGACCGCCGGGCGGCCTTGACGCTGGAGCTGGCGGAGGATTACGACCGCCTGCTCTCTACCATCCTCATTGGCAACAATATTGTGAACATCACCGCCACCACCGTGGGCACGGTGCTGTTTACCAAACTGGTGGGAGAGGGATATGGCCCCACCGTCTCCACCATCGTGCTGACGGTGGCGGTGCTGATTTTTGGGGAAATTTCACCCAAAAGCATTGCCAAGGAGTCTCCGGAGCGCTTTGCCATGTGGTCGGCCCCTGTCCTGCGGATATTTTTGGCTGTGCTGCGGCCGGTAAATTTCCTTTTTGCACAGTGGAAGCGGCTGCTCAGCCATGTGTTCCATACGGCAGATGATCCCGGTATTACCGAGGAGGAGCTGATTACCATGGTTTCCGAGGCGGAGAGCGAGGGTGGCCTGGATGCACATGAGAGCGAGCTGATTCGGTCGGCCATCGAATTCAGCGATTTGGAGGCAGGGGATATTCTGACGCCCCGGGTGGATTTGGTGGCCATTCCGGAGGATGCAGCCATGGAGGCTGTGGCCACCGCTTTCGCGGAGAGTGGATACTCCCGCCTACCGGTATACCGCAGGAGCATTGACGAAATTGTGGGCGTGCTCCATGAGAAGGACTTTTACGCCGCCCGCTACCGGGGACAGAATACGCTGAAAAATGCCGTTGGCCCGGTGCACTACACCACGCCCAACGCCCGCATCGACCAACTGCTGCGGGTACTGCAGAAGGAAAAGGTCCACATGGCTGTGGTGGTGGATGAATACGGCGGCACAGAGGGCATCGTCACTATGGAGGACATCATGGAGGAGCTGGTGGGCGAGATCTGGGACGAACACGACGAAGTGGTGGAGCAGTTCCGAAAACAGGGGGACGGCAGCTATCTCATTGACTGCAGCGCGGATTTGACGGATCTCTACGACCTCTTTTCCGTCCGCGGCGGAGACTGCGATGCCAGCACCGTTTCCGGCTGGGTGATTGAGCAGCTGGGCCGGGTCCCCAAGGATGGGGATCGCTTCCAGGCTGATGGGCTGGATGTGACGGTCACCCGGGCGGATCAACGCCGGGTGCTGGAAATTCGGGCCAGTGCGCCGGGCCGCGAGATGGCGGAGGTTTGAATTTAGACACCGCGCGATCTTTGGTGATTGTGGCGCCGCGGCTTCCGTGGTAAAATTAGAACGGGAGTTATCATGTAACAGAAGGAGCGTTGCGAGGGGATGCATGTCTATTCAACGGGCCAGTGGGTGCTGCTATTTTTCTTTTACTGCTTTTTGGGCTGGGTGTGGGAGAGCTGCTATGTCTCTTTGAAACAGCGCCATTGGGTAAACCGCGGTTTCCTGCATGGACCGCTGCTCCCCATCTATGGCTCCGGTGCCATCATCATCCTGCTGGCTACCATTCCGGTGGAGGATGATCTGCGGCTGGTATTTTTACTGGGCATGCTGGCCGCCACTGCGCTGGAGTATGTCACCGGGGCGGTGATGGAGCGGCTGTTTAAGGTCCGGTACTGGGATTATACAAAGCAGCCCTTCAACTTGAATGGCTACATCTGCCTTACCAGCTCCATCGCCTGGGGATTCTTTTCCATCCTGATGGTGCGGTTTATCCACCCGCCCGTTGCCCGGCTGCTGAAGGATGTACCGGCCTGGTGTGTGGATCCGCTGGCATTGCTGCTGACAATCGCCTTTACTGTGGATGCGGTCCGATCCGTCCAGGCGGCTATGGATCTGCGGGAGGTTCTCACTAGGATGACAGAGGAGAACGAGGATTTGCGGCGTCTGGCCAAGCGGGCGGAGGTCTATTCTGCCTTTGCCGGGGAAGAGCTGAGAAAATTCCGGGACCGGACAGAGGTGGAGCGGCTACTGCTCCAGGACCGGATAGAAGCGGAGCGGCAGCAGCGCCAGGCCCGCGCCGCGCGGGCGCTGAAGCGCCAGGAGTTGATGGAGGAGACGCTGCGCCGCCGCACAGAGGCCAAGCTGGAGGCGCTCCGCAACATTGCGGAAGTGCTGGAGAGCTGTCGGGATCATCTGGAGGATGCCAGGGATTTGACGGAGGAAATGCTGGCCAAGCGCAGGGCGGACTTGGAAGAGGCCATCGAGGGACTCCGCCGGCGGGAGGAAGCCGTCCGTACCAAAACCATTCAAACGTATCAGCGCTCCCTGCGGATTCTGCGGGGAAATCCCTCTGCTAAGGCAGGGGAGTTTGCCGAGGCACTGGAATCTCTGCGGAAGCTGGGAGAGATCCGCCGGAGCAAGGATAATTGACGGCTGCTGAAAGCCTGACAAAAAACCAGCGCGGTCCGGTATGCGGATCGCGCTGGTTCTTTATGACAGCAGAGCATTTCCCAGCAGGGCCAGAAGAGCCGCCAGGTCATCCTGGCTGATATCCGGCTGAAAGAGAACGGGAGAAGGGGATTCTTCCATGCGGCGCCTCCTCTCTCAGCGGCTGTGCCGCCGGTAAAACCGCAGGGACAAAGGAATGGACACCGCATTCAGCACCAGGGCGGCAGCGGCCATCGCCGGAATCAGCCAAGCGGGAAGCTGTGTGCCGCCGTAACTGGTGGAGATGATGGCAATCGAACTCAGTGCTCCGGCACTGCCGCAGACCAGGAAGATGAAGAGAAACATCACCACCCGGCCCTTTTCCACGCCAAAACGGAACAGCGGCGGCAGCATGATGGCGACAATGCCAAGTGCCGCGCAGCCGGCCAGAAGGATCAGTACAGGAGAATAGCCGCCGGAGGTGGGCTGCCAGAAGAGGGAAATCACACCTTGAAGAAGCAGAGAGATCACTGCGGCTGCCGCCGTTGCCAGCCAGCCCAGTACATATTTGCTCAGAACGACGTCCCGGTCTGCATAGGGCATCATCGCGGCCAGCTGATCCCATTTGCTGCGCTCGTCATAGGCGCCAGCGGTATAGGGCAGCATGGCGGCGTAGACCACGGCGAAGAGATTGTTGAAGGAACTGGGAATGGCGGAAAAAATCAGGATGATCAGAAGAAAAATCCGCATCTGCTTCCACAGTACGTAAAAATCTTTCATCAGCAGCGCTTTCATTGCCTTTTTCCTCCCTTGACCAAAAAGAGAATGACATCTTCCACCGTAGGCCGATCCAGAACCAGCGTGGCAGGTACTTCGGACCGCTTTACCAGTGCCCGGACGCCGCCATAGCCGCTGCTCTCCCGGCCGATAACGGCCTCCGGCACCAGGCTGTCCGCCTGCCCAGAGGTTCCCGTGAAAAGGCCGTAGGTCTCCAGCAGCCGGTCTTTTTCGTCACAGAACAACAGCTGCCCCTGATGGAGAAAGGCAATATAGTCGCACAGCTTCTCCAAATCGGAGAGAATATGGGAAGAAATCAGAATGGAGTGCTCCTCCTGACGGGTAAACTCATTGAACAGCTCCAGAACCTCGTCCCGGACAATGGGGTCCAGCCCGGCGGTGGCCTCGTCCAGCACCAGCAGCTTCGGACTGTGGCTCATAGCCACGGCGATGGCCAGCTTCATTTTCATACCCCGGGAAAAATCCTTGAAGGCTTTTTTCAGGGGAAGGTCGAACCGCTGGAGATAGGCGCGGTACTGATCGGCGTCCCACCGGCGATAGGTCTTTGCCATTACCTTCCCCACCTGGGCGGCATTCAGAACCTCCGGGTAGTAGGCCTCGTCCAGCACGACGCCCACATCCTCCTTGACACTGAGAAACTCGGGAGAGGACGTATCCACCCCAAGAACAGCGGCGCGGCCGCTGTCCGGCTGCAGCGCGCCCATCAGCAGGCGGATGGTGGTGGATTTTCCAGCACCGTTTTCTCCGGCCAGACCGCAGATGGTGCCGCTGGGGACCGCCAGGCACAGATCCCGGATGGCAAATCCGCCGAAGCTTTTGTTGATATGGGACAATTCAATGGCATTCATATGGTTGACTCCTCCTCTGACAGGATGCGCAGCATTTCATGCAGCTCCGCGGACGACACGCCGCAGGCGGCGGACAACTCCACAGCGGCAGAGAGATGCGCTTCCAGCTCCTTCAGCTGCTGTTCCCGGACCAGGTCTAAATTTTTTTCCGACACAAAGCAGCCTTTGCCCGCCACGGTGTACAAAAAGCCGTCGGCCTCCAGCTCGTCATAGGCCCGCTTGGTGGTGATGACGGAAATGCGCAGATCCTTGGCCAGCGCCCGGATGGAGGGCAGCGCTGTCCCCGGCTGCAGCGCTCCGGAGAGAATCAGGGCTTTGATCTGAGTATAAATCTGGTCGTAGATGGGTTGATTGGTGGTGTTTCGGATGATCAGTTCCATGGAAATCCTCCGTTCGTACTGTACATGTACAGTATATACAGTATGAACGGAATGTCAAGAGGAAATGAAAAATATTTTTGCAGCGATATTTTATGGACCTTGCACCTAGGAAAGCGGCGAAAACTGTGATATACTGCAAGCTCAGAAAGAGCAGGGAGGCAGCGACGCGTGGAAATACTCAGGGGCGCCAACAACTGGAAACTGATTTGCCGCCGGGACAGGGACGGGGTGACGATTCTGAAGGCCTCCACCTGCGACTGCCGGGCGGCCCTGCCGGAGACGATTTGGGATCTGCCGGTGAGGGCGCTGGGGGATCACGCCCTGGCCCCCGGTGCCTTTGAGGCCCTGGACGGTACGGAGATTTTAGTGACCTGCGGCCCCGTCACCGGCGGCGAGGAGTGGGACACTCTGAAGCTGCAGGAGCTGTGGCTGCCGGACAGCCTGGAACGGGTGGGGGATTACGCATTTTTCAACTGCAGGCAGCTGAAGCGGCTGCACCTGCGGGACACGGTCCGCTATTGGGGCGGCGGTGCCCTGATGAACTGCCGGGTCCTGGATACCTTTGATCTGGCCTGCACCGGTCAGGAGGGGGAGCTGCTGGCCTATTTTGCCGGAGAACTGCCGGCCGAACTGGATGTGACGCTGACGGAGCCTGATGGAGAGACTGTCCGGCTGATTTTTCCGGAATACCAGGAGATTTATGAGGAGAACTGCCCGGCACACCATTTTGATTACAACATCAGCGGGGCGGGCTATGCCTATCATCACTGCTTTTACCAGAAAAAACTCAACCTGAAGACCTACGACGAATTGTGGCGGCCCATGCTGGGCATGGAACACGACCCGGACTGCGCGCTGCGCCTGGCTTTTTACCGCCTCCGGATGCCCCGGGATCTGGAGGCTGGAGCGGAAGCGGACTATCTTTCCTACCTGCGCAGTCATACGGCGGAGGCCGCGGAGTGGCTGCTGCGGGAACGGGATACGGCGGGCCTGCAATTTTTGCTGCAGCGGACAGAGCCGGATCGGCCAACGCTGGCGGCTGCCTGCGAGCTGGCCCGCACCGCCGGTGCATCGGAGGCCCTGGCCCTCCTTCTGGAAGAGCAGCACCGGCGGTATCCGACCGGGGCGGAAAAACGGTTTGACCTGTAAAGCGCGGGCGATCCCTGCGCCGCCGCGGAAGCGGCGCACAAGGGGATTGACGGATCCAAACCCTTGGCGCAAGGCGGAATTCAGTTCCACCGCGCAGGGGAGGGGAAACCATTCGGCAGACGTGTGGAAAGGAGGGGACGGAAGATGGCGGAGCAAAAAAATCTGACGGAGATTGGTGCGGAAATTTTGGCGACAGCCCGGAACCAGCTGTATCTGAACCTGCCCTATCTGGATGTGGCGCTGTGCGGCCTGGCCTTCCAGCCCGGCGGCGGTGTGACGGATACGCTGGCCACCAACGGAGAGGTACTGTATTATGACGGCAGCTACCTGTCGGAGCGCTATCTGCGATCTGACCGGTATGTGAACCGGGCCTACCTCCATGTGATTCTCCACTGCATGCTGCGGCATCTGGCCAAAAAGCGGGGACGGCGGGAGGAACTGTGGGATCTGGCCTGCGACATCGCGGTGGAGAGCATCCTGGACGAGCTGCCCTACCCCTGCCTGAACGCCGGACATACCCCTCTGAAGCAGAAGGTCTACGGGGAGAACCGGCAGGAGATGAAAGTGCTGACCGCCGAAGGAATCTACCGTCGGTTGCTTCGCCAGGACCTGCCGGCATATGAGCTGGCACGGCTGCAGCGGGCCTTCCTGGTGGATGACCACGGGCCCTGGGTGCCGCAAAACCAGGACCAGCAGGAGCAGAGCCAGCGGCAGGATGAGCGGTGGCAGGGCAGCGCCGAGCAGACCCAGACGGGGCTGGAAACCGTGCTGGCAGGCGTGGCCACCGGCGCAGAGGCGGTCCGGCAGCAGCTGCAGGTGGCCAATCGGGAAGGCGTGGACTACCGGGCCTTTCTCCGGCGGTTTGCCGTTCCCCGGGAGGTTATGGAGGTGGACGGCGACGGCTTTGACTATGGCTTCTACTCCTACGGCCTGCGGCTTTACGGCAATATGCCCCTGGTGGAGCCTCCGGAGACGAAGGAGGAGAAGCGGATTGAGGACTTCGTGATTGCAGTGGATACCTCCATGTCCACCTCCGGCGAGCTGGTGCGGCAGTTTTTGGCCTGTACCTACGCCATCCTCCGCAGCATCCAGACCTTTACCAGGAAGGTGAACATCCGCATTCTCCAGTGCGACGATCAGGTGCGATCCGATACGGCCATTCATCGCCTGGAGGATCTGAAGGACTATATGGATCACTTCGAACTGGTGGGCGGCAGCGCCACGGACTTCCGGCCGGTGTTTGCCCATGTGGCGGCACTCCAGGCCGCAGGGGTCTTTACCAATCTGCGGGGACTTTTGTATTTCACCGACGGCATGGGCGTCTATCCACAAAAACGCCCGCCCTATGACACGGCGTTCGTCCTGCTGCAGGAGCCTGGTCTGGACGTCCAGGTACCGCCCTGGGCTATCCGGCTGGTGCTGGATGTGCCGGAGCTGGAAGAGACTGTGCGCCAGGCAGCGGAGGAAGCGCCGGATTTGATTGACTTGAGCGAGCTGCCCCAGCTGTAACAAGAGAAAAAACCGCCGCGGGCCGGAGCGGCCGGCGGCGCTGCGGAGGAACCAATATGAACATCAAACAGGCAAAGCAAGAAATTTCCAATACGCTGAAGGCCTATCTCACCCGGGACGAGCTGGGAAATTATCTGATTCCAACCATCCGGCAGCGGCCCATTCTGCTGATGGGCCCTCCGGGCATTGGAAAAACGCAGATTATGGAGCAGATTGCCGCCGAAACAGGGGTGGGCCTGGTGGCGTACACCATTACCCACCATACCCGGCAGAGTGCCATTGGCCTGCCCTTTATTGAAAAGCGCACCTATGGCGGACGGGAATTTTCCGTCACCGAGTACACTATGAGCGAAATCCTGGCCTCCGTGTACGATCTGATGGAGAAGACGGGCTTAAAAGAGGGTATCCTGTTCCTGGACGAAATCAACTGCGTGTCCGAGACGCTGGCGCCCATGATGCTGCAGTTCTTACAGTGCAAAACCTTCGGCAACCAATCCCTGCCGGAGGGCTGGACGATTGTGGCGGCGGGCAACCCGCCGGAGTATAACAAGTCTGTCCGGGACTTCGATGTGGTCACCCTGGACCGGGTAAAGCGCATCGACGTGACGGAGGACTTCGCTGTATGGAAGGAGTACGCCTACCGCCGGGGCATTCACGGCGCCGTCATCTCCTATCTGGACATCAAGAAGGAGCATTTTTACCGCGTGGAGACCACGGTGGACGGCCTGCAGTTTGCCACGGCCCGGGGCTGGGAGGATTTGTCGGAGCTGATTGGCGCCTATGAAACGCTGGGCCTCCGGGTGGATCGGGAGGTGGTGGGCCAGTACATCCAGCTGCCCCGTATCGCCAAGGACTTCGCCAACTATCTGGAGCTGTATTACAAATACCAGCAGACCTATCATGTGGAGGAGATTTTGCAGGGCAGCTGGAAGGCTGTCACCATGTCCGAGCTGCGGGCCGCGCCCTTTGACGAAAAGCTGTCCGTCATGGGACTGATTCTCAGCCGGCTGGCGGAGGAGAGCGGCCGTGTCCGCGGCCAGGATGCGCTGACCACGGCCCTGCATACCGATCTGCTGGACTTGAAGGAGCAGCTGGCCGCGGGGGCGTCCCCGCTGGAGACGCTGGCGTCGCTGATTGCCGGGCGGCAGACCGAGGTCAAGCGGGCCAAGGAGGCCGGACAGCTGGACAAGGAGACCCGGAACCTCTGCCAGCGGGAGATCCAGACCCTGGAGCGATACCGGCAGGCGCTGCAGCAGGAGGGAATTTCGGACGGCGACACGGCAATGGCGGCTGTCCGGGAGTGGTTCAGCCGGGAGATCGAAAGCCGGAAGAAGCTGGGAGAAGAGACGGGCACGCTGTTTGCCAATGCCTTCCGCTTCCTGGAGCAGACCTTCGGCGACAGCCAGGAGCTGGTGATTTTTGTTACGGAAATCACCGCCGGATACAACACCAGCTGGTTTGTGGAGAATTTCGGCTGTGACGCCTATTTCCGCCACAACCGGGAGCTGCTGTTTGACAACACCCGCCACCGGATTCGGGAGGAGATTGCCCAGGCCCGGACGGCGGAGGAAACAGAGGCTCCTGAGTGAGGGAGATCTCGCGCCCCGGTACTGCCGCTGCCTGAGCGGGAGATGAAGCCGGTGGAGCTTTGGCATCAAAAAAAGAGTGTGCGGACGATGCCGCACACTCTTTTTTGCTTGGAATGGTGATGAAATCAGCCCTGGCAAACGGGGACAATCCAGCCCTTGGTGTCAGGAATCTTGCCCCACTGCATGCCGGTCATGGTGTCGTACAGCTTTTGGGTGACGGGACCGATTTTGCCCTCACCGATGAAGATCTTGTCGCCCTTCCAGTCCAACTCCTTGACGGGAGACACGACAGCGGCGGTGCCGGTGCCGAAGATCTCCTCCACCTTGCCCTCGTGGCCGGCCTTCATCAAATCGGCGATGGCCAGGTGATCCTCAACAACCTCATAGCCCCAGTCGCGCAGGAGCTCGATGCAGCTGCGGCGGGTGACGCCCGGCAGCACCGTGCCGTTGCAGGGAGCGGTGTAAATCTTGCCGTCAATCTTGAACATAATGTTCATGCTGCCGACTTCCTCTACATACTTCTTCTCCACGCCATCCAGCCACAGAACCTGGGCGAAGCCCTGCTCCTCAGCCATTTCGCCGGCCTTGATGGAGGCGGCGTAGTTGCCGCCGCACTTGGTAAAGCCGGTCAGGCCGGGGGCGGCGCGGATATACTCATCCTCCACATAGATCCGGACGGGGTTGATGCCCTCGGCATAGTAAGCGCCGGAGGGGGAACAAATGATGCAGAAGGTATAGGTGGGGCTGGCGTGAACGCCCAGCGCCACATCCGTGGCAAAGGCGAAGGGGCGGATATACAGGGAGGCACCGTCAATGTGGGGCACCCAATCCTTATCCACTTCCACCAAGGCCTTGACGGCCTGGACATAGTCCTCCACGGGAACGGGAGGAATGCACAGACGCTCGGCAGAATCCATCATCCGCTGGCCATTGCACTCGGGACGGAACAGCTGGATTTTGTTGTCGGCGGTACGGTATGCCTTCATGCCCTCAAAAATCTCCTGGGCATAGTGCAGCACTACGCAGGCGGGATCCATGGTAAAAGGCTGGTAGGGGACGATCCGGGGATCGTGCCATCCCTGCCCCTGGGTATAGTCCATCAGGAACATATGATCGGTAAACAGCTTGCCAAAGCCCAGCTTGGTCTCGTCCGCGGGCTTGGCCTTTGGGGTTGTGGTTCTGGTGATCTTGATATCCAGCATGTCAGTGTTCTCCTTTTATATTCTTGAAGTTTTGCCGTTCAGAATAAAATAAAAGACCTCCGCTTCACCTGCGTATCCGCAGGAGAGGCGAAAGTCAAACTTCCGTGGTACCACTCTCATTGCCGTCCCGTAGGATCGGCCGCTTATCTGCCCTGATATCGGTGGGCTTCCGGTGCGGCGTACTGGGAAAATCCGTTCCGCCTACAGCTCCCGGGTGAGACCGGCGGAAAGCCCCCTGCTGCCTTGCACCTGACGGCAGCTCTCTGCAAGAGGAAAAAATCCGCGGCATATCCCGTTCATTGCATCTTCATATAATGGATATTATCTCATTTATACGCCCGCAAACCGGTAAAGTCAATCGGTAAAATGCACATAAAAAAGGGAGAACCGGCAAAATTGCCGCCGGTTCTCCCCCGTGCCTGCGTCCGAAGCGGTGTTATTGAACACAGGCCATGCCGCGGCGAAAAGCCTCAATGTTCAACGGCACCAGCTTTGCCTTGGATCCAGTGAACATATGGTGAATCATGGCTTCGATTGTTTCGGGCTTCAGAAGCCCCGTCTGGGCCACATATGCACCCAGCATCACCATGTTGCCCACTTTGGGATTGCCCACCTCCTCCGCAATTTGGGAACAGGGAATATAGTAGGCGTGCAGATCCGTACGCTGGACCTTGTCGGTGACCACATCGCTGTTGACAAACACCGCGCCGCCCGGCTGGACGCCAGCCTCAAATTTCGCCAGAGAGGGTTCGTTCAGGGCGATGAGCTCCGTGGGATGTGCAAACACCGGGGAGCCCACAGGCTTATCGGAGAGCACCACGGAGCAGTTGGCGGTGCCGCCCCGCATTTCGGGGCCGTATGAGGGAGCCCAGGTGACATTTAATCCTTCGGCCATGCCTGCCTCCGCCAGATTTTTGCCGATGGCAAGTCCCCCCTGTCCGCCAAAACCGGAAATGATGATTTCTCGTTTCATCTTATTTCACCTCCGCCTGTTTCAGTGCCGTTTCCTTGATAACGCCCAGAGGATAATAGGGAATCATATTGTTCTTCAGCCAGTCGATGGCCTTCAGCGGGGTCATGCCCCAGTTGGTGGGACAGGTGGACAGCACCTCAATAAAGGTGAAGCCCTCCCGGTTCATCTGCTTTTCAAAGGCCTTCTTAATGGCCCGCTTCGCCTTGTTGATGTTGGCGATGTCGGTGACGCAGACCCGCTCGGCATAGACACAGCCATCCAGTGTGGACAGCATCTCCGCTATACGGATGGGCATGCCCGCCTGCTCCACAGTGCGGCCCGACTGACAGGTGGTGGCCTTTTGGCCAATGAGGGTAGTAGGGGCCATTTGGCCGCCGGTCATTCCATAAATAGCGTTGTTGACGAAAATCGTGGTAAATTTCTCTCCCCGCATAGCGGCGTGAACAATTTCCGCGGCACCGATGGAGGCCAGATCTCCGTCACCCTGGTAAGTAAAGACCGCCTGGCTGGGATGGGTGCGCTTAATGCCGGTGGCCACAGCGGGCGCCCGGCCGTGGGCGGCCTCCTGCATGTCGCAGTTGAAATAGTTATAGGCAAAGACGGAGCAGCCGACAGGGCATACGCCGATGGCATCGTCCAGCAGGCCCAGCTCCACCAGGGACTCGGCCACCAGCTTGTGAATGATGCCGTGGTTGCAGCCGGGGCAGTAATGCAGCTCCGCGTCTGTCAGACCTTTGGACTTTTCATATACGATTGCCATCTCACTTGACCTCCTTCAAGGCCGCCTTGGCCGCATCAACCATTTCCTCCACGGTAGGCATCACGCCGCCGGCGTGGCCTAGGTAATGGATGGGCTTTTGCCCTTCCACTGCAAGCCGGACATCATCCAGCATCTGGCCGCTGGAACTCATCTCCACATCCAAAAAAGCTTTTACGTGGCTGGCAGCCGCCAGGTTGTGAAGGGCCCTTTCCGGGAAGGGCCACAGGGTGACGGGGCGGAAGAGACCGACCTTCACGCCCTCGGCCCGCAGCGCCTCCAAAGCGGTCAGGGCAATCCGGGCAGGCGTACCGTAGGCGGTAATGACAATCTCCGCGTCTTGGCATTGATGCTCCTGCCAGCGGGTTTCGTTCTTCGCCATGGCCGCGTACTTTTCCGCCAGATGGTGATTGTGGCGGTCGCAGTCCTCAGGAGCCATGTACAGGGAGTTGATAATGTTGTTGTGCTCCCGGCTCTTGCGCCCGGTGGCGGCCCAGTCCTTGGGGGGGAGTTTTCGTTTGGGAATGGGATGCCATTCAATGGGTTCCATCATCTGGCCGATGAGGCCGTCACAGACAATCATAACGGGGTTGCGGTACTGGTCGGCGATGTCAAAGGCCTCCTGAACAAAGTCCACGGTTTCCTGAACATTGGAGGGAGCCAGCACCAGCGTCCGGTAATCGCCGTTGCCGCCGCCGCGGGTGGCCTGATAGTAGTCACCCTGTCCGGGCTGAATGGTGCCAAGGCCTGGGCCGCCCCGCATACAGTTGACGATGACACAGGGCAGTTCTGCGCCGGCGATGTAAGAGATGCCCTCCTGCTTCAGGCTGATGCCGGGGGAGGACGAGGAGGTCATGGCCCGCATACCGGAACCGGCAGCGCCGTAGACCATGTTGATGGCCGCCACCTCAGATTCAGACTGGACAAATACGCCGCCGTGCTGGGGCAGATGTACGGACATGTACTCAGGGACTTCGCTCTGCGGGGTGATGGGGTACCCGAAGAAACAGTCACAGCCGGCCCGAATGGCGGCCTCGGCGATGGCTTCATTGCCTTTCCAAAGTTCTTTTTCCACAGTTCACAACCTCCTTCTTCAGAATTTTTCCACAGTGATAATGGAATCCGGACAGATTTTTGCGCAGCTGGCGCAGGCGATGCACTGGGCAATGTCCGTCACATGGGCGGGGTGATAGCCCTTGCGGTTGATGACCCTTGTGTCGATTGCCACAATGTGCTTGGGGCAAACCATCGTACACAACTCGCACCCCTTGCACCGGTCGGAGTTAAAGGTTACCTTGGCTGTCATAATAGATAGATTCTCCTTTCTCCGGAAGTCCACGGGTCATTCCCATGGCTTTTTCATCCTGATGGTAATGGGGAACACAGGTTCCCGCAGGTCAGACAATTGATTGGTAAATTGCGCTTCCGCCATATGGCAGAGAACGGGAATGCCGGTTTGGGAGGAGACCGCCCCCGCCAGGGCTGCACCCTTGCGGATCTCCTCTGCCGTAGTCTCTCCGCAGAGGTGGGTGTTATTGACAATCCCGCCGCAGGTAAGACCGGTGACTGCTTCGATGCCCCGTAAATAGCGGATTGCGGCATCAGCGGTTTTTACCTCGGGGCGGTTTGCATTCAGAACATAAATTAACTGGTAATCCTCTCCTGCAATTTTAGGCTGGAACCGGGCCAGCACCCGGGCACCCACCGGATCACCGCCAATATCCAGCACACCGCGGACTTTCCGGTTTTCCAGAATGGCCAGCAGCTCGGCGGGAAGGGCGGGAACGTCGGCGTCGGAACAGGCTTGGGAAGATGAGATCAACTCAATACCGGCGGATTCCAGCATCTGTCTGCGCTCCCTGGAGCGAAAGTAGGGATTCACAATGTCCAAGTCTGCCATCATAACAGGCTTCCCCTCCTGGGCCAGAGCCAGCGCCAGATTCACCGCAAACTCTGTCTTTCCGGTTCCATAGTGGCCGGTGACAATAGAGAGCCGATGCGTACAAATATCCCCTGCCGTCAAAATAAGCTCACCTCCCAAAAGTTGGCTTCCCAAAAACTTGCTACAAAACTAGTTGTATTATTTCGCTTATGTTGTATGATGTCATTGTATACGAAAAGAAATATGATGTCAAGAGCCTTCTTGCAAGATCACACAAAACGCGATATGATACAAAAACAGAAAACCAGGAATGGCCGCGGCAGTGCCGCGAAAAGGAGTTGGACAAAGGATGAGAGCACAGAAAAAGACCAAGCTGTCCGAGCGGACCTCAGACCGTCTGTACGAGATGATTATGGAGGAGAACCGCTATGAGCCAGGCAGCAAGCTGCCCAATGAAAACGAGCTCAGTGCGGCGCTGCAGGTCAGCCGCACCACTCTGCGGGAGGCCATTTCGTTTCTGGTGGCGCAGGGCGTCTTGGAGATTCGCCGGGGTAAAGGCACATATGTATCAGAAACCCTGCCGGATACCGGCTTGAATCTTACAGCGCTTTCCAGCCTGCGGGCCAAGGAACGGGCAATGGACCTTTTTGAGATGCGGCTTATTTTTGAACCGGAAACGGTGGCGCTGGCCTGCCAACGGGCCACAGATGAAGAATTGCAGCAGATCCGAAAGAAGGCGGAACGGATGGAACAGGTGGCCGCCTCCGGCGGAGATTGGCCCTTGGCAGATCAGGAATTTCATATGGCGCTGATCAAGGCATCCCATAATGAATATATGCGCCGCCTTTACCCCATTATCAACGGCGCTGTCAACGAGATCCTGCAAATCTCACAAAACCGGCAGCAGATGCAGGAGATTGCCCTGGCGGATAACCGGCTGATTCTGGAATTCCTGATGAAACGGGATGAAACGGGAGCGCGCCATGCGATGAGTATCCATATGAAGCATTTGATCAATACGCTGAACCGGTAATTACCTGTACAGCCGGAAACGCTGGGTCACCGGAGAAAAAAGAATTTTTGGCAAATTAACCCAAACCCAAAGCGGAAAATGTGTATAAAGCACAATGGAGTACAGAAAAACCAAAAATTTGCTAGATGAAATACACAACTTTACCCCACTTATTCACAAATTGTACACAAATTTAATGAGACCCTCTTAACAAAGCTGAAATGTTCGTGTATAATGAAAGCTGTAAAGAGCGTTTAGATTTCATCATAAATAGCAGGAAGAACGCTAGGATTTTATCAAAGTTAAGGAGTTCCTATGGAGATGACCCTGCAGGAGCGGCTGGAGCAGTTGTTGAACGCCTATTCTTACTATTTTGACATCGAAAGGGACATTCAGGTATCCGGCGGAAGCTTTCCGGCCGCAGCGGCCTATCACATGCGGGAGGAGAATTACGTCGCCACCAAGGCCCACACGATTTATGCGACGGAACAAAATGAGTACGTATACTTTTACGTGACAGAGCATCTGGATGCCCAGACGTTGCAGCAGCAGGTAGACCTGTCCCGGAAGGCGGGCCTGGCTGCCATCAATCCCCACAAGGAGCACATGTTTTCCTATGTTACGCTGGTGATTCTGGCGGACACCATTGATCCGGAGGCACAGAAACTGATCAAACGGACACGCTTCCGGAAGAATTTTTGGCTGGCACTCCACGGCTGGATGGAGTATCACATAGCAGCAATGGAATGTTCTACGCAGAGCTTCTTTTCCAATCCAGCCGGGAAAGAGGCACGCAAGACCTTGGAGCGCAATTTCCTACCCAAGGCAAAATAAGAAGGGAGAGTATCATATGAACTCGTTAGTAATCCTGTTGATTTCTATCGTCGTTCTGGTCGGCGGCTATTTGTTCTATGGCAAATGGCTGGCAAAGCAGTGGGGGGTGGATCCTTCCCGGGAGACCCCTGCACATACCATGGCGGATGGCAATGACTACTGTGCCGCCAAGGCCCCTGTTCTGCTGGGTCACCACTTCGCATCCATCGCCGGAGCCGGCCCCATCAATGGACCCATCCAAGCGGCTATTTTCGGTTGGGTTCCCGTCCTTTTGTGGATTCTGGTCGGCGGCGTGTTCTTCGGCGCTACGCACGATTTTGCCGCTCTGTTTGCCTCTATCCGGCACGAGGGTAAGTCCATCGGCCATGTCATTGAGGTCAATATCGGCCGCCGCGGCAAGAAGCTGTTTCTGGTGTTTGCCTATCTGACGCTGCTGCTGGTGGTTGCCGCCTTCGGTTCCATCGTGGTGGGCACATTTGCCGGGTTTAATGCCGATGGATCCCAGAACATCGCCAATGGCCGGACTGCCATGATTTCCATGTTGTTCATCGTTTTGGCCATTGCGTTCGGGTTCCTGGTGTACCGGAAGAATGCCCCGCTGGGAATCTCTACGGTTATCGGGGTTGCCGCCCTGGTGGCCTGCATTGCCATCGGCTACAATATTCCGGTGTTTGCCAGCGCCAATTTCTGGACCATTTTCGTCATGGCCTACATTCTGATCGCCTCGGTAACTCCTGTGTGGATTCTGCTGCAGCCCCGTGACTATCTGAACAGCTTCCTGCTGTATGGTATGATCATTCTGGCTGTTGTGGGCATTGTGGTGGCACACCCCACCATGAACCTGCCGGCATATACAGGCTTCGGCGGTGTGGACGGCACAAGCCAGCTGTTCCCGGTTCTGTTCATTACCGTGGCCTGCGGCGCTATCTCCGGTTTCCACTCCCTGGTGGGATCCGGTACCACTGCAAAGCAGCTGGACAACGAGAAGGATGCGATGGCCATCGGCTACGGCGGCATGCTGATCGAGTGCGCGCTGGCCGTCATCTCCCTGATTTGCGTCAGCTTCCTCTTCGGCAGCGACCTGATTGCCCTGAAGGCCTCCGGTATCCCCGATGCTACGCCTACGGTGGTATTTGCCACTGGCATTTCTCAGATGCTGGCAAAGATTGGTCTGCCCACTGATGTGATGTACTCCGTACTGATTCTGGCTGTATCCGCATTCTGCCTGACCTCTCTGGACACCGCCACCCGTCTGGCCCGCTATATGCTCCAGGAGTTCTTTGTGGATGAGGGCGAAAGCGTTGAGAATCTGACCGGCTTCAAGAAGGCAGTCTCCAATCCGTTTATTGCTACACTCATCACTGTTGTCCTGGGCGGCATTCTGATGACCGGCGGCTACAGCCTGATTTGGCCCCTGTTCGGTGCTGCCAACCAGCTGCTGGCTGCTCTGGCTCTGCTGGCCTGCGCTGCCTGGCTGGGCAACATCGGCAAGAACAACAAGATGTTCTACATTCCCATGGTGTTCATGCTGATTGCCACCCTGACCTCTCTGGTGATCACCTTCAAGACCAAGATTGGCCGTCTGATGAATCCTCCTGAGGCTCCCACTGTCCTGGCTGACGTTCTGCAGGCCGGTTTCTCTGTGGTGCTGTTCGTCCTGGCCATTGTGCTGGTGTTTGAGGGTTATAAGGCTCTGACCAATAAGAAGGCTGCACAGAGCAAGTAAGCAAGCACTTGTGCGTTTCATGTGGCAGAGTGCCAGTCTCTGCAGGCAACACAAAAACAATAAAAGGCGCCTCCGGTTCAACCGGGGGCGCTTTTTTTAGCCTATATGCCGTTGTTGTCTGATGCGCCGGCAAGCAGGCGAAGGGCTTCGATATATCCACGAAACCCATGTCCCTTGATGGTGGCGATGCAGGCGGCGCGGAGATAGGAGATGCGGCGGAATTCCTCCCGGGTGTCCGGATCGGAAATATGAACCTCCACAGTTGGAATGCTGACGCCCTTTACCGCGTCCAGCAGGGCCACACTGGTGTGGGTATAGGCGCCGGGATTGATCACAATGCCGTCCACGTGGTCAAAGTAGGCTTGCTGAATGGCGTCCACCAGCGCTCCTTCGTGATTGGACTGGAAAAAGGATACCCGTACGCCCAGCCGATCCGCCTCGGCCTGAATCATGGCACACAGGTCGTCATAGGTCTCATGGCCGTATATTTCCGGCTGCCGGATGCCCAGCATGTTCAGATTCGGGCCGTTCATCACCAGAATGTTCACAAAAATCCCTCCAAATCGCGGCGGCGGTATCTGCCACCGCACCGTTGTTGTCGATGGCCGCGTCCCGGAACTGCTCGTACAGGGGGGCTCGCTCTGTCCACATGGCGGCAAGGTCCGCTCCCTGGGACAGCGGGCGGCCGTCTGTGGGAAGGGCATCCAGCGCCCGGATTAACTGATAAATCCGGCCGTTTTGGTGCAGGGCAGCATAGTTCCGGGGATCCTTCACCACGCCTCCCCCTGTGAGAAGCAGCTTGCCGGAGAGCTTTCCGGCTTCCGCAGTCTCCTCCTGCTCCAGTGCCCGAAAGGCCGCTTCGCCGCCCTGGGCGAAAATCTCCGGAATAGAGCAGCCGGCCCGCTCCACAATCCGCTGGTCAATGTCAATGGCCTCCCGGCCGGTGAGCGCTGCCAACGCAGCGCCGACGGTGGTTTTACCGCAGCCCGGCATGCCAATGAGCACCAGATTGGTGGCATCCCGCCGCAGCAGGGAGAGGATACGTTCATTCCCGCCGGCGGGAATGACCTTGTCAAAGAAGAACTCTTCCGCCGCCACCGCCTGGGCCACCAGCATGGGCAGGCCATCCGAGTAGGGCAGGCCCAGCGCCTCGGCCTGCAGCAGCAAAGCCGTCCGGCGGGGATTGTACACCACGTCCAGCACGCCCTGGCAGGCGGGAAAGGCAGTGAGATCCACCGGGGCGGCGCCGTTATGGGGGTACATGCCGACCGGCGTGGTGTTCACCACAATTTCCGCATCCGCATGGCGGGAGAGGTTTTGGTAGTTGTCGGGACCGGAGCGGGAGATGACCACTACCTCCCAGGAACCCAGCTGCGCCGCCACGGCCCTGGCGGTCAGAGAAGCGCCCCCGCTGCCAAGAATCACGGCTTTCCGACCGGCAAAGGAGATGCCCGCCCGTGCTGCCATATAGCGGAAGCCCGCGGCATCGGTATTATAGGCATACAGCTTTCCATCGGCCCGGCGGACCAAGGTATTGACACTGCCGATGGCGGCGGCCATCTCGTCGATGACATCGCAGTAGGGGATGACGTCCCGCTTGTAGGGAATGGTGACATTCAGGCCGCCGATGTCCCCACGGCGGAGGAAGTCCGGCAGCTCCTCCGGCTCCAGCTCAATGAGACGGTAGCCCTCACAGCCCAGTGCCTTGTGAATGGGAACGGACCAGCTGTGGCCCAGCTTGCGGCCAAGCAAACCGTAGATCTTGTCCATCAAATCAGTTCCTCCCTAGAGAAGTCAGGGGGAGTCCGCTCCCCCCTGAAATTTTATACTTCCGCGTAATTGCCCAGGAAGCTGAAGTTGGCGCAGCTGCGCTCCATCTCCTCCAGCATGGCCAGCACGCTGGGATCCTGCACGGAGGCGTCCAGTTCCAGGAAGAAGATGAACTCAAAGTCGCTGCCCACCACGGGGCAGGATTCCAGCTTTGTCAGGTTGATATCCAGCGCCGCCAGCTTGGAGAGAATCTCATACAGCGCGCCGGGACGGTTCTCAAAGGCAATGATCAGGCTGATGCGGTTGGCGCCGGCGTAAATGGCGGGATCTTTGGAGATGCAGATAAAGCGGGTATAGTTGTTGTCGCTGTCCTGAATGCGGTCGTTGATGCACTCCAGACCATACAGGGCGGCGCAGGGGTGGGAGGAGATGGCCGCAGCATGGCGGTTGCCGCTCTCCGCCACCATCTTGGCGGCCATGGCGGTGTTGTCACAGGGAATTACCCGGACACCGTTCAGGCCACCCAAAAATTTGCTGCACTGGCCAATGGCCTGCTCGTGGGAGTAGATCTCCGTGATGTCGCCCAGCTTCACGCCGGGCAGCGTCAGCAGCTCGTGACGAATGCACAGGCGGGTGGAGCGGACGATGGAGAGGTTGTGCTCCTGCAGCAGCTCGTATACCGCCCGGACGGAGCCGTTGGAGCTGTTTTCAATGGGCAGCACACCGAACTTGCACAGGCCGGACTCCACAGCGGAGACCACGGCCTCAAAGGTCTTGACATACACGATATTGCCCCGGGGCAGCAGACGGTCGCAGGCCACCTGGGAGTTGGCGCCCTCCACGCCCTGGCAGGCCACCAAACCCGTCTGGGGGAACACGGCACTGCCGGCCTCCAGGGAGGCCTTTACCTGGGCGGCCACCTTGGTGGGGGCGGAGAGAAGTTCCGCCTGCCGGGAGCGGGCCAGCTCAAACAGCGTGGAGAACAGGTGGTAGGCGTACCGTTCCTTTTCCCCGGATTTTTCCGTAACCTTGGCCAGCACTTCCCGCTCCCGCTGTTTGTTCAAAATGGGCAGATGATGCTCGTTCTTATAGGCGGCGACGTCCTCCGCCAGGCTCATGCGCTCCAGAAACAGCTGCAGCAGCTGATTGTCCACGGCGTCGATTTTCGTACGGATTTCAGAAAGTTCCATGATGTCCCTCCAATAAAATATCTAGCAGGACCGCCGCAGTGACGGCCTCCACCACCGGAACGGCCCGGTGGGCAATACACGGATCATGACGGCCCCGAATCTGAAGCTCCGCCGTCTCCATAGCGGACAGGCTGACAGTCTGCTGAGGCCTGGAAATGGACGGCGTGGGCTTGATGGCCACCCGCAGGATTACCGGCATCCCGGTGGTGATGCCGCCCAGAATACCGCCGGCGCGGTTGCTTGCCGCAGCAACGCTCCCATTCTTCACGGTAAAGGGGTCGTTGTTTTCGGAGCCGCGGAGCCGGGCGGAGGCAAAGCCTGCGCCGAATTCCAGCCCCTTCACCGCCGGAATGCCGAAAAGAGCGGCGGCGAGACGGTTTTCCATGCCGTCGAACATGGGGTCCCCCAGTCCGGCGGGAAGGCCGATGGCAGCGCATTCAATGACGCCGCCCACACTGTCACCATCCTGTCGGGCAGATTGGATGACCTGGCGCATCCGCGCGCCGGCCTCATCGTCCATGACGGGAAAGGGCTTTGCGGCAATGTCCGCAAACAGTGCCGCTGTGGGATACAGGGGAAAGACACGGTCTTCCTCCGCTCCCACGGATTGAAGATGCGCTCCCACATGGACGCCCCGGCGGGCCAGAATCTGCTTGGCAATGCCGCCGGCCACGCACAGGGGGGCCGTCAGGCGGCCGGAAAAGTGCCCGCCGCCCCGCATGTCCGCCTGGCCGCCCCATTTCACAAAGGCGGTGTAATCCGCATGGGAGGGCCGGGGTTTGTCCCGAAGCTCCTCGTAATCCGAGGAGTGCTGGTCGCTGTTTTCGATGACGGCACACAGCGGCGCACCGCAGGTGACGCCGTTTTCCACACCGGAGAGAAACAGGGGGATGTCCGTCTCCTTCCGCGGTGTGGACAGACCATCCTTCCCCGGGCGGCGGCGGTCCAGAAAGGCGTTCAATTCCTCAAAATCAATGGCTTCCCCGGCGGGAAGTCCATCCATATTGACGCCGATGGCACGGCCGTGGGACTGGCCGAAGACAGAGATTTTCAGCAGCTTGCCGAACTCAGAGGACATGGACGTCACCTCCCAGACGCGTGTATTCATCGAAGAAATTCGGATAGGATTTGCGGACGGCCTCCGCTCCCAAAATGGTGACGGGGGCGGCGCAGGCTGTGGCAGCAATGGCCGCCGCCATCACGATGCGGTGGTCGTTTGCTCCATCCACAGTGCCGCCGGAGAGCTGGGGCAGTCCGTAAACGGTGAGGCTGTCGGGCCCCTCCTCCGCCTGGCCGCCCAGCGCGGTCAGAAGGCTCCGGACAGTTTTCAGCCTGTCGCTCTCCTTGATGCGGAGCCGGGCGGCACCCACGAACCGGGTGGTACCGCTGCGCACGGCGGCCATGACCGCCAGCGGCGGCAGCAGGTCGGGACAGCCGGACATGTCGATGTCCACCTCTCCGGGCTGAGTCAGCCGCAGGAAGTGGGCCGCTACCGCCATATCACCTTGGGCGGAAAAGGCATTCAAGCCCTCCAGCCCCAGTTTGCTGCCAAGGGCGATAGCTGCATACCAGAACCCCGCCTGGGACCAGTCCGCTTCCACAGTGCCGTCGAAGGCCTGATAGGCTGCGGGGCGGAGCTGCCAGCTGCCGCGCACAGGTCCCGGAGAAACTGCCACGCCGGCGGCTTCCATGGAAAGGAGTGTCATGTCAATATAGTTGGAGGATTCCAGCGCCGTGGTGCTGACAAGAGAGCTGTTTCCATCCAGCAGCGGCAGAGCAAAGAGCAGTCCGGTGAAAAACTGGCTGGACACGTTGCCCGGCAGGCGGTATTCCCCTGCCGTCAGCTGTCCGCGAACCGTCAGAGCGCCGTCCTTCTGCGCATAGAGGATGCCCTTCTCGTCAAACAGGTCAAAATAGGGCTGCTGGGGCCGCTCCATCAGCCGTCCCCGGCCGGTAAACACCCCGCCTCCGGCAGCCGCCAGGGCGATGGGGATGAAAAACCGGAGCGTAGAACCGGATTCTCCGCAGTCAAAGCGCGGCAGCTCTGAAGCGGCTGCAGAAGTTCCTCCGAAGCCGTAAATCCGGAGACAGCCGTCTTCCGGCTGCTCCCAGCGTCCTCCCAGAGACTGAATGCACCGCAGGGTAGCCTCAATGTCCTGGGAGAAGGCGATGTTTCGGATCGTGCTGACGCCGGTGCCCAGGGCGGCGGCAATCAGCAGCCGGTGAGCCATGGACTTGCTCGGGGGAGGCGTGACAGTGCCGGAGAGCTTCCGGGGGCCTATACGAATGTCCATTTACGCCTCCAGTCCCGCAGAGATAATGGGCAGCAGCTCTGCAACCGGCACCTTTTTCAAGGAGCAGAGGCCGATTTTCCGGGGAATCACCAGCGTGATGGTGTTGCCGGAGCGCTTCTTGTCCGCCAGTGCGGCTTCCGCCAGCGCGGCGGCGGAATATGCCGTGCCTGTGGGCAGTCCGTTTGCCAAAAGACATGCGGAGACGCGGCTTGCAATGGGAGCCTCCGTCCAGCCAAGACGCTCGGCAGCCCGGGCGATGACGGCCAATCCCGCCGCCACGGCGTGGCCGTGGGGAATGGCGTAATTGCTGCATTTTTCAATGGCATGGCCCACGGTGTGGCCCAGATTCAAAAGCTTCCGCTCCCCCTGTTCCCGCTCGTCCCGCTCCACAACGCCGGCTTTGTACCGGACGCACCGGGCAATGACTTCTGCCGGGGCGGAAGCGAGGGCGTCGTCCTCAAAGAGGGAAAACAGGCCCTCGTCTGAGAGAACGCCGGTTTTGATGGCCTCAGCGGCGCCGTCGGCAACCATGTCGGCGGGGAGGCTTTGCAGGCAGTCTGTATCACACAAAACGGCTGCGGGCTGCAAAAAGGCCCCGGCCAGATTTTTCCCGGCCGTGAGGTCAATGGCGGTCTTGCCGCCCACCGAGGAGTCCACAGCGGAGAGCAGCGTGGTGGGCAATTGCACGCAGCGAATCCCCCGCAGGTACACGGCGGCGGCAAAGCCCGCCATGTCGCCGGTGACCCCCCCGCCCAGCGCCGCTACGCAGTCGCCGCGGGTCAGGTGCGCCGCGGCCAGGGATTCCAGCAAATCGGACAGGGTGGAGAGGCTTTTGTGGGCCTCTCCTGCGGGAAACACATGGGTGCTGACGGCAAAACCGGCGGACCGAAGGCTGTCGGACACGGTATTCAGATACAGGGGGGCCACGGTGCTGTCGGTGATGACAGCCACCTGGCAGAGAGGGAGAAGGCCCTTCAGCCGGGGGCCGCATTGGCCCAGCAGTCCCGGCCCGATGGCCACCTCGTAAGCGGGGGTTGTGCGGATAGGAATGGTTTGAATGGAGTTGGACATAAAAGAGTACTCCTTCGTATCAAAATAGGGAAGCGGACATTGCCTCGACTTAGTTGCCTCCCGCCGTGGCCTTCTTCTCCCGACCGTCTTTCAGCAGGGCATGCAAAGCCTTGGCGTCTTTTGCCTTCAAGGCATTGGCGTATTCGGTCAAATGCGCAATCAGCTCATCCAGCTCTGCGGTCAGATAGTCGGCGTCATCCAGAAACAGCTCCGTCCACATATCCTCATCCAGCCGGGCCACACGGGTCATATCCTGAAAGCTTCCGGCGGAAAAGCCCCGGCGCTTCTGCGCCTCCGGAGATTTCACATAGGCGCTGGAGGCAATATGTGCCAGCTGGGAGGTGAAGGCGATGATGCGGTCATGTTCTTCCGGGTCGGAGAAGGTGAGGCCCGCGAAGCCCAGGTCCAGGAAAAAGGCCTTCAGTGTTTCCAAAAGCTGCATATCCGTCCGCTTGTCCGGCGTCAGAATCATGGAAGCCCCTACGTACAGATCGTCTGTGGCGGCGGTAAATCCGCCCCGCTCCCGGCCGGCCATGGGGTGCCCGCCGATATAGGAAAAGCCGTACTGCTCCGCAATGGGGCTGATGCCGGCAACCACTACCCGCTTCACACCGCACAGATCCACCACAATGGCGGACTCGGCAATCAAAGGAGCATGCTGCCGCACCCAGTCAATCGCGGCGCTGGGGCGGATGGCAATCAAAAGAATTTCGCAGGAGGGGAGATTTTCATCTGTCAGCGGAGCGTCCATCGCACCGCACATCCGGGCCATCATCATGGTCTCCCCATTGAGATCCGTGCCATATACCGTATGGGAGGTGCGGGTTTTGATGCTTTTTGCCATGGAGCCGCCGATGAGGCCCAGGCCGACAATTCCGATCTTCATTTCATCAGTCCTCCAGGGTCTTCATAACCTCGTGAAGCTTCAGAAGCTTCTTGGCCAGGGGATCAAACACCTCCGGCTTCAGAGACTGGGGACCGTCGCACAGGGCGTGGGCAGGGTCATTATGCACCTCAATCTGAAGCCCATCGCAGCCGGTAGCCACGGCGCCCATAGCTAGGGGCTCCACCAGCCAGCTCTTTCCGGTGGCGTGGCTGGGGTCGATGATGACGGGCAGGTGGGTGAGCTTCCGCAGCACGGGAATCGCTGCCAAATCCAGCGTGTTGCGGGTGTAGCTCTCAAAGGTACGGATGCCCCGCTCGCAGAGAATGACCTTCTCGTTGCCGCCGGCCATGACATACTCGGCGCTCATCAGCCACTCTTCATAAGTGGCGGACATGCCCCGCTTGATCATCACGGGCTTGTCCTGGTGCCCCACGGCTTTCAGCAGATCAAAATTCTGCATGTTCCGGGCACCGATCTGAATCACATCCACATCCTGAAACAAAGGCAGCTGGCTCAAATCCATCAGCTCGGTGACAATGGGAAGTCCCGTTTCCTGTTTGGCAATTTTCAGATATTCCAGGCCTGTGGCACCAAGGCCCTGGAAGGAGTAGGGGGAGGTGCGGGGTTTGAATGCACCGCCGCGGAGCATGGTGGCACCGCTGGCCTTGACAGCCTTGGCGATGGCTACGACCTGTTCCTCAGATTCCACAGAGCAGGGACCGGCCATGATCGTCAGGGTGCCGCCGCCGATCTGGGTATTTCCCACCTTGACAACAGTGTCCTCAGGGTGAAATTTCCGGTTGGCATTTTTGTAAGGCTCCTGCACCCGCTTGACATCCTCCACGATGTCCAGAGCGGAAATCAGGTCAATGTCCAGTTGCGAGGTGTCGCCCACCAGGCCCAAAATGGTGTTGGACTCGCCGATACTGGTGTGAATGATGATGCCTTTGTCCTGGAGCCAGGAAATCAAGCTCTCCAGCTGGTCGCGGTTGGGATTGTGTTTCAGAATGACGATCATGGTAAATTCCTCCTAAAAATGGTATAAAAAAGACCCGCAGCTTGGCTCAGCTGCGGGTCGTCATGTACCGATAAATTCTGACAGCGTCAAAATCAAGCACACACGTTTTCAGCCAAACCGAAATAAGCCTTACCCAGAAAATAGGTAAAGCTAAAGTAACGGTATTCAGCTGCACGAGTGAGGTTGGTCATGATCGATGTCCTTTCAGACGCTTTAGATGTTTAAAGAATAGCACTTGTCGGAGCAAATGAAAAGTGACAAAAGTGACAAACTGTATAAAAATATTTCGACAATTTTACACCACTCAACCAAAGGTGCCCTCAAAATCCCCTTCAGGTAAGGGCTCCGGCAGGCTCCGGCAGACAGCCGGCCATCAGCAGGGCGGTGGCCTCCAGAATGTACTGAACATCCATGCGCTGATCGGCCGCGGCCTCCATGTAGTAATCATGGAGCTGAGAGATCGCGCCGCACACATCGGCACGGAACTGCTTCCGCCGCAAGGTATACCCCCGGAGATACTCTTCCAGATACGAGCGCAGATCCGTCTCATACTGGTGGTGGGCCAGCATGGTGTCCGGATAATGCTCATTATGCGGATAGGTAAACGCGTCCGCCAGATAATGCGTCAACTTCCCAAGCGTGTAGTACTGCCATACAGTCCAGCGCGCTTTCCGCTGCTGAAGGCGGCAGATACGGGAGAGAATGTAGGATTTGGAATTGGTGTAATTGTGCCCGCCAAACGTCCGGGCCCGGATAGAGCCCTTCAGATAAGTAAATGGATTACAGTCCGGTTCAAAAGAACCAAACAAAAAAGCGAGTTCATATCGTTTGGAGCAGAACCCATTCTCACACTGCAGCAGAGTGTATGCCAGTAATTTATGGCTGCGTTTCTGCAAGGCGCACCTCCTGGGAAATGTCAGTTAAAAGCTGTGAACAGGGTCAGTATAGCATATGGCAATCAACACATGCAAGCATGAAAAGTGAAAAAGAATGTGAACTCTTCATGAAGAGACCGTTGCATGCGACGGTGCTGCGCGGTACAATGAAACGAAATAAAGTTTCGGGGGAGAGATGACAGATGACGGGACAAATTTCCACAAGGGCCGGCAGGTGTGCGGGCCTTGGCGATTGGAGACGGCAATATGCGGTCCTGCAGATGACGCCGGCGGAAGCCGCTGCACTGGTACGGGACGGTGACACCGTTGTCATGACAGCTGCGGCCAACCGGCCGACCGCAGTGGATCAGGCGCTTGCGCAGTTTCTGCAGGATCAGAAAAGACGGATTGAGCTGAATTCCCTCTTCGCGCTGCCGGATACCCGCCTTTTAGCGCCGGAGTGCACACCCTGGGTGGACTACCGGTCTAACTTTTTTGCTGGGGAGCGCGCGCTGGCCGGCCAGGGAAATATTCACTTTGTTCCCACCCATTTGAGCCAAACCGGAGAGTGGATGCGCTCCAGGCACCCCAGAGTGGCGATTCTGGCATGCTCCGCCCCGGACGAGCACGGCTGGATGAGCCGTTCCCTCTGGGGAGCCTCCCTGAGCCGTGAACTGCTGGAAACGTGCGAAGTTGTCATTGCAGAGGTAAATGCAGAGCTTCCCTCCTTTTCCAGCGGCGGAGAGGCGCATATGCTGCTCCATGTCTCGGAAGTGGATGCCATTGTGGAAAACAGATGCTCTCCTGCGGAGAACCTTCCGGCCGCTGCGGATGAGACGGACAGGGCCATTGCCGGGTATATTGCAGATCTGGTGCCGGACGGAGCCTGCGTCCAGTTTGGCCTTGGGGGGCTTGCCAATGCGGTGGGGGAAAATCTGGCCTACGCCGGGAAAAAGGATTTGGGTGTCCAGACAGAGGTTCTCAGCAACTGCCTGGTGGAGCTGATGGAGAAGGGCGTGGTCAACAATAGCCGCAAGCAGACCTGCCCGGGCCGGACAGTAGGGGCATACTTCATCGGAGACCGGAGGCTGTGGGCGTTTGCCAGGGACAATCCGGCATTTTCCCAGAAGGAAATTGCTTGGGTGAATGATTCTCGCAACATTGCGCGGAATGAACGGGTGGTCTCCATCAACAATGCCATGGAGATTGACCTCACCGGCCAGGTAAATGCAGAGACCGTGGGTGCACGCCAATGGTCCGGTACCGGCGGCCAGCTGGAGTGGGTGATTGGATCGCAGTGGTCCAACGGGGGAAAGAGCATTATTGCACTGCGGTCTGCCTATCGGGATAAATCCGGAATACTGCATTCCAAAATTCTGCCGCAGCTGGCTCCAGGCAGCGTAGTTACCACACCCCGGACCTGGGTGCAGTATGTGGTGACAGAATACGGTGTGGCGGATTTGAAGTACAAAAGTGATTTGGAACGGGCCAGGGCGCTCATTGCAATTGCCCATCCGGATTTTCGGGACGAGCTGCAACACTGGCAAAACCGATAAATGCATGCTGGAAGGCCCCGGGACGGTTTTTGTCCCGGGGCCTTCCAGCGTAAGAAGAAAAAAGAGAAAAGATGGAATCGAACAGACGCGCCGCAAGCAGCGCATCTGAATCGGCAAAGAATAGAACCTCATCAAATATGAGGGGCAAAAAGAACGCAGTGGGGCGGAAATCATCCGCGCGCCATTGTGCCCATACGGTTTCAGAGGGGGGCGTGCGCCCGCAGTATCGGGACGCACGCCCAAAGGGAGGGCACCACTTCACCGCAGAGCGGGAAGTGCCGCATTAAACGGAAAACAGCAGGTCGCTGTAAACCGGGAAGGGCCAGTATTCGGAGGCGGTCAGCGTTTCCAGCGTGTCAGCGGCCTCCCGGGCCTTGGCCATATCGGTAATGATGGTCTTATGGCAGTATGCCATGGCCTTTTTGGAATCTGCGGGGATCTTGGCCACATCCTTCTCCAGCTTGTCGCAGGCATCCAGCAGTGCGTCCGTCAGCTTTCCGATCTCGGCAGCTGTGGACTTTTCGTACTTGCAGGCAACCCCGAGAGCGGACTTGCTGTCCGCGCGTTCACACAAATCAGTGGCGTAGGCGGAGACGGCGGGCAGGATATCGTGGCGAATCATATCCACCATGGTATTGGCCTCAATGGTAATCACGGTAGAGTAATTTTCAATATGAATTTCAGCACGGGCCTCAATTTCACCCTTCGTATAAATTCCGTGCTTAATAAAGAGATCCATGTTTTTCTTGGCGGTATATACCGGCAGAGCGTCGGCAGTGGAGGTCAGGTTGGCAAGGCCGCGCTTTTCCGCCTCGGCAATCCAGGCGTCGTCATATCCGTTGCCGTTGAAAATAATCCGCTGATGCTCGGTGAAAACCTTTTTAATCAGCTTCTGGAGGTCGGCCTGGAAGTCCTTGGAGGTCTCCAGCTCGTCGGCAAACTGCTCCAGTTCCTCCGCCATCATTGTGTTCAGGGCAATGTTGGGGCCGGAAATGGACTGGGAGGATCCAAGCATCCGGAACTCGAATTTGTTGCCGGTAAATGCCATGGGAGAGGTGCGGTTCCGGTCGGTGTTGTCCTGGGGAATGGCAGGCAGCACATCCACGCCGATTTCCAGCGTGCGCTTGCCGGAGTCCTTGTGTTCCGTACCCTTGATGATGGAATCCACCACGGCGCCCAACTCGTCACCCAGGAAAATGGAGATCACAGCGGGAGGAGCCTCTTGAGCGCCCAGGCGGTGGTCATTGCCCGGGAAGGCCACAGTGGCCCGCAGGAAGTCCTGATACTCATCAACACCCTTCACGAAGGCGGCCAGGAACAGAAGGAACTGGGCGTTCTGGCTGGGGGTGGAGCCGGGCTTGAAGAGGTTTTTTCCCGTGTCGGTAGAGAGGGACCAGTTGTCGTGCTTACCGGATCCATTGACACCGGCAAAAGGCTTCTCGTGCAGCAGGCAGACGAGGCCGTGCTTATCAGCAACCTTCTTCATCATCTCCATGGCCAGCTGGTTGTGATCGCAGGCGGTGTTGGCGTCGGAGAAAATGGGGGCCATCTCATGCTGAGAGGGAGCCACCTCATTGTGCTTGGTTTTGGACAGAACGCCCAAGGCCCACAAGGTCTCATCCAAATCCTTCATGTAGGCGGCAACGCGGGGCTTGATGGCGCCAAAGTAATGATCCTCCAGCTCCTGGCCGCGGGGAGGCTTGGCACCGAACAGCGTACGGCCGGTCATCCGCAGATCTTCGCGTTTGCTGTACAGTTCTTTGTCAATCAGAAAATACTCCTGCTCGGGGCCGACGGAAGCAGTGACCCGCTTGGTCTCCGTATCGCCGAACAGGCGAAGGATGCGGATGGCCTGGCGGCTCACCTCGTCCATGGAGCGCAGCAGGGGGGTCTTCTTGTCCAGGGCCTCGCCGGAATAGGAGCAGAAGATGGTGGGGATGCACAGGCTCCCCTCCTTAATAAAGGCAAAGGAGGTGGGGTCCCAGGCCGTATAGCCCCGGGCCTCAAAGGTGGCCCGCAGTCCGCCGGAGGGGAAGGAGGAGGCATCCGGCTCGCCCCGGACCAACTCCTTGCCGGAAAACTCCATAATAATCTTTCCGCCGCCCACGGGGTTGATAAAACTGTCGTGCTTTTCGGCGGTGACGCCGGTCATGGGTTGGAACCAGTGGGTAAAATGAGTGCAGCCCTTTTCCACGGCCCACTGCTTCATGGAATCCGCAATTTCATTGGCAGTGCTGATATCCAGGGGGGTACCTTCGGTTACGCACTTCTTCCAGGCTTTGTAGGATGCGGAGGAGCAGCGCTCCTGCATGGCCTCCTCGTTAAAGACCATGCTGCCGAACAGCTCGGGAAGTTTCATGGTAGTACTCATACGTTTCATCCTCCTATTATTCTGTATCATATCGTAACATAAACTGTCTAAAAGACAAGGTCATACGTTCACGTTTTTGAGGAATAGACCGGATTAAATCTCATACTCCGCTCTCGCCGTAATTGGAGAGCACCCGGGCGGACGGATCGCTGACATTGCAGCCAGCCCAGTTTTTGTTCGGCATCCAGAAGTCCTTGACCATGGTTGCCTGGCCCGGATAGTAGGTTTCAAAGATCTCCCGGTACAGCAGACTCTCTTTCGTAAAGGGCATACAGTAGTCGTATTTGCGGCGGAGGGAATTAAATTCTTCATCAGAATACGTCTCTTCAGCATAGGCCTTCAAATCGTCCACCATGGAATGGCCCACCGCATCGGAGAAGGCGGCCTTCTGACGCCAGAGAATGTCGTCCGGCAGCAGGTGATCCTTTTCAAAGGCGTGGCGCAGCAGATATTTGCCCATGTGGTAAGTGTTCAATTTCATGGCAGGATCGATGCTCATGACATATTTTACGAAATCCAAGTCGCCAAAGGGGACCCGCGCTTCAATGGAATTTGCGGAAATGCAGCGGTCTGCCCGCAGGACATCATACATATACAGCTCATCCACCCGCTTTTTGCTCTCAGCCTGAAAGGCAGCGGCACTGGGGGCAAAATCCGTGTACTTGTAGCCAAAGAGCTCGTCGGAAATCTCACCGGTCAGTAGCACCCGGATATCGGTCTGCTCGTGAATGGCCTTGCAGCAGAGGTACATACCCATGCTGGCCCGGATGGTGGTAATATCCCAGGTGCCCAGAAGTGCAATGACTTCCTCCAGGGAATCCAGGACCTGTTGGCGGGTCATGTAGACCTCCGTGTGGTCGGCACCGATGAAGTCGGCCACCTCCCGGGCGTACTTGAGGTCAATGGCGTCTTTGTCCATACCGACGGCAAAGGTACGGATTTTCTTTCCCAGGACAACGGAACTGATGGCGCACACCAAAGAGGAGTCCAGGCCGCCGGAGAGCAGAAAGCCCAGAGGAGCATCGGCATCCAGACGCTTATCCACGCCGGCAATCAGCTTGTTGCGGATATTGCGGCAGGTGGTTTCCAGGTCATCGTGGCTGTATGCTTTCACAGTGGTGAGATCCGCATAGCGGACGAATTTGCCGAAGGCGTAATAGTGGCCGGGAGGGAAGGGGCAAACCTCGTCGCACAGGCCAATCAGGTTTTTGGCCTCACTGGCAAAAACAATGGCACCGTCGTGATCGTAGCCATAGAACAGCGGCCGGATCCCGATGGGATCCCGGGCGGCGATCAAGGAGTCCGTGATGGAATCATAAATAATCATGGCGAACTCTGCATCCAACCGGGAGAACATGCTCAGACCGTACTCGTGGAACAGGGGCAGCAAAATTTCACAATCGCTGCCGCTTTTAAACTCGTACTTTTCGGATAACTGCCGCTTCAGCGGCCGGAATCCGTAAATCTCGCCGTTGCAGACCACATAGTCGCCCTCCAGCTCAAATGGCTGCATACCGGCTTCTGTCAGACCCATAATGGCAAGGCGGTGAAAACAGAGATAGCCGGACTTTGTCTCAATGATACGGCTCATATCGGGGCCGCGGGAAAGGGTTCGGTCAAAATACGCGGGGATATCCTCTTTGCTGACCGTCTTTTTGGAAAAACCCATAATTGCACACATAAATAAAAGCACCTCCGGATCGTTCCCATTTCGGCTCTTTACCGAAATAGGCATAAAAAACGCAGCTATCTCCTAAAATTTTAGGACGAATAGCTGCTATCCGCGGTGCCACCTAATTTGCCCCTGAGGGGCCACCTTCAAGGCTCCAACAAGCCCGTGTGAAATAACGATCACAACTCGTCGCACTTACTAGCGGTTACCGCGTTCAGATTGCAGCTACGGAGTGTTCTTCACGCAGATTCTTTGTTATGAGGTTCCCACTGTCCCCCACTCACTGAAACGGAACGTCTGCGATACTTTTCTCCATCAACGCCTTTGTCGATGTTTCAATTAATGTTTGGAGTTTACCACCGGGGACAGGCCTGTGTCAATGTCAAAACCCACAAAGTTAAACTGGGATTTTTCGAAACTTTTCTGCAGGGGACAGGCAAAATGACTAAAAACAAAGAAAAAAGATTTCGCACGGCAGCCGTGCGGTCCGCAGGAAAAAGCCGCTGTCCCATTCCGGACAGCGGCCTGAAAGAAGCACAATCAGAGGTTGATTTCGGGTTTTTCCCTGCTGGCTTGGGCCAGCAGGGGCTGTACACTGCGAAGAAAGACATCCACCTGCTCCGGGCAGCGGCCGATATAGGCGGAGGGGGTCAGGATGGCTTCCATTTCCGCCTCTGTCATGCCGAAGGCGGGTTCTGCGGCCAGACGGGAGAGAAGGTCGCACTTCTCTCCCTCCTTCATCTTGGCGGTGGCGGCCATGGAACAGGTACGAATAATTTCATGAAGATCCTGGCGGTTGCCGCCCCGCTTCACAGCCTCCATCATCAGATTCTCCGTGGCAATGAAGGGCAGATACTCCCGGACGGTGGCATCCACCACTTTTTCATTCACATGGAGCCCGTCGGTGACATTCTGGCTGAGGCGCAAAATTGCGTCGGCACAGAGGAATCCCTCCGGCATGGAGATCCGGCGGTTTGCAGAATCGTCCAGCGTCCGCTCCAGCCATTGGACGGAGGCGGTCATGGGAGCATTCATGGCATCGGCCATCAGATAGCGGGAGAGGGAGCAGATTCGCTCCGAGCGCATGGGATTGCGCTTGTAGGCCATGGCGGAGGAACCAATCTGATTCTTCTCAAAGGGCTCCTCCACCTGGCGGTCATGCTGCAGGAGGCGGATGTCGTTTGCCATGCGGTAGCAGCTTTGGGCAATGGCGGAGAGACAGCTCAAAATGCGGCTGTCGACCTTTCGGGGATAGGTCTGGCCGCAGACGGCAAAGCACTGGTCAAAGCCGAACTCGGCGGAAATCTGGCGGTTCATCTCGTCAACTTTGACGCCGTCGCCCTCAAAGAGATCCAGGAAGCTGGCCTCCGTGCCGGTGGTGCCCCGGCAGCCCAGGAATTTCAGATTCTCCAGCACAAAGTCCAGCTCCTCCAAATCCGCCAGCAGATCCTGCATCCACAGCGTGGCCCGCTTGCCGACGGTTACCAGCTGAGCCGGCTGATAGTGGGTGTAGCCCAGGGTGGGGGTGGCCTTGTACTGTTCCGCAAACTTGGAGAGGTTGGCCAGCACGGCAATCAGCTCACCGCGGAGGTAGCGCAGGCCCTCCCGGTAGATGATGAGGTCGGCATTGTCGGTGACGTAGCAGCTGGTGGCGCCCAGGTGAATGATACCGGCGGCGGAGGGGGCTGCTTTGCCGTAGGTGTAGACATGGGCCATCACGTCATGGCGGACTTCCTTTTCCCGGGCCGCCGCCATCTCATAGTCGATGTCCGTCAGGTGGGCCTCCAACTCCGACACCTGTTCGCTGGTGACGGGAAGGCCCAGGTTGTGCTCCGCCCGTGCCAGAGCCACCCACAGGCGGCGCCAAGTCTGAATGCGGCAGTCCGGAGAAAACAGGTGCAGCATAAATGCGGAGGCGTACCGGGACGCCAGGGGGGATTCATAACGATCAGTGGGCATAATGGTCAACCTTTCTGCGTTTCAAACGTAAAGAGGCACCCGAAGGTGCCTCCGTTGTTGGATGGTGTTTCGCCGGAGGCGAACAAAGGGGATTGCGCGGTGGGTCGGCCTCCCTTTACCGAAGGATGATGGCGTCCCGCTCAGGGCCGACAGATACATACGTGATGCGGCAGCCGATCTGAGCCTCTACATATTCCACATACTTCCGGGCCGCCGCGGGGAGATCCTCCCACTTCCGGGCGCCGGAAATGTCGCAGTTCCAGCCGTCCAGATACTCCACCACCGGCTTGGCGTCGGGCAGCACGGCGGGGAAGGGGAAATCGTCGGTCTGCTGGCCGTTCAGGGTATAGTGGGCGCAGACGGGGATCTTGTCCAGGTAGCTCAATACGTCCAGCTTCGTCAGGGCAATGTCCGTGGCACCTTGGCACTGGATGCCGTAGCGGGTGGCCACAATGTCGATTGGGCCCACCCGGCGGGGACGGCCGGTCTTGGCACCGTATTCGCCGCCGGCCTCACGGAGCTTTTCCGCCTCCCCACCGAACCACTCGCAGGTGAAAGGCCCCTCGCCCACGCAGGAGGAATAGGCCTTCACCACACCCACAATTTTGTCCAGCCTTGCGGTGGGCAGGCCGGAGCCGACGGGGGCATAGGCCGCGATGGGATTGGAAGAGGTGGTATAGGGATAGATGCCGTAATCCAAATCCCGGAGGGAGCCCAGCTGCGCTTCAAACAAAACATTCTTGCCGTCGGAAACGGCCTGGCGCAAAAACGCGCCGGTGTCGCAGACAAAGGGCTTGATTTTCTCACCGTAGTTCGCCACCCAAGCCTTCAGATCGTCCATGGTATAAGGCTTGGCACCGTAAACCTTCTCCAGCGTCAGATTTTTCCACTCCAAAATGCCGGACAGATGCTCCCACAGCTTGTCCGGATACAGCAGCTCTCCGGCCATCACGGTCTTTTTCTGAAACTTATCAGAGTAAAAGGGGGCGATGCCCTGCTTGGTGGAGCCGTATTTCTTGTCGGCCAGGCGGGCCTCCTCCAAACCGTCCAGCTCCCGATGCCAAGGCAGCAGCAGGGAAGCACGGTCGCTGATTTTCAGATTCTCCGGGGTAATGGACACACCCTTGGATCGAACATCCTCCATCTCGGTCCACAGGCTTTCGCAGTCCAGAGCCACGCCGTTGCCCAGCACGTTTGCCACATCCTTGCGAAAAATGCCGGAGGGCAGCAGATGCAGGGCAAACTTGCCCAGCTCGTTCACCACGGTATGACCGGCATTGCCGCCGCCCTGATAACGGACGACAACATCATAGTCGCAGGTCAGCAGGTCTACCATGCGGCCCTTGCCCTCGTCGCCCCAGTTGATGCCTACGATGGCGCAATTCGACATAATCAAAAAACCTCCCGGTTGAATTTACCAAAACGGACAGGTCAACCTTTTTTATCAAAAGCAGCCTAACCTAAATTATTATATCGGGGCTTTCAAAATAAGTAAAGCATAAAGTAGTAATATTGAGGATAAATTCTGCTTATGAAAAGTTGACCTTTCCGGATTCTCTTTCCATCCGGCGCGAAATATGATATGATTTGTCTCGAAAAAGAGGGAGAGGGGACAACCACATATGAAAGACGTCGGCTTTGACAACCAAAAGTATCTGACCATGCAGTCCGCGCAGATCAAAGAGCGGATAGCGCAGTTCGGCGGCAAGCTGTATTTGGAGTTCGGCGGCAAGCTGTTTGACGATTACCATGCGTCCCGGGTGCTGCCCGGTTTTGCGCCGGACAGCAAGCTCCGCATGCTGCAGCAGCTGCAGGATGATGTGGAAATTGTGATCGCCATTAATGCCGCGGATATCGAAAAAAATAAAGTCCGGGGAGATCTGGGTATCACCTATGACGACGATGTGCTGCGCCTGATCGATATTTTCCGGGGGCTGAACCTATTTGTGGGCAGCGTGGTATTGACCCGATATAATGGACAGGCTGCAGCGGATGCGTTTTTGAAGCGGCTGACCGCGCTGGGAATCCGGTGCTACCGGCACTATCCCATTGCGGGCTATCCCTCCAACATTCCCCATATTGTCAGCGATGAGGGACTGGGGAAAAACGACTACATCGAAACCAGCCACTCCCTGATTGTGGTGACGGCGCCTGGCCCCGGCAGCGGGAAAATGGCCACCTGCCTCTCCCAGCTCTACCATGACTATAAGCGGGGTGTGGCAGCGGGCTACGCCAAGTTTGAGACCTTCCCCATCTGGAATCTGCCCCTGAAGCACCCGGTGAACCTGGCCTATGAGGCCGCCACGGCGGATTTGAATGATGTCAATATGATTGATCCCTTCCATCTGGAGGCCTATGGCACAACGGCGGTCAACTACAACCGGGATGTGGAGATATTCCCGGTTCTGAATGCGATTTTTGAGAAGATTCAGGGCCAGTCCCCCTATAAATCCCCCACTGACATGGGCGTGAACATGGCCGGCAACTGCATTGTGGACGATGCCGTGTGCTGTGCCGCCAGCCGCCTGGAGATTCTCCGACGATACTACACCGCCTGCGTGGAACGGCTGCAGGGCAAGTGCGAGGAGGAGACAGTGCGGAAGCTGGAGCTGGTGATGAAGCAGGGCGGCGTGACGCCGGACATCTGCCCGGCGGTATCTGCGGCGCTGGTGAAGGCGGAAGCCACCGCCGGCCCGGCGGGCGCCATGGTGCTGCCGGACGGCACAGTGGTCACCGGAAAGACCTCGGATACACTGGGGGCGGCGTCGGCGCTGCTGCTGAACGCGCTGAAGTCACTGGGCGGCATTGCTGACCACTTTGAGCTGATTTCCTCCCAGGTGCTGGAGCCAGTGTGCCGGCTGAAGACCCAATACCTGGGCCATAAAAATCCCCGGCTTCACACGGACGAGGTGCTGATGGCGCTGACCATCTCCGCCCTGACAAATCCGCTGGCAGAGCTGGCACAGCAGCAGCTGCCGAAGCTCCGGGGCTGTGACGCGCATTTTACTGTGGTGCTGAGCGACGTGGATGAAAAGCAGCTGCGGCAGCTGGGTATTCTCGTCAGCTGTGAGGCCCGGTATGAGACGAAGAAGCTGTATCATAAATAAGAACGGCGATTGCACCGCGCAGCAGAGGGCGGCGGAACAGGAAGCGTTCCGTTTCTTGAAAGGCGGCAGAACTGCGCGGCAACGAAAAAACTGGAGAGGAACATGATGAATCCCATTATCGAACAACTTGCAGAAGAACTGGACAAGCTGCCCCAGCACGTGGAAAACGTGGTGCGGCTTTTGGACGAGGGAAATACCATTCCCTTTATTGCCCGCTACCGGAAGGAACTTCACGGCGCCATGGACGACACGTCCCTGCGGACGCTGGAGGAGCGCCTTGCCTATCTGCGTGGGCTTCAGGAGCGGCGGGAGGCTGTGAAGAAGTCCATTGCCGAGCAGGGCAAGCTGACAGAGGAGCTGGCTGCCGCCATCGACGGCGCAAAGACCCTGGCGGAAGTGGAGGATCTGTACCGTCCCTATAAGCAAAAGCGGCGCACCCGGGCGACCATCGCCCGGGAGAAGGGACTGGAGCCGCTGGCCGCACTGCTGTTTGCCCAGGCGGCGGACTGCCCCGATCCGCTGACGGAGGCGGTACGCTATGTGGACGCAGACAAGGGTGTGGAGACGGCGGAGGAGGCCCTGGCCGGCGCCGGAGACATCATCGCGGAGCAAATCAGCGATGACGCGGAGCTGCGGAAAAAGCTCCGGACGGTGCTGGAGAAAAACGGACGGCTGCATTCGGAGGCCGTTACGGACGAGGACACCGTCTACCGCCTGTACTATGACTTTACCCAGGCGCTCTCCCGTGTGCAGGGCCATCAGGTGCTGGCGGTCAACCGGGGAGAGAAGGAGGGAAAGCTGAAGGTCTCTGTGGAACTGGACCGGGATCTGGCGCTACAAGCTGTCCGGCGCCACGTGGTGATCCCCGGCAGTGCGGCCATGGAATTTATCAAGGCCGTGGCGGAGGATGCCTATGACCGATTGCTGCTCCCCTCTCTGGAGCGGGAGGCGCGATCCGCCCTCACCGACGCGGCCAGCGAGGGCGCCATCGGCCAGTTTGCGCTGAATCTGAAGCCGCTCTTGATGCAGCCGCCTGTAAAGGGCAAGGTCACCATGGGCCTGGACCCCGGCTACCGGATGGGCTGCAAAGTGGCGGTAGTGGATGGCATCGGCCGTGTACTGGACACTGCCGTAGTGTATCCTACTTATGGCGAGCGCCAGAAAAACGAGGCCATTGCAGCCTTGGCAAAGCTCATTGAGAAGTACGGTGTGGAGCACATTGCTATTGGTAACGGCACTGCCAGCCGGGAGACGGAGCAGATGGCTGTGGAGCTGATCCGCAAAGTCGGGGATGAGGGCCATTCCGTCAGCTATATGATTGTCTCCGAGGCCGGCGCCTCCGTCTATTCCGCCTCAAAGCTGGCGGCGGAGGAGTTTCCGGAGTACGACGTTAATCTCCGCTCCGCCGTGTCCATTGCCCGGCGGCTCCAGGATCCCCTGGCGGAGCTGGTGAAAATTGACCCCAAGGCCATCGGGGTGGGCCAGTATCAGCACGACTGCCCCCAAAAGCGCCTGGACGAGGCATTGAACGGCGTGGTGGAGGACTGCGTCAACGCCGTGGGCGTGGATGTAAACACGGCTTCCCCCTCCCTGCTGCAGCGGGTGGCAGGTCTGAACGGCACCACGGCGAAAAATGTGGCGGCCTACCGGGAGGCCAACGGCCCCTTCACATCCCGGAAGCAGATTTTAAAGGTGCCGAAGCTGGGCCCCAAGGCCTTTGAGCAGTGTGCGGGTTTCCTCCGAGTACCGGAGAGCAAGTCCCCGCTGGACAATACCGCCGTCCACCCGGAGAGCTACGCTGCAGCGGAACAGCTGCTGAAGCTGACCGGCCACACCCTGACGGATGTGCGGAACGGAAACCTGGCGGATCTGCCGGAGAAGGTGCGCGCTTACGGCGTGGAACAGGCTGCTGCGGCCATCGGTGTGGGCGTTCCCACGCTGCAGGATGTGATGGCGGAGCTTTTAAAGCCGGGCCGGGACATTCGGGACGATTTGCCAAAGCCCATTCTCCGTACCGACGTGCTGGAGATAAAGGACCTGAAGCCCGGCATGGTACTCACCGGCACCGTGCGGAATGTCATTGACTTCGGCGTGTTTGTGGACATCGGCGTCCACCAGGACGGTCTGGTGCACATCTCTCAGGTGGCGGACAAGTTTATCCGGCATCCCTCGGAGGTGGTCTCCGTGGGCGATGTGGTGAAGGTGCTCGTGCTGGATGTGGACGAGAAGAAAAAACGCATCAGCCTCTCTATGAAGCAGGCGAAAAACGGATGATGTACTCCATTGACGAAGTAAATGCCCTTCTGGACGACATGACGGAGACCTTTCCGGAAGCGCTGTTCCACGGCCTCAACGGCGGAGTCAACTTGTTGGAGGAGGTTCTTCCGGACGAGGAGTTCCCGGAGGGGGAGATGTATATCCTGGGCGAGTACTGCGAGGATATGCTGGGACGGTATATCAACCTCTACTACGGATCCTTTGCCGCCTTGGCAGAACGGGAGAAGTGGGATCGGGATACGTGGCTGGATGAACTGCGCACGACGCTCTCCCATGAGCTGACACACTATATGGAAGCGTTAAGCGGGCTCCATGCACTGGACGATCAGGATGCAGAGGAGCTGGAGAGATGGCGTCTATCCGATTGGGAACGCAGGGAAAACCCGGGAACAAAATAAGAGCAAACAGCCTCCGGAACCTGATGAACAGGATCCGGAGGCTGTTGAAACATTTGGCGAACAACAGGGGGTATCTTGAAGGGGGGAATCCTACAGCAAATACATGGGAACACAGCCCCAACAAAAAACACCAAAAATCAGAAACGTGCCCAAAAACCAGGCAATTTAAAATGGAGAGAGGTTACCAGATCAGGAATTCAGCGGCCTGCCGCCGCAGTTCTTCCCGAAAATCAGGGTGTGCAATTGCAATCAGGCTTTGGGTGCGCTGCCGGATGCCGGCACCCCGCATGCGGGCAATGCCATATTCCGTAACAATGTAATCGCTTAAATTCCGCGAGATGGAAACAGCTGCACCTGGAGACAAAAATGGCTGGATACGTGAGACGGTTCCGCCCTTGGCTGTGGAGGTAATCGCGATAATGCTGCGCCCGCCTTTGGAGAGATAGGCGCCTTCTGCAAAGTCGGTAGCGCCGCCTGTCCCGGAGTACTGGCGGTTTCCGATGGATTCGGAACAAACCTGACCGGTCAAATCGATTTGAATGGCGGTGTTGATGGAAACCATATTGTCATTTTGGGCAATTGTCCGTGGATCATTTACATAAGCTGCCGGCAGCAGGACAATATCCTGCCGCCCGTCAATATAATTATAAAAATCGCCGCTTCCCCAGGCAAAGGCGCAGATGGTTTTACCCGGGTGAAGGGTTTTGCGGCTGTTGTTAACGGCGCCCTTTGCCATAAGCTTGCCCATAGCGGTGCTGAGAGACTCGGTATGAATGCCAAGGTCGTGCTTTTGAAGAAGAGCCTCGCTGAGAGCATTGGAGGTATTGCCGATACCAAACTGCAAAGTATCCCCGTCCTGCACAAGAGTGGCGACATGCTCTGCAATCTGCTGTTCAACAGCGGTCACTTTCGGCTCGTCAATCTGGAAAATTTCACAGCCGGCTTCTATGACACAGGTGACGTCACTGATATGTATCTTCGCTGGGCCATAGAGGCGGGGAACATGGGGATTGACTTCCAGAATCCGAACGTCTGCCGCCAGAAAGCTTTCATATTCGATTTGCAGAGAGGGAGAGAGATGGAAATATCCATCTTCGTCCATCGGGGGAACAGCAGCTGCAAAAACCCGCGGCCTTTCATGAGCGATGATACCGGCGGCACTGTCCCGCAAGAAGAAAGGGAAAAAGGTCACACGGCCGCTGCTGTGAATTTTCCGCGTTTGAGACCCATAAAAAAAGCTGTTAATGAAAAACTGTTTCATGTATGCATCTTCTACCAGAAAAGGGTAGTCTTCCTTTGCAATACCTGTCCAAACTTTGATATCGTGGACACGGTCTGCAATGGTATGCAGGTTTCGAAACAGCAGGATTGGCTCACAGCCATAAAATCCGCCTACGATGGTGTCGCCGGAATGAATATAAGACAAAGCCTCTTGGGTGGTAACCCTCTTTTTGGCATAAAGGTCCTGAGGTTCCATATGTTCTGGTTCTCCTTTGAAGGGTTCTCTTATGGCCGGAGCCGAAAATGCTGCGGCCGGTTTCTTCCATTTATACCATATTGCAAGCTGAAAATCCACAAGAAAAGGATGCTTGCGCACAAGAAAAGCGGTGGAGGGAAACACGCGACGCTGCACAAGGCCAGAATACGGCAATTTTGCAAGGGCCGCATACAAAGAAGTGTTGCGCGGAGTATCAGAGACTTACAGGCCTATGAAAAGGAGTTGCCTCCGTACAGAGTCTGTACGGAGGCTGTGAGGGGAAAAAAGGAGATAAGATAAAAATCAAAAAGAGAGAACGGAATTCAACAAATTACCATGCAGCCAACTTGCGGCCCAAATCACGGCAGGCTTCCTGAGCCGCGTCATCGGGAGCTTCCTTCACAATCAGCCCTTCTTCATTGAAGAGGATGGCATTTGCAGAGTCGCAGCGGCTGCACCAATCCCGCATCCATTGGCCGTCACCCCATCCATAAGAGCCGAACAGGGCAATTTTCTTGCCGGAAAGAGTACCTTCCAAATCAGCAAACATCGGCTCAAAATCAGCCTCTTCCAATACTTCACTCCCCATGGCCGGACAGCCAAAGGCGATGACGCTGAACTCAGAAAAGCGGGAAGAAGAGAATTCTGCGGGGCCCATCAGGGTGACCTCCGCACCAGCTTCTTTGGCACCTTCCGCAATGCAGGACGCCATCGCTTCCGTATTGCCGGTGCCGCTCCAATAGACAACTGCAAGCTTATTCATGTTGAAAAAACTCCTTTCAAGATATGACCTGTTTAAAACTGCAGCAAAAGGAACACGCCTGCGTTTTTTCTGTGCCATGCAGCCATGGGCCTTCCGGGCTGAGGAGTACGGGTGGCTTCGAGAGGATCGGACGAAGCCACCCGTTTTGGTGTGGGCGGATCCCAAAACGCCCATCTGAAAATAATGGTTCAGGATATAGCCAAATGAGGAAACTAGAATGATGGATGCCCAGGCGCTATCCTGATGGGAGAGGGGGAGCATGAAATGACTCCGTAATGTGAGGAGGTGCTTCTGCACAATGGTTAGACATAACTAACTGTTGTACAAAAAAATTACGGAGGCAATGCATCCGTGGTTAGTTTTAACTAACCACGGGCAAATCATAACATACGGAGCGGTGCTTGTCAATAGTTTTTTCAAAAAATAGTTGATGGGTATAAAATAAAGGCCTATATGTGTATATCCCATATGTAGTGGAGCCACACCCGTATTCAGACGAAAAACGGTTTTTATGGAAACAATGAATTGCCGTGTGCCGGCATATAAGAAGAATTCCAAAAGCCAGAGCGGGCTTTTGGAATTCTTCTATAAGGAACGGACAAGCCGTACATCAGGTTACGTAAATGAAGGCGTTCTGCCTGTCGGGTTGTTATCGCCTGTATGGCTGCCATTTTTGAAAAAACAGAAAGCGCTCTCCGCAAAAAAGCAGCCTGGAGCAAGGTCACTGGATACTTGGTTTTGACGAATTTTGCAGCTTATAGCCAGCCCGCTTTTTTTCACGTTCGGGTTCGCATTTTAACACAAAACCATACTGCTCGTGATTCGGAATAAAGGAATCAATCGTATAACTCTTTACATATTGAATAAATTCGGAGATTGCCAGAGAGGCATCCTTTGACGAATTAATTTCCATGCCAATGGTCCTGTATGACTGTGGGGTAATATGCTGGATGGTCAGGTAATCCATAAAATGAAAGGTCATCAGCTCTGGGAGAAGGCTGACGCCAAGACCGCTTCGAATCATATACATAATGGAAACATAGTCCAGAGAAGACATGTATGAACTGAACTCCAGATTATTCTGATCGATAACGGGCTCAATATCAACGTCAATCACATGATCCATGATGGGCATAATGAAATCATATTGCGCCAGATTCTGTACGGCAAAACGTCCCTGATCATCCAGATCAAGCTGCATATCCTTTGGAAAAACTGCGACAATGGGGTCGTCAAATAACGGAATTTGTTCAAAGGAATCCCCGGGTGTCAGGCTTGTAAAGGCAATGTTGATCAGGTTGCCGACAAGAAGGCGCTGGAGCTCAGCCTTGGAACCCTCAATAATCTCAATGGTGATTCCCGGATAATTCCGCGTAAAGGACTTCAGTAATTCCGGAAGGAAGTGCATGGATACGCTGGCATAGGTTCCGATTTTAATGTGGCCTTTGTTCAGCTTTTGGATGGAGCTGATGGTCTCGTCCATCATATTGATGCTTGAGACGATTTGCCGTGCCAGAGGGAGGAGAACTTTGCTTTCCTCTGTTAAAACGACGCCGTTTTTGGTTCTTCGAAACAGTTTAAAACCGAGCTCTTCTTCTGCACGGTTAATTGTATGACTCAATCCGCTCTGTGAATAAGCCAACTTTTCTGCGGCACGGGATATGTTTCCGGTGTCGGCGATTTCCACAAAAAGCTTGTAAAAAAGTGATGAAATCATGAATTACACCCCCAATCTGCAAGAGAATGCCAAATAAATAGTACAATATGACACAAGTTCATAATACATATGTCGGAGTGTCGATTGTACTATTTCAGGCAGTTCTATATAATTATAACAAAAGTGATGTTGAACATCAAGAACACATTAGTACTTTTTGATTTTTACATTATTTAATCAGGAGGACAGAGACATGAGCGTAAGCGGGGAAAAGAAAAGATTGCTGCCAAAGGCCATCAGCTTCGACATTTACGGAACGATTATCGACTGGGAGGGCGGCACCATTGAATGGTACCAGAAATTCATGGACCGTCATCACATCACCCACGTCTCCGCCAAGGAAATCGAGAGCGCATGGGAAAAGCTCCAGTTCGAGTACATCCGCAATTACCGGCCGTTCCGCCAGGTTTTGATGGATACCTTCGAGAAGACCGCGTGGTACTATGGCTTCCAGTATGACCAGGACGACGTCATCAGCTTTGCAGACGAGATGGCAAAGATGAAGGCATTCCCCGATTCGGCAGAGGGCATGCAGCAGATCCGGGATCTGGGCATCAAGGTATGCGCGCTGTCCAACGTGGACAACGACATCATTACCGAGTCCTTCCGGCACGAGGGCATCGTGATGGACGCAATTGTGACGGCGGAGGATGTGAAGTGCTACAAGCCGCACTACGAGGGCTTCCTGAAGTCTCAGGAGGTTATGGGCTGCACCGCGGATGAAATGCACCATGCCGCATTCGGATTCAAGTACGACTGTGTGCCGGGCAACGCCCTGGGCTACACCACCGTATGGATTCGCCGCGGCGACATGCTTCGGGATGCATTTGACCTGGAGGATGTGTGCGTGGGCGATCTGAAAACCTATGCCGCATATCTGAGAGGTCTCAAGGCCATCGACGAAGAAAACGGCTTTCATTACTAATTGA
>NZ_FOXE01000012.1 GCF_900115635.1 Oscillibacter sp. PC13 | reverse complement strand
TTTTGAGGTCATGCAGGCGCTCAAACTTACACGACCTCAAGACGACCCTGTCCTTCAATTCGTCCTAAAGAAGGAGCAGGAAGGAAAACCTTATAACGTAGCCAAGATGGCCGGCGTTAATAAGTTTCTCCGGATCTACTATGCCAGAGCAATGGAAACACTAAAGCAACAGTAAATCTAGATCTCATTATACAGGTTATTTTCAAATCCACAACCACTGTGGGTTTGGTTTTTGCACCCTTTTTAGGCTGTTGGAGCCTAAACTTTTTTATTTTACCCTTGACTTTTACATTAGCAAGATTTGTTGAATTACTATAAGTATATCATATCATTTCACACAATCATAGCCTGTGATTTCAAAGGCAGTAACAGGTGAAAGTGAAGCATCCTTGAGTGCCGATTTTTTCAGAGTTATAATAGACATATACAGGAAATAGGAGGTAAATCCAATGCGGATCATTCTGAAAATCATCGCCGCTCCTTTCGTGCTGGTGCTGACCCTGCTTGTGGCTGCGCTCTCGTTCCTGCTGAGTCTTTCCGCTGGCGTTCTGTCGATCCCCGCTTCTCTGCTGGGCATCCTGAGTGTGCTGATTATTGTTTGGGAGGGCGATATGCAAACAGGCGTCGCCGGGCTGATCATGGCCTTTGCCATTTCGCCCTTTGGTCTGCCGGCTCTTGCCGGGTGGCTGCTGGGCAAGCTGGACGATCTCAACTACGCCTTGCGGGGCTTCATCACAGGCTGATACTTCTGGTCACGGTGGCCAGAAGATGCAGAAACGGCGGCTAACCACAGCCGCCGTTTGCCACATTAGAGAGGAGGGCCGCCCACGGCCACAACCTATATCAAACCCCATAAGCAGGCCGCCAAGCGGACGGCTCTGCAAAGTCTGAAAGACCGCTTCGACTACGGCCTGAACCCGGAGAAGCTGGGGGCGGTGTCCTCCTACCTCTGTGATCCCGCCACGGCCCACGCAGAGTTTATGGTGGTAAAAAATCAGTATGAGGGGGAAACAGACCGCAAGGCCGAGCGCGGCGCGCTGTGCTACCAGATCCGTCAGGCGTTCCCGCAGGGCGAGGTGACGGCGGAGGAGGCTAACCACATCGGCTACGAAACGGCGATGCGCTGGACAAAGGGAAAATATCAATTCTTTGTCTGCACCCATATAGACAAGGATCATATTCACAACCACATTTACTACAACTCCACGGCTTATGACCGCTCCCGGAAGTTCCGCAACTTCATCGGCTCCACCTTTGCCCTGCGGCGGCTCTCTGACCGGGTGTGTCTGGAGCACGATCTGTCCGTCATTTCCAACCCCAAACTCCACAGCAAGGGCCGCTTTCTGCACTATGGGCAATGGCTGGGCGGGGATCAAAAGCTCTCCTATAAGGAGCAGATACGCCTTGCCATTGACACGGCCCTGACCGAGCGCCCCGCCGACCTTCCCGACTTCCTGCGGCGCATGGAACAGGCGGGTATTGAGGTGAAGCGCGGGCGGGGCGGCGTGATCTCGTTCCGAGTGTCAGGACAGGAGCGGGCAACCCGTTTCCGGGCATCCACGCTGGGGGACGGCTACGGCCCGGAGGATGTTCAGGCTGTCATTGAGGGCAAGTCTCCCACCCGCAAGGCCGAGCCCAGGCATGGCTCACGTCCCGCGCCCCAGCGGGTCAATCTGCTGATCGACATTCAGGAACGCATGAGCCACGGCAAAGGCCCGGCCTATGAGCGGTGGGCCAAGGTCTACAACTTGAAACAGATGGCCGCCGCCCTGCAATTTCTGAAAGAAAACAATCTGATGGAATACGACGAGCTGGCGGCCAAGACCGAGGCGGCCACGGATCGCTTTCATGCGCTGGCCGGAGAGATTCAGCAGACCGAGGCCGAGCTGTCCAAGGTATCCGATCTTATGGCTGCTGTGGTGAGCTACGCCAAGACCCGGCCCGTGTTCGATGGCTACAAGGCGGCCCGGTACAGCAAGAAATATCTTGCCGCACATGAGGCCGAGCTTGCCGACTGCCGGGCGGCCAAGGCCGCGCTGGGTGAGCTTTTGGGTGGGGCCAAGCTCCCCAAAATGGACGCACTCAAAAAGTCCCGCTGTGAACTGACGGAAAAGAAAAAAGCCCTTTACGCCGACTACCGCAAGGCCCAACAGGAGATGCGGGAGCTGGTGGCGGTCAAGGGCAGCGTGGATCATCTGCGCGGCCTGACGGACGGCCAGCGCAATAAGGAACAGACCCGATAGGACTGTGACACAGACAAGAGTGCTTCTGGCCACGGTGGCCAGAAGTACAGCGGGTTTGGGGAGCAACCCCAACAAGCATTTTTGCCGCCCCGGTGGGGGCGCAAAAAAGCAAGTGTCCATACACTTGCATTGCTTGCCGCTAACGCGCACCCCCGGAAACCCCACGAAAAAACGGAGGCCGCGCCTTTCCTTACGCTTCCTCCGTTTCTTTCGCTTCTTTAATTGAGCGGATAATGGTTTCCACCAACCGCAAGTCCTTTTCGTCCATAGAGTTGAGCATGATATTGATGCGCTTTTTGCAAGCGTCATCTGCGCTCATGTCGGGATAAAAGAACTGATCCACCGATATATCGAACCTTGTCACCAGCTGATAGAAAATGTTCAGGCTGGGATGCTGGCCGTCGTTTTCATGGTACATGACGGTACGGGGATCGCGGTCAATGATACAGGCCAGTTGCTCCTGTGTCATGCCGCTGGCTTCTCTTTTGCGCTTGATCTCGCGCCCTATATCGTGGAAATCAAACTTTCGCTCGTCGCGTTCAAATTGCATAGACATCACCCAATGTAATTTTACATTTCGGGTATTAGTATTTGAACGATTTATAATTTCATGCAATATCATATTTAATTGCATGAAACTGCTGACTTGAACACACCAGTACTTTCGAGACTAATCTTCGTTGGCCTAACAATATAAAAGGGAAATTTTTGAATTATACTCCCAACCGCTTGACCGATTCGGTTATTAGTGCTATACTCTGAATAACCGAAACGGTTATTTTTGTAAAAAGGAGGAAATGAATTGGATAAATTTTTGGCCCTGACCGAAGAAAAGAGATTGACCATTCTCAATGCGGCGCTCCAGTGCTTCGGCAAGTTTGGTTATGAAAAAGCCTCAATCAATGATATTGCGGTAGCCGCACACATTTCCAAAGCGTCTGTGTTTCAGTATTTCGGCAGTAAAAAGCAACTCTACATTTACCTGCTGGAATACTGCAAGAAAATCATAGAGGGAATATTTGATAAGGAAGCACTCGATTCCCAAACAGATTTGTTCGACAGGATCATGACTTCCAGCAAAATAGAAATGGAGAGTTTCAAAACACAGCCCTTCATTCTCCAATTTATTTCCAGCGTCTGGGAGGAAACTTCTCCCGATGTACTGGATTCGCTGGCCATCCTGACGGAAGAAACCTGCAAGTTCAGAAACGATATGATTTTGCGGGAAGATGACGCTTTGAAATTCAAGAACCCGGAAGATGCTGGCCCTGTATTCCAAATGCTTCTGCTGATGGCCGAGGGCTATGCGGCCCGATGCCGTGGAGCGGACACTTTTGATTTTGATACCGTCATGGATGATTTTCAAAAGAACATCGCGATTTTGCGGAAAAATTTTTATAAGGAGGAGTATTTGAAATGAGTGAACAAGCGATTGTCTTGAATGAACTGACCAAGCACTATGGGAAGCATCGAGGAATCAATAACCTCAGCTTCTCTGTCAACCAGGGAGAGTTTTTCGGCTTTATCGGCCCCAACGGTGCGGGTAAGTCCACCACAATCCGCACCCTAATGGGGCTGATCCGTCCCACCGGAGGCAGTGCATCTATCTTCGGTTTGGACTGTCACTCCAAGGCCAGCGTCATTGCCAAGGATGTGGGCTATCTGCCCAGCGAGAACAGCTATTACGAAAACATGAAAGTCCGTGAACTTTTGCAGTACACCGCCGATCTGTACGGCATGGACTGCAAGGCAAAGATGAAGGAGCTTGCCGACAGGCTCAATCTGGATTTGTCCCGCAAGATTGCAGACCTTTCTCTGGGCAACAAGAAAAAGGTGGGTATCGTGTCTGCCATCATGACTTCGCCCAAACTGATCATTATGGACGAACCCACCAGCGGATTAGACCCGCTAATCCAGCAGGCATTCTACGATATTCTGAAGGAGGAAAACTGCCGGGGCGCTACCGTGTTTTTTTCCTCCCATGTACTGAGTGAGGTGCAGAAACTGTGTGACCGGGTGGCCATTCTGAAAGAAGGACAGCTTATTGGCATACAGTCCATCAAAGAACTGCGTGAGAGCGGCTATAAGAAAGTCTCTCTGAGCGCAAAGGAGGCTATCCCTCGCGATTTCTTTCATTTGTCCGGCATTGCGAACTATGCGGAGACTGCGGATAAGACCTCTGTCTCCTTTATGTATAACGGAAATATCACGGCCATCATTGATAAAATCCACCTGCTTTCTCTGGACGATGTGCTTTTGGAAGAGCCCTCTCTGGAAGAGATCTTCATGCACTACTATGAATAAAGGAGGTGTCGGGCATGGTCATTTTTAAGTATGAACTGAAAAGGCACCGCAAATATATTTTGGGTTGGGCCATCGCCTTGGCTCTGTGTGTTTTTTTGATGACGCCTACCTATTACAGCTTTATGGATGTTTCCACCGGAGACCTCTATGAAACGCTGGGTACGAGTGATTTTTACAAGGGCGTTGGCGTGTCCATGGAATATCTGACCTCGCCGTTGGGCATTTATGCGTTTCTTACCAGCTTTTTTATGATTGCGTCCGGTATTTTCGGGATGCACTTCGGTATCGCCATTCACACCAAGGAGTGCTCGGAGCGAACCTCCGAATATCTGTTTACAAAGCCCCATACCCGAAAAACGATTTACTGGGCAAAGGCGTTCACGGTTTTTTTCGGCGTAGTGGTCGTGAGCATGGTATATCTTCTCGCCTCTTTTTTGGCGCTGGCCCTGTTCCGCTCCGGCATTGACTGGGGAGAGTTCTTTCTGATCGCTCTTTCCCTTATGCTGGTCACGCTGTTCCTTGCAGCTATGGGGCTTTTGGTAGGAATTCTATTTTCACGCAATCGAAGCCCACTTTTGACTGCCGGGTTAATTGTCTTTGTCGAGTACTGCGTCACCAGCTTCTCCAACATTGTCAGCAACCGTGCCATTAGTTTTCTATCCCCGTACTCGTTCTTTAGTGCGGCTGAGATTTCCAAATCTGGCTTTTATGAGTTGGATTACTTGGGATGGTGTGTGCTGCTATTTGCCCTGTTTTTGGTGCTGTCTTATCGTGTCTTTTTGAAAAAAGACATCCAGTTCCGCTCATGAGGGGGTGCAAAGATGAAAACATTGGTGAAAAACGAGTTCCGCCAAACCAGAAAGACCCTGCTAATCTGGCTGGGGATCATGTTACTGCTGTGCGGATTCTGCTATTTTGAACTTTTATCCTTGAAGGACAGTCTGGATGAGATGGCCCGGACAGTCGGCCAATTCCCTCGCTTGATCATGATCATGTTCGGTGTGAAAGGGGATCTCACGACTGCCCTTGGTTGGTACGCGTGTATCTATTTTTGGGAGGGGCTGTTGGCCTTTGCCTATGCAATCTCTCTGGGCCTGTCCTGTGTGGCGAGGGAAAAGAAATTTGGAACATCCGAATATCTGTTCACAAAGCCTGTGGAGCGAAAAACCATAGTTTTGGCAAAGGTGATTGTTTCATCGGTGAACCTGCTGGTATTTTCCCTGTTCAGCGGTGTGTGCAATTACTTTGCGGTCATTCTCCCGATGGGGGGACTGGAACAGCCGGGAGCTGGAACTGCAACTGTGGTTGGAATGTTCTTGACACAACTTCTGTTCTTTGCCTTGGGCCTACTGTTTGCCAGCCTCTTCAAATCTTATAAGGCTGCGGTTCGTGTCGGTACGGTTTTCGTATTGGCCGCCTATGCTGTCGCCATCACCGCCGAGTACGCTGGGAACCGTTTCTTAGACTATCTGACCCCTCTGCGGTACTATGATGTGTATGAAGTAGCACTAAATGGCGTCTATCTTTCCTCCATCGTCTTAACAGTACTCATTGTGGGCGCGTGTGTAATGGTTTCTACAAGGCGGTGGAAACTGCGTGAGTTGTAAATGTAATTGTCCATAGATATTCTACTATCTGATGAAAAACAAAGAATGAAAAATACCGAATGGCTATTATGCCCCAACTGCAACAACAAAACGAGAATTAAAATCTGTGATAATACAGTACTTGAAAATTTTCCGCTATACTGTCCGAAGTGCAAACAGGAAATAATAATCAGCGTAAAACAATTCAATACCACAGTTATCACAGAGCCAGACGCATAGACGCAGAGCCGATAACCCGTTATCTTTTTGGTGCGGTTTATCGGCTCTTTGCTTTTGCTCCTGAAAACAAGCGCACCAAGACACAAAACCGTTGCACTACAACGATCTTGCGCTTGAGATGTCGCGGCGGTTGAAATAGTTCATTTCAGCCGCCGTTTTCCGTTTTGAAAAACTGGAATACGGGGGGGCGTGTTAAAGTCGCCCTTTTTTGAGGACACGGCGGTATCCGGGAGGTATCGCCGTGTCCGTTTCGCTATTCCATAGCCCGCATGATCTTCAACCGCTAAAAAAAGCGTAGCTCCCCCTCCGGGATCGTCTGGCTACAAACATGAAATTAGCCAGTACATTAAATGCAATAATTTTTCGTGCGTCCGCATAGCGCCATGCTGTGCGGGCGTTTTTGTATGCCCCCGCCCTTGCTTCTGGTCACGGTGGCCAGAGGCTTCCCGGTGTCGTGGGCCGCCTGTTCTCCATTTCGATCCGCACCTACCAAAGAATTTGAAATGGAGGACAATTTTATGACTACGATCAACCTGAAACGGTATTATCCTTATATGACCGAAAACATGACGATGGAAGTGTCTGACGAGATCGCCGCCGTCCTCTCTATGGGTGGCCGTCTGTGTGACAGCTACAAGCGCCAGAAGCGCAGAAACGGTGAGTGCTCCTTGGACACCGATCCCGGCTTCGAGGCCGACGTGCTCCACGGCCCCATGACCCCGGATGAGTACATGGAGAAGCAGGAGCGCGATCTTGCCCTCTATGACGCGCTGGCCCAGCTCCCGCCCGTTCAGGCCCGGCGGATCTATCAGCACTATATCCTCGGCAAGAGCAAGGCCGAGATTGCCGCTGCCGAGGGCGTGGGCAAAAGCCGGGTCTGCTGTTCGATTGAACGGGGCTTGGCCAGCCTGAAAAATATTCTGAAAAATTCTCTCTAACAGGGAGTACTTTTACCTCCTAAGTGCCCTGATAGATGAGAGGTACATTTCTTCTCGCTGACAACTGAATAAACAGTACTCCAGATACGAAATCCGCGTGATAGCGACGTAAGGTGCGCCGCCACGACAGCCAGCTTTAGGAGGTGATGGACAAGCTGGCCGAGCGATCTACGCAGCCTTTAACCCGGTGCTGGCAATCCGGGCGCAAGGACAGCGCGGGGGATAATGAAACTTGTTCACGCCCTCCCACGGACTTGAGGGGGAGTCCCTGCCGTATGCGCCAGCCCTCCACGGGCAGCGGTATCGCGGGGCTATGCAGCCGGGGCCACCGGCGGTCTGGAATACTCCCAGCGCCGGGGATGCGTGGCAAATACGGCGTACAAATCAATCAGAGAGCCGCCGATCCGGGGCCTTTCTGTCTTGTGACAGCCCAAACTTGACCCGGCCCGTCGGCTCTCTCCATTGTGGATTGAAATGGAATAAAACAGTCTCCCTGCTTCTGGTCATCGTGGCCAGAGGTGGGGCAAGGTCAAAGGGCGGCGCTTTTAGCGCCGCCTTTCCGCGTTTCCCCACAGGACAACGGGAGACTGGTAGTATCAAACAACAACGGAACAGGAGGATGCTATGACAGATCCCATTGATCGGGAGGAATATGTATATCAAGTCGATAAGATAAAATTCATCGTCACGCCCGTCTACAAGGAGGACGGAGAGCCGATGCGCGATATTCTCTTGAAACTGATGCTGGCGGAACTGGAGCCAGCTTAACCCCCTTTCACGGACATCCTTAACATGGGCGGTCAACGGAGGTATAATATAGGTAGGATAAAACCTCTTGTTTGACGGCTGAAAGGAGGATATTTTGAAACAGTCAAACAAGAATTTCGCAGTAGGTACTGCCGCTCTATATTGCCGCCTGAGCCGCGATGACAACATGGATAGTGAGTCCAACAGCATTAGCAACCAGAAGAAAATACTTCAAAAGGCCGCCAAGGAAAAGGGCTACACCGATACTATTTTCTTTGTAGATGACGGTATCACGGGCACGACGATGAAGCGTCCCGGCTTTCAGAAAATGCTGACGGCTATTGAGGCTGGGTATATCTCGGCTGTGTTTGTGAAAGACCTTTCCCGGCTGGGCCGTAACTACATTGAGGTCGGCAAGCTGACGGAAGAGTTCTTTCCGCTCCATGATGTACGGCTGGTAGCCGTTTCCGATGGCGTAGATAGTGACGAGGGCGAGGACGATTTTACCCCGTTCAAAAACATTATGAATGAATACTACGCCAAGGACATCTCCAAGAAACGCCGTATCGTCAACAAGATGAAAGGTAATTCTGGTGTACCGCTTTCCCCGCCGCCCTATGGCTACATCAAGAACCCCGATGATCCCCGCTTTTGGGTCGTGGAGGAAGAGGCCGCCGCTGTGGTGCGCCGTATCTATCGTATGGCGCTGGATGGCTTCGGCCTTGCCGAGATTGCCGCCGCGCTGGGTGCGGACGGGATTGTAAATCCCACCTACTACTGGCGGAGCAAAGGAACCAACCGGGGCGGCTCCAAAAGTACGCTGGAGCCTACCAAGTGGGGCCACACCACCATTAAGAAAATCCTCACCTTGCAGGAATACTGTGGCGATGTGATCAACTTCAAAAGCTACTCCAAATCCTATAAGATGAAAAAACGGATTGAGAACCCCGAGGAAAATCGGGCGATCTTCCTCAATGTGCATGAGGCAATCATTGACCGGGCCACTTGGGAAAAGGTACAGACGCTGATGAAGAATACCCGGCGCAAGCGTCCCAGCGTTACCCAAGAGCGGAGCGCGTTCTCCGGCCTTTTGAAATGTCCCGAGTGCGGCGGCAATCTGAACTTCCACTTCAATCAGAACAACCACGATATTAAATTCTTTAGCTGTCAGAACCACAATTCCGGGCTTCGCAAATGTTCCACCACCCACTATATCCGACTGGACTTTCTGGAGCGCGTGGTGCTGTACGAGGTCAAGCGGCTGGCCTGCTTCGCCAATGAGTACGAGGACGCCTTTATAAAGGCTATGGTGGGCCGCTCCGCAAAGGTGGCGGAGAATGACCGTGTACGGAAACGGCGGGAGCTGGACGCTCTGGTGGCCCGTGACAAAGAACTGGATGCCCTCTTTGAAAGGCTCTATGAGGACAACGTAAACGGCAAGATCGACGATGCCCGGTTTGCCAAAATGTCCAAGCGGTACGAGGAGGAGCAAGGCGAAAACTCCAAGAAGATCAAGGCCCTGCGGCTGGAGCTCAAAAAGCAGGAGGGCAGACAAATGGACGTTGACCAGTTTCTTGAAACCGTCCGACGGTACACCGATGCAACGGAAATTACCCAACGCATGGTTGCCGAGCTGATCGACCACATCGATGTGTACCATGCAGAAAAGAAAGACGGCATTACCACCCAGCGGGTTGTCATTCACTATAACTGTGTTGGCGCTTTTGAAGTGCCTGACCGCCGCAATATCCCCGAGGAGGACATCCTCATGCAAACAAGAAAAGGCGTAGCATTAAGCTACGCCCCGTCACAAATTGCGGTATGAATTTTTGAAATAAAAAATGCAGAGTGTCCATTACAGGATACTCAGATCCCATAAGGACACTCTGCATGGTCCGAGTGGCCGGGCTTGAACCGACGACCTCCTGCTCCCAAGGCAGGCGCCCTACCAACTGGGCTACACCCGGTTATGAAGTTGTTGCAATATCATAGCACAGAAAAAGTGAAAAGTAAACTGTGGTCAGTGTCTATGGGCGTCCATGTGGTCATGCGAGGTTTTTCGGAGGGTGAAAGCGGTTCGGAAATCCCGCTTTCGCCCGTGTTTCAAGAGGCGTAGACAGATAGAAAGAAAGCCGAATGATAAGTCGTATAGTATCCCAAAGCAAGCGCGCTACCAACTGCGCTACACCCGGTTATGGAATTTTCCAATTGTGGTCAAACATGTGGTCAACGCCGTTTTTTGACCAGCGGCTTTGCGGAACTGGTTCCCGCTTCTGCTAGTGTCTCAGCGCGTTGTGGGCTTACGCTTTTTCCCTCATGGATGAGGCCCGCGCGCTCCCAAATCACGTGCGCTACCAACTGCGCTAATCCCGGATATTTCGTTGTCTTGATGATAGTACAAAACTCGTGCGATTCAAAGTTTTCCCCCTTCTGTGGCCGACTGCAATTTTTGATGCTTTTCGGTCCGTAATAAATTCCCACTAGTGCCCGCATGTCAATGGCTTCGTGAGTTTTGCCTTTTCCGTCCCGAATAGCGGCACATCGCTCTTCAAAAAAGTTACTCGTGCTATGTCTTCGATATGACATTATATCCTCATCAAGCATATCCATCCAAGTTCATGATGCATGATATTAGATCCCGAAAATCATATCGTTTATATTTTAGCTGATTATTCGATAAAGTCAAGTCCATTTATTATTTCTTCAAGGACGCCCCTGACTCCTGTTGGAGTCAGGGGGACACTCCTCGCTCCGCTAGCTATTCTCCTGGCAAACCTTCGTTCCTGAAAGGGCCACTGCAAATACGAACCAAAAAATACACATTACCCGCGGGTAGTTCCACAAATAATCCGCTAAGCCACAAACCATTGATCCGCAGAGAGCAGCAGCTGCCGCACAGGTAATTGTTCTTGCTGCAGAATCCCTACAATGACGGACCATATGTGCCGCCCGCTTGATATTCCAGAGCATTGCTCCCACAAAGCCAATTACACCTAAAATTCCAGCCTCAATCCAAACTTCCAAGTAAAAGTTGTGTGCATGGACAAACGGTGCTTCCCCATGATACAGGTTCAAGTCTCCAATATATGCTTGTGTAGCGGCAGTTCCCAGTCCTGCTCCGGAAACAGGTGAATTTTTAATGACCTCCACAGCCGCCTCATACAATGGAATACGGCTGGCAGTAGAGCTGTCCGCAGGGTTGGCAATGGTGAGAATACGGTTCCAGATGGTGTCCGGCAGGAATGGTACTGCCAGGACGCAGGCAATGGCAAACGCCGGAATCAGGCGGGGCTTCCAAAGGAACACCATCACCGCCATCGCACATGCCATGCCCACCCAACTGGCCCGGGAGTATGTCATGCCAAGAGCAGCTATTCCCAGCACGAACGCACCGCAAGCAGCCAACTTGCCGGCGCGGCACCGAGTGCACAGGATCAGCGCCAGCACCAGCGGAAGCAGCAAAATCAAAACCTCTGCGAAGGTATTGGGATTATCAAAATAGGATTCCACCCGGCCAGGCATCCCCGCATTCACTTCCAAGTCCACATAAGACTCGTTCACTTCCACACCTTGGATCCGCTGATATACCCCATATAGGGAAGAAACGGCTACGCAGACACTTCCGCCTGCAGCCAATCGCTTTAAATCCGCTGTACAGCGGACGGCACTGACTGTCACAAGCACGCACAGCGCAGCAGAAATATGATAAAATAAAAATCGCAGAGAAAGCGACGGCGCATAAGAAAACGCCACAGCCAAGAACATGGCGCCAAACAGCAGTACCGGATAAAAGCCAATATTCTTCAGATTCAGGCGAAAATGCTGCCGGTGCATCGCGCCGGCATGGAAGAGCACCAGCAACATGGAAAATCCCATCAGGCTGTATGCGTTATTCCAATGAGAAAAGGGAATCACCCACAGCAGCATAATCAGCCAGGATTCCGCAACTGCAGTCTCATCCCCCACAGCAAAGGCCAGCCGGGCAAAAACGCTGTCTTCAAATGTAAGGCGCAGGGCTGCGTACAGCTTGTGCAGCAGCCAGGCCGGCAGATTGATCAAACGTGTCAGGAAACGGCAGAGAAAACTCTCTCCCCAGCCCTTTGCAACAGCCCCCTCCCTGCAGAGGATATGAAGGACCGTACTCTCATCAATTTGTCGGTTGCACCACGCACCTAAGGCCACCAGGCAGCGGTGAACCCCGCTGTCCATATAAGCTGCACACAGTGCCACCCCTAGATGGTACAAATAGCTCTCGCGCAGAATCGTCATTCCGAAATAATCCTCATTTCTTCAAATACGGTTTTTCAGACGGTACATCTGCGTCAGAAGGAAAAAATGCCTCCCCCTCACCAGATTCGCCACCAGTTGCTTATTGGGATTCAGGCCCTCCGGAGTATATGTCTTAATTGCCTTTTCCATCTCCGGCTGACGGCACATCTCCTCCACGGTTTTCTGCCGCTGGCGGACAGGCTTGTCGTTTCCCCTCGCATATTCATTTCCAATTGCAATCAGGAGGCCTGCCCAGTTGGAGTTCTCCCGCCACTGAGGGCAGGTCTCATCCAAACGGTACTGCCCGGCAATCTCCTCTTTCCGCTGCATATAGCGGCGGAAAATTTGCAGGAATTCCCTCATATATTTATGGGTCGCAGAAGAGGGATTGATAAAATATCGGTACAGCGGCTGTTCTGTCACCGCCAGCTTGCTGGCATTGCAAAAGTATTCCATCAAAAACAGCTCGTCCTCTAAATAGGCTCCCTCAAAGGCAATCTGTGCCCTGCGGATAATATCCGCTGAATAGAGATACCTCCAGATAAAACCGTTGAATACCGGCTGCTTTAAACGCTCTCCCAAAAGGGAGACAACTATCTTTTCCCGAATTTCCTTCTGGTCATATACCCCTGCCGGCAGCACCAGTTCCGGAGCCTTATGTCCATCCGCCCATAAGTTCAGGTGCGCGCAGGCAGCTGTGTCAGCCCCGGACTGCTCCCGCAGGCACCACAGTGTCTCCAGGCAGCGGAATTCATAGCGGTCATCTACATCCAAAAAGGCGATGTAATCCCCCTTGGCTTCTGCCAGCCCTAAATTTCTCGCAGCGCTGACACCGCCATTTTTTTTCTTATGGAATACCCGAATGCGAGCATCCTCCGCCGCACACCGATCACAAATGGCCGGAGATCCGTCTGTGCATCCGTCATCAATCAGCAGCAGCTCCCAGTCGGGGAATGTCTGCTTTATCACACTTTCCACACACTTTTGAAGATACTTTTCTGCCTGATAGACAGGGACAATGATGGAAATGCTGGGCATACGACCACTCCTTCAGGCACTTTATTGGACAATCAGAACACTTATTTTGTATAATACCCCATTCCACATCTGAGGTCAACCTGCTTTCAGCTGGATTTTTTATGGAATCTTGCAAATTCTGTTTGACTTTTGTGTGGGATGTGTTATAATGCAGTTTGTGTTCTAAATGTACGAATTGATTGCTACAGCTCTGTAAGTCAATTTCCATTTTGACTTGCGTCGGCTGTGGCTTCTTTTTTTGCTCTGGAATAACATTTTTATCAGGAGGTATCATCATGCATAATGGTACTGTAAAGTGGTTCAACGAAACAAAGGGTTTTGGCTTCATCTCTGACGATGACGGCAGCGGCGACGTATTCGTACATTTCTCCGCTATTCAGGGCAACGGCTTCCGCACCCTGGCCGAGGGTCAGAAAGTCTCCTTCGAGACTGAGCAGGATCCCAAGGATCGCAATAAGCTGCGGGCTGTTAACGTTCACGCTCTGTAAGGCTTTCACCAAAAATTCCCGCTCTCTGAGAGAGCGGGAATTTTTATTCTTCGCCTAGTTTATTTTGCCACAGCAGCCTTCAGGGCCTCCACGCGGTCCGTCTTTTCCCAGGAAACCCCCAGATCCTCCCGTCCCATGTGGCCATATGCCGCCAACTGGCGGTAAATGGGCCTGCGCAGATCCAGATCCCGGATAATAGCCGTTGGACGCAGGTCAAACACATTGCGAACAGCTGCCTCCAGTTTGTCGTCCCCCACAGTGCTGGTACCAAATGTGTCTACCAGAATACTGACCGGCTGCGCCACGCCGATGGCGTAAGCCAGCTCCACCTGGCAGCGGCGGGCAAGTCCTGCCGCCACAATGTTCTTTGCCACCCAGCGGGCGGCATAAGCTGCGCTGCGGTCTACCTTGGTGGGATCCTTGCCCGAGAAACAGCCGCCGCCATGGGGTGCACTGCCGCCGTATGTGTCCACAATGATTTTCCGGCCCGTCAGGCCGGCATCTGCTGCCGGCCCGCCTTTGACAAAGCGGCCGGTTGGATTGACATAGTACTTGGTCTGTTCGTCCAGCATGTTCGCAGGGATGACTTCCTTGATCACGTGCGTAATCATATCGGCACGGATCTGTTCCAGCGTGGTGTCCGGGTCGTGCTGTGTGGAGATTACCACCGTGTCCACACGCACGGGACGGTTCTGCTCATCGTACTCCACGGTAACCTGGCTCTTTCCGTCGGGACGCAGGTACTTCAGCTGGCCGCTCTTCCGCACCTGGGTAAGCCGCAGCGCCAGCTTTTGGGCCAGAGAGATGGGCAGGGGCATCAGTTCCGGCGTCTCATCGCAGGCATAGCCAAACATCATGCCCTGATCTCCGGCGCCATGCCCCAACTCACTGTCGCTGCTCTCTTTGTCCTCCAAGGCTTTGTCCACGCCCAGGGCAATGTCTGCGGACTGCTCGTCAATCGAGGTAATGACGCCGCAGGTGTCACAGTCAAATCCGTACTTGCCGCGGTCATACCCGATGTCCCGCACCACCTCCCGCGCGATCTTTGGGATATCCACATAGCAGCTGGTGGTAATTTCACCCATGACATGGATCAAGCCGGTGCATGCGGTGGTTTCGCAGGCTACGCGGCCTTGCGGATCCTGTTCCAGAATTGCATCCAGCACTGCATCGGAAATCTGATCACAGACCTTGTCGGGATGTCCTTCTGTCACGGACTCAGAAGTAAACAGATAATGTCTTGCCATAACGCTTCTCTCCTTTGTTGTGATCCCTTTTCAAGCGGAAGAAAAAAATTACGCGTTTCACCGACGAAACGCGCAATAAAGAACTCTTTTCTTGCTCCTCATCTGTCGGTATCCGTCGGATTTGGCACCTTACAATGCAGGTTGCCGTGACTTCATCGGGCCGTTCCCTCCGCCACTCTTGATAAGGGATATGAAATTGTCCTCTTTATCCTATCAGAATTTTTCCGATTGTCAATATACAGATGATGAAATTTGTTAAAAAAGAGGTATCGTTAAAAAATTATACATGACTTTTTTCCACAATACGGGTATAATGCATCATGTCATATTCTGATTCCAAGTTTTGGAGGGTTTCATTTTGAGAAAATTGAACGCTGCGGTGGAGCGATTTGCATACAACCATCCCCGCTTTGGCATTCCAAACCTGATGCAGTTTATTGTTGCCGGAAATATGATCGTCTATCTGCTGTCTGTTTTTGCCGGATACGGCGCCGTCAGCTTTCTGGCCTTCAGTTGGGACGCCGTGAAGCATTTGGAACTGTGGCGGCTGGTCACTTTCATCTTTATGCCCGGGTATTACAGTACAGGCGATGTGCTGTGGCTTGCGCTGTTTTTGTATTTTTACTACATGATTGGTTCCACGCTGGAACGGGAGTGGGGCACCGCTAAATTCAGCCTCTACTATCTTTCCGGCGTTGTTCTCACGCTGATTGTCGGAATCGTCATGGGTCTTGTGACGGGGCAAAATATCCGAATTGCCGGGACAAACTATGTCAATCTCTCCATGTTCTTTGCCTTCGCCATGCTGTATCCAGACACGCAGTTTCTGGTGTTTTTCATCATTCCGGTAAAGGTAAAATGGCTGGCCTGGATTGACGCCGCATTCTTTGCCCTGTCGGTGCTGAGCAGTCTTTTTGCCTGGGATCTCCTGGGCGCACTGCTGCCCATCATCGCGCTTCTAAATTTCTTTGTCTTTTTCTGGACGAATATTACGGATGAAATCTCTTATCGGCGGGGGCGGGCCCGGCATCAGAGTTCCCATCAGACCATTCACTTTAAATCCGCCGTCCGGCAGCAAGAGAAAAAAGCACGTGAACAGGGATATCGACATAAGTGTGAGGTCTGTGGCCGCACAGACACCGATTTCCCGGACCTGCAGTTCCGCTACTGTTCCCGCTGTACAGGCTATCACTGCTTCTGCGAAGAGCATATTTTTAACCACATCCATTTTACAGAGTAATCCTTACCCCCGCAGGGTTCCATAAAATGCACTCCCCCTTGAGATGATGAAAATCGCTCAAGGGGGAGTTTGCAGTTGGGCAGACCTCCACAAGGCAGTAGGAAAACCACACTGCTGCCAGTCACGGTAAGGATACTTGCGCGCGGCGGCTGGCAGCACATCCTTCTAGCCTTGGTTCCCTTTTGGCGGCAGAGACAGCTTATACACATAGTCGCCTCCCACCAGCCTGCCATATTGGAAGCGGCGGCTGGCAGACTCAAACAGCACATACAGCCGTCCTCCGGTGAACACCGTCTCTTCTGCCTTGGGCGGCATGTGAAGAATCCCCGTGCAGTCGTCGCTGTCTAAATAGTACAGGGCCACCGGGGTCCCTTCAGCCCAGAAAATTCCCCGGCCGCCTCCAAGCGCACGTTCGGCATCGTACAGGTAGATTTGGGACGCCCCCAATGCGCTGGAAGCAGAGAGGGCCACGCGTCCGTCGCTGGTAATTGCCATGCCCTGGACACGTTCCGGGATGGACCAGACCATAAAGGGCTTCTCCCTTACTCCAAGCTCTGCGTCATCATCTACATGAAAAGCCATGACGAGCGCTGTGTTCTGATCTCCGGCGGGTGTCACAATGTGATGGGACGCCGCTGTGGGGTACCGGGTGCCGTAAGCATACTCTCCCACCAGTAAATATTCCCCCCACAGGCAGCAAAAGGAGGCTCGGTTCCCGGTGGAAAAGCTTCCAACTGCAATAGCGGTCTTTCGTTTGGGATCCATCATTTCTTCTGTGGAAAAGGCATAGCACCGCCCGCCGCCGGAGAGGTAGGCAAAGCGGCGCCCCACAGTCACACCGCCGGCATGGCTGAAAAGAGTCTCTCCGTCCTCCCGACACAGCCGAATCTCCCTGGCTTCCCCCCCAGGCACCACCCGGTACAGACGCGCGGCATTGGTATCAGCCATATAGCCGCTGATAAAAAAGCCCCCGCCCCAAGCCGCCATCCCCTGGGGAACAAATTTCTCTGACAGCCCCGGCACAAAAAAGGCCTTTTCCGCCTCTCCGTAAAAGTCACGGAAGTACAGAAGGAAGGTCATTTGAAATAGCAGTACCAGTGCAATCCCAACCAGCAGCAGACGTTTTGCCAGCCTCCACTTCATGACCATCCCTCCTCTTTGCATTTTCTCTTATTCTACTGCGTTTTTATTGAATTCGCTGGAGTTTTCTTTCGTCCAATTTAACAAAATTTAAATGCTTTCTTTGATCCGTAACCGTCCACTTTTTCCCTGGTATCATTTCGCAGCCCGCCTGCGTACGTCCATGTAGAACCCTCAAGTGCTTTTGTTCGTAATAGTCAAATTATTCCGCTTTTTGCATTCTTTTTTGTTGATTTTATTGACTTTGTTACATTGAAGTTCTATGATTGAAAGTAAATATACGTTTATTTCCACTATCACATTCAGAATTTACCGTGAAATTCAAGGAGGTTTTTGTATGTCAAAAATTATCAACATTCCCTTTGAAGCTGCGGAGGATCGCGGTACTGTTCTGCCTCTCAGCATTCCTGACAGCTGCAAGCTTCTGGAGTTTGTTCCCGAGGAACCCGCTCCCCTGGCAGATCCTGCTCAGGCCCTGCTGGACGCCGTTGAGCATCCTGTTGGAGGCAAGAAGCTCTCCGAACTGGTTGCCGGCGGAAAGAGCGTCGTTTTGATGATCGAAAACCAGTTCCGCGCTGCGCCGACAGATCTTCTTCTGTTACCTCTGGTGAAAAAGCTTCAGGCAGCCGGCTGCTCCATCAAAATTGTCATCGGATCCGGTAAGGTAGGCCCGCTGAATGATGATGAAGTTCGCACCAAGCTGGGTGATAAGCTTTATAGTCTCGGTCTGCCAGTATGCTCCAACGATGTGAGCCAGGCGGATAATTATGCCTTCAAGGGTGTCAGCACCCGCGGCATTCCCATTTGGGTGCATAAATGGGTGGACGAGGCCGATGTGAAAATCACGCTAGGCACCACCCAGGCAACTTTGTGGGGGTACGGCGGATCCGGTATGGTGATTCCCGGCACTGCCAACAACGAAACCATTGAGATGAACCATATCATGTCTCTCTCCCCCACCTGTGTGCCCGGCAATAATGAGGCTGCCATGCAGCTGGACAAATACGAGGCACTGCACATGTGCGGCATTACCATGGGAATCAACGTCATTGTCAGTAACCGGTTTGACATTGTGGCCATCAATGCCGGTGAACCGGAGGAGTCACACCGGGCATCCGTAGCAGAGTACGATAAGATTTATAAGTTCCCTGTGACGGAGAAGGCAGATATTGTGATCTGCGGCTCCACCGCTCCTACCGATCACCTGTTCTTCCACACCAGCTGGGCCGTGGTCAACGTGGATCCCGTCACCAAAGATGACGGTACCATTCTCTTTGCCAGCCCATGCCCCGGTTACGGCGCATTGGAGGGCTTCGCTCTGATGGATCTGCTGAAGGCCTATATGCCGCCTTCTGCAGAGCACAATGAGGCTGCGTTGAAGGACTTTTACAGCCATAAAAACGAATTGTGGGCTGGCTGCATCTGGTACAAGGTCTACGAGGTGATGGTCCGCAAAGCGACGGAGTATATCACCCTTGATCAGAATTTGGACTTTGCTAAGGATGTGGGATTGTGCGCCAGCGGTCCTGCCAATGTCCAGAAGGTCTTTGACCGTCTGTTGGAGAAGTACGGTCCCAATGCAACAGTGGCCTTTGTCCCCTTTGGTCGTTATACCGTACTAAACTGAGCAATCTCGCTTATATGGGACAGGCGGAGCGGATAGCTCCGCCTGTCTTTTTTGTTTTGATTTCTCTTTCATCTTTTTAACCCGTGCTGTATACTAAAGGAAAAAGCATCCGTCTCCGGACGAAAGGGAGGCATCTATGGAAAAGCAGACAGCCCAGACTTATTTGCGGATTTCAGAATCTTTTCAGGCCCCGGCATTTTTGCGGAAGCTGGGAATGGGGCAGCGCAGTGCAGCCCGCCTGTTTAATGGGGCGGACTGGCAGGCACTGTTGGCCCCATTGCTGCCAATCCGCGGCAGGCTCTCCTGCAGCGCCGTGCTCGACGCCTTCCGGCCGCTGCTGGATCAATTGGCGCCGGAACCGAAAGAGGGGTGGCTCCCCTATGTTTACCAGGTTGCATCTGCCCTTTTATTTCCAGCTGCTGACCATACGCACACGTCTGCCCAATGGGACGGCGCTTTATGCTTTTTGCAGTTTCTTCAGGAGCTGTTTTCTCTGGAGCGGCATTTGCTGCCCTTTGACCCTTGGCTGGATTTCGCCTTCTGTACAGAAGCTGAACTGCAGCAGAGCGGTGCAAAGGAGGAATATCGGCAGTTTCAAACACGATTCCGGGAGGAATATATCTATGAATTGCTTCGGATCGGCCGGGAAATTACCCCTTACCGAACGTTAGAGCATATTGCCGGCGTCCACCATGTGGCCATGACGATTTCCCGCGCGTTTCACGCAAATGGCGGGCTGATTGACTTGGCGCTGATCTCCGCTGCCGCCGCCGGTCACGATCTGGGCAAGTTCGGCTGCAAACAGGGAGAGCGGGTCCCCTACCTTCACTATTATTATACCAATCTCTGGTTTGCCCAGCGGGATCTCCCCACCATTGGCCATATCGCTGCCAACCACTCGGTGTGGGATTTGGAAATTGAGAACCTCTCCTCTGAGTCTCTGGTCCTGGTATATGCTGACTTTCGAGTCAAGCAGTCCCGGGATGAGGGCGGCAACGAGATTGCCAAGCTCTATTCCCTGCAGGAGGCATTTGATGTCATTTTAAGCAAGCTCGATTACGTGGACGATGCCAAACGGAAACGGTATCGCTATGTCTATGCCAAGCTCCACGATTTTGAAGAGTACCTGCTGCTCTTCGGAGTGGACACAACTTTGAAAACAGCGGGTGGGCCTCCTCTCCCACGGCAAAATGCGGCGCTGCTGTGCCCGGACGATGTCGTGGTAGCCTTGCGCCGCACAGCGGTGGATCACAACATCCGCCTGATGCATCGTCTGGGACACGAGCAGCTGTTTGCCGGAATTCTAGAGGCCGCCAGAAGCGAAAAGGACAGTGCCCGCTTGCGGGCTTACGTGTCGATTTTTGAAGAGTACTTTACGTACTGGAACACCGCGCAAAAGGAACAAACACTGGAGTTTTTGTATGATCTGCTTTTACTGCTGGACGGTGATATTCGCCGGCAGGCCGCCTCTTTGATTGGCAGGATTCTGGCTGGATTTCACTCCGGCTATCAGAAGGAACTGCCTGCCGGGATTGCCCCCGCGCCAGAGGAGAACCGACCCTTTGAGCTGTGGGCAGAATACCTGGAAAAGTTCATCCACCCGGATCGCCGCCTGACAGCCCGGCAGACCAGCATGATCCGCTACCAGGCCAAAACAGTGGTGGATGCTCTTCTGGAGGCGTCTTCCAAGTCAGACGTCTCCCGCTTTGCCGGCGAGCTGTTCCGCCACTATCAAAAGCCTGAGGAAACGGATCCCGACGCCGCCTTTGCACTGCTGGATGCTGTATTGAATTTGCCGCTGAACCGGGTATTACCGGAAGATCTTGTCCAACTGTCGGGCTTTGCCGCCTGGTGGCTCTCCCACGGTGATCTGTCCCAACAGGCGGCTGCACTGCGGTTATTCCGCCACCTGCTGTCGGCTCTGTCGCCTTCTTCCCCATCGTATCAGATTATTCTCTCAGCCGTGGAGGGCAATGGCTGTGGGGACAGCATTCCCTTGCTGTTTTTACAGATGCAGCTGCGGCATGCACTTGCCTTGGATGCTGCAGAGCAAGAATCTCTCCTGGCTTCCCCCGAAGCCATCAGCAACGTTTTCCTGGAAAACTTGAAAACTGCCACACCTTGGATTTTAAAAGCTGTGGGCGTAGAGTATCTGCTGTATCAGGCAGAGCAGGGCAATCGTTCCAATATGCTTCATATTGCCACCCACTTTTCCAACTTGATTAAAGTCAGTGAAAACATCGTGGTTCGGCGCATGGCAGGCGAGGCGCTGCTCTCCATCGCCCCGCTTCTGACACCGGGCCATCGGAATGAAATTGCCGTGGAATTATCCAAGGCGCTGGAAACCGGCCAAGCTGAGATCTCACAGTATATCCCCAAGTATTTGGGCCGCTTTGTCCTGTGGCTGACACCGCGTGAACTGGACGAAGTAGTTGATCAAATGCTGCAGCTGCTCCCCTCCGTCAACAACAATGTGGTAGCGGCTGCGCTCTCTACAGTCGGTGCTATGCTGGAGTCCTACGCCGTCTATGGTCCCCGCTTTCAGGAGCCGACGGCCACGCTGGAGCGGCGGCGGCGTCAGATGGCGGGGCTCCTGCTGAAGGGACTGGCCTCCTGTCGGGATTCCGTGCTGCAGGAGGCCCTGCGGATACTGGGGGAGGATCTCTTTGCCTCCGATATTCTGTCCTATGAGGACAAAACCTCCCTTTTTACCCTGACCGCGAAAAAGATTCTGTTTCTAATTGGGGAGCAGTCGGAAAAAGAGCTGACCTTTTTTTATACTGCCGCTGCACTCAGCCACATTTACCGCTTTATCGTTCAGCACAAAATTGAGAGCGGCCCCTTCCAGTTTGAAACGCGGGAGCAGGTGGCTTTTTTTCCAGGAACCTTTGATCCCTTTTCTCTCAGCCACAAGGGCATTGTAAGGAAAATCAGAGATCTGGGCTTTGAGGTACAGCTTGCCATCGACGAATTTTCCTGGTCTAAAAAAGCGCAGCCCTCTCTTCTCCGCAGGCAGATTGCCAGCATGTCCGTGGCCGATGAGTTCGACGTCTATCTATTCCCTCATGATTTGCCCGTCAACCTGGCAACCCCGGATGATCTGGAGCGTCTGCAACGTGTATTTGCAGGCCGGTCACTGTATCTGGTGGTGGGATCGGATGTTGTGTCCAACGCCTCCTCCTACCGGACAGCCCCTTCGGAAGGATCCGTCCACCATCTCAATCACATCGTCTTCCGGCGCTCCAGCGACGCCGACGGGCGGGAAATCCCAGTGGATCTCTCCTGTATCACCGGAAAGGTTCTCCAACTGCAGCTGCCAACCTATCTGGAGGACATCAGTTCCACCCGGATTCGGGAGAATATTGACTTGGGGCGGGATATCTCGAACCTCATCGACCCCGCCGTGCAGAATTTTATTTACCGAAACAGCCTCTACCTCCGTGAGCCCCAGTACAAACAGCTGCTCCGGGTCAGTTATCTGGATTTTTCCTATACAGAGGCACCCGAGGAATCGCTGCAGCGGGAATTGGCAGAGGCCGTTGCCCGAAGCGGGCATCCCGCCCCCAGCATAGACCGCCGGGACGGCATCCTGGTTCTGCGGGATCTGGGAGCCCGTCCGCGGTTACTTGGCTTTTTGACCATGCGGACGGTGAATTCTGGCGGGCTGTATGAAGCCTTGGGAAACGCTCAATTAGCCAATGAAATTCGCCGGCATACCGCAGGCCGCATTCAGCTTTTAACCGGCCTCCATATTGTCCGTTTTCCCGGCGGAAATTATGATGTGGGGCAGCTCCTTTTAACAGAGGCCTTGTCCCGCGCCATGGACGAGGACTGCAGCTATGCTGTCTGGTACCCGACCTCCCTTCACTCGCCCCCCAAAATTCTGGACCTTTTGGAACGGCAGGGCTTTATCGGTACCGGAGGCGTCAGCGGCTCCCATTCCCTACTGCTGGTGGACATGCGATCTCCGGCCGTGTTGATTCAAAACATCTCCACCACCTTAAAGGAGCCGTTCTCCTCTGACCGGCGGGTTCTTCGTGCCACGGAAACAGCGCATTCCCGCATTCAGCGGGCTATCTGCGGCCTATATCCCGGCTCTCTGGTCCTGTCTTTGAACGCCGAGGTAATCTATCACCGCCTGGTGCGGAAGATTGTAGATCTTAACGGTGTCCCGGCAGAACCCACTCATCCCCGCGTGCTGGGTCCGAAGATGTGCGTCCCCTTTGGTAAAATTCTTCGTGGCAATGCAATCCCCAACACCGTTACCAAAACGCTTCATACCGATAAGGTCTTTGCACCGGATCTCAAGTCCTTTGGAATTGAAGCCTTCCCCGGTTATGCGCCGCTGGAAAGCCAGGTCCGCACCATCCATTCCTTCCGCAGGCCTGTTGTATTGGTAGACGATCTGCTTCACTCCGGTAACCGGATTCAGGCGTTGGAGCCTCTGTTCCGCAAGGAGGTCGTGGAGATTGACCGTGTTCTGGTGGGCCTGTTGTCCGGCAGGGGACGCGATCTGATATCGGACAAAGGGTTGGCTGTAGACTGCGCTTATTTTATTCCAAACCTGCGTGCCTGGTTTGTGGAATCCACGATGTATCCATTCATCGGCGGTGATACGGTAAGCGGCAGCTCTCCCTCCGTTCCAGGTCTGATGCCGGCAGTCAATCTGATTTTACCGTATGCTTTCCCGCGGTTTTACCGGGAATGCGACCGGGATGCCGTGTTCAGCTTTTCCCGGATTTGTATTGAGAACTCCCGGGATATTCTGATAGCACTGGAGTCTTCCTATCGTGATCGCTATGCCCGGAACCTGACGCTCTCTCGTCTTGCCGAGGCGGTGATACTTCCGCTGTCCCCGGATAAGGGCAACTGCCTGCATTATGACGCCAATCTCCCGGCCTCGTCCTGCTTGGAAAGCGATCTGCAAATGCTGTTGCGCATGCAGAATCTGCTGACATAAGCGCAGTTTCCAGCGGCTTGCTTTTCATATTCTCCGGTATTTTTCCATTCTTCTGATCCAACTCGGTTCTTCACTGCCGCATTGCAACAGACAGTATGGGTGCCTCGCGGCCGTCTGGTTGTTTAATGCCATCAAAAAACGGGGTGTGTCCATGTACTACTATCGCTATCACGATCAGCTTTTTGCCTCCCTTCTTCCAAACCTTCCCCTGGAAGCGGCGGAAATGCCCGCTGCCCAGGTACCCGTGGTCTTTCTGGTATCCCGGGATCCGCAGCACAGTCTGGCAGCCTATTGCGTCTCATCTTCCCGGCAGCTGACTGCTGCGGAGGAGGATGTCACTTGGCTGGACCCGAACCGGATGTCTGTTGAAATTCCAACGCTGTCCCGGCGCATCCAACGCCGGATTAGTACCCGGACTCTTCGGGCAGTCAATATACAGCATCCTAAGTGGCAGAGTATTTTGGAGCCGCCCGGCACGCACGCTGCGAAGTGCCGGGTGAATCTGCTGGCAGTGGGTGATGTGGGGGGGACTTTGCTGACTGCCCTAAAGCTGCTTGGCCGTGACTGTATTGAGCATATCGGTATCTGCGATCTCAGCGAACATACTGTGGCTCGCTGGGCTGCCGAAATGGGGCAGGTTTCCTGGCCATGGGACTATGAATCGCTGCCTCCGGTGGAACCCATCCCTCCCGAGCGCCTGTTTGACTGTGATGTTGTCATTTTTTCCGCCACCCGCAGTATTCCTCCGGTTGGCAGCGGCATCCGGGATGTGCGGATGACCCAGTTTGACGCCAACCGCACCATTATAGAGGCCTATGCCCGGCAGGCGCGTTCTTCCGCATTTCGGGGGCTGTTTGCCATTCTCTCGGATCCGGTAGACCCCCTGTGTAAGGCCGCCTATCTCGCTTCCAATATGGGGCCGGACGGCATATGGGACGGCGGCGGTCTGCGGCCGGAGCAGATTCAGGGTTTCGGTCTTGGCGTGATGAACGCCAGGGCAGCATATATTGCAAAACAGGATTCCCGGTTCCGCTCCTTTTTGGAAGAAGGCCGCAGCTTTGGTCCCCATGGCCAGGGCCTGGTCATTGCCAACTCCATTGCCCACTACGATGACGCGCTTTCCCAGGAGTTGACGCAGCAGGTTCTGGAGGCCAATCTGCGGATCCGGGAACTCGGTTTCAAGCCATATGTGGCTCCGGCGCTGTCCTCCGGGGCATTGCAGCTGCTGCTGACGCTGCGGGGACAGTGGCACTGCAGCTCTGTCTGCCTGGGAGATGTGTGGTTCGGCGTCCGAAACCGCTTCACTCCCGCCGGTCTGGAACTGGAAACCGCCTCTCTGCCGGACGCGCTGTTCGCCCGCCTTCAGGAGACGGAGACGTTGCTGAGGGCAATTATCTGACGAAGGCGGCCGCCCACAATTCCCAGGATTGACTGGCGCCGTGCCTGCCAGAATCGTACTTCAGGAAAAACGGAGTAAATGACAAAGAGGAGAGGTGATTCCATGCTGACTGTGATCTGCCCCGGCTCCCCCGCCGGAGAACGTTTTGAGCGCCTTCTCTCCGCCGCGCTGGCCGGGCACGCTTTTCAGCGGGTCTCCTGGCTGACGGATCCGCTGGCGGAGCGCCGCCTTTTCTTTGCCGTCTCCCTGCCGGAGAGCGGCGTCAGCCATGGGTTTTATGATCTGCTGGCCTTTTTGCGGGCACACCCCGGGTGCCTTGCCGGGAGCGTTGGCGGCATCCTGATCGACGGCGCCGGAGATCTGTACACCAAGGCCATTGGCCGGGAGCTGGTGCTTGCGGCAAATCTCGCGGGCTGTCGGTTTCCCGGCCGCCCGCTGGTGGAGTGCACGGGAACTCTGCAAAACTTTACTGTGCAGGCAAAAAACGCGGGCTGCGGGCTGTCAGAGGCCGCGGACCTGGCTTCCGCGGACCTGGTTCGGCGCATTCTGGACTTCTCCCCTCCCCGGCATTCCCGGCCCAAGCTCCTGGTGCTCCACGCCTCCAACCACAAAACCTCCAACACTCTGGCCCTGTGGAGCCGGGTGCGCAAGCAGCTGGAGAACACCTGCTCCATTACGGAAATCGGACTGCGAAACGGCACGCTGGAGGACTGCTCCGGCTGCCCCTATACCATGTGTCTCCATTATGGCGAGCAGGGAGACTGCTTTTATGGCGGCGTCATGGTGCAGGAGGTCTATCCCGCCATCCGTGAGGCAGACGCGGTGGTGCTGCTGTGCCCCAACTACAACGATGCTCTCTCCGCCAATCTGACCGCCGCCATCAACCGGCTGACCGCCCTGTACCGCACCGCCCCCTTCACGGGCAAGGCCGTATTCGGCATCGTGGTGTCCGGTTATTCCGGCGGAGATATCGTGGCAAGCCAGCTGGTTTCCGCCCTGAATATGAACAAGGGCTTTTGGCTGCCCTCCCGGTTCTGTCTGCTGGCGACCGCCAACGACGCGGGCACCGCCCTGGCTCTGCCGGGAATTGACGCACGGCTGGAGGCATTCGCAGCCAATTTGCTGCACCATCTGCAAGAATAAGCAAAGAGACTGTATCCGCTCTGGTACAGTCTCTTTTATTTTGAACTGCCGGCTTGCCGTGCCGCGTTCATTCCCAGCGCGGCTCTGCGCCCATCAGCTCCAATGTTCCCGTGCTGGCGCCGTCGGCAAAATAACCGGTGACACTGCATGCTCTGCTCCAGTTGTCCGTCTCCGGCAGCAGGACGCAGAGGAAAAAACGGTTCCCTGTCCCGTCCAAAATCCAGTCCGCCGCCGTCAGGCGCACCGTCTGGTCAAAGCCGCCTTCCAGTGCGTGAAACTGAACCACCAGCTCCGTCACTCCCGGGTCTTCCACACAGCCAAAAACGCAGTAGGTATCCGTTGTCTGCCCCTTGTCCGGGTCGTAATCGGAGCGAATGCGGCAGACCGCCGCCGAGAAGGGCTTCTCCTGCCGCCGCTCCGCATACTTTGCCAGATTGGTGTACCACCCGTGCTTCCACGACCATGCATAGCGGGCAAGAATGACCGCATTCTCCCCTCCGGAGAGCCGCAGACGGCTGTTCCCCTCATCATCCGGTACATCTGTTTCTGCCAAAAACACCGTGTCACCGGTATTCTGCTCCCGTTCCAGGATCCGCAGGACCCGTTCCGGCGTCAGACAGTAGACCCCCAGCGCGTGGCTGACTAAAATCAACAGCAGCAGTGCCGCCATCCATCGCATGGTCAGCCGCCGACGGGTAGGAATGCGTTTCTTCCGTCTCCATTTCATTCTCCACGCACCTCCCAGGGCAGCTCCACCGTCAGGTCAAATTTCTTTCCGTACCGGTCGTATGTCATTTGAACGCTGTCGCCGTAATTGACCGGAATCTCATAGATGTAAGCCCACTTCCAGCCATGTCCGCCCACGGGCTTCATCTCCGAAGAAGTGACGAGTTCCAATCGGTTCCACAGAAATGCGGCAGTCGCATCCCCCGGCACCTGCTCTGCGAAGAAACGTCTGTCCCAAGCGCTTATGGCCAGATAGGCCATGCCGCCTCCTGTCGGATTCTCCAGGCCCACCTGATAGACCCGCACCGTCACATCGCCGCACTCCACCTGCAAATCCAGCTCCTCCACCGCCCCAAGCTGGTCGTTGAAATCCCGGACAACCGCCAGCTTTTCCGGGCAGAAGCAGGCCCTCAGATTTTCCGCAGTGTTGTCCAGCGTCTGGCAGAGCGGCATTCCCACCAGAAGTACAGCCACCAGCGTCAGAGCCATGACCACCCGCTTGACGGCCAGCCAGAAGGGCGGGTACTGCCGGTCCATGGCCCGGCCGATCTCTGCCGGGTCCCCCATAACGGTGACAGAGCGCTCTTCTGCCAAGGCCTCGTCATAGCCCAATTCCATCAGGGCACAGATGTGGTCCTCCAGATGGCCCTCCAATTCCTGCCGGACAGCCTCCTCTTCTCTTCTGGTCAGCCGGTGCATAGATTGCAGCACCTGGCTGCAGAATTCCCGCCGGTTCATCTCACGCCATGGACGCGCTGCTGCGGAGCACCGCGTTCACCGCACCGGCATAGGTATTCCAGGCCGCTGCGTCCTCTTTCAGTTGTGCCGCGCCGCGGCGTGTCAGATGGTAATATTTCCGCACCCGGCCCGTGTGTGTCTCCTGTTGGTACGCTTCCACCAGCCCGTCCCGCTCCAGCCCATGGAGTACCGGATACAGCGTACCCTCCTTCATCTCAAAGGTGCGGTCGGAGCGGCGGGCCAGCTCCACGATCATCTGATAGCCGTACATATCCTCTCCTGCCAGCAGAGAGAGCACCAGCAGCTGCGTATGTTCCATGTTCTGTTTTTTTCTCATACTGCGTCTCCGATTCTCTGTATACCTAGAATATCTATGTACAGAATACATAGATATTCTAGGTATGTCAAGTATAAAAAGCGCAGACCGATGGTCCGCGCCTTTTCATTCAGTCTTCTGTTGTCCCCAACTCCAAAATTACCTTGCCGTGATCACTGAGATGCGGCAGCAATAACTCATATGGCAGGCTGAATACCTGCGGCCCTGCGGCATAGCAGGCAATTTCATAGGGCGAGAACGCCACCTTCATACCAGTTTCGTCAAAAGAAACCGCATAGCTGCTCCAGTCTGCAGCAATTTCCTCATAATCCTCCCAATAGCCGGCTGCCGGAACCGTACCGTCCTCCAATGGGATATTGGCCTGACGGACAATTTCCTCCTGAACCGCAGCCAGGAAGTCCTGCCCATCTGCCGCGAGGATAGCGGGTGTGAAAAACTGTCCTGTTGTCAGATCAAAGTTCCATGCCAGCAAGCTGGTGTTTGGGTGGGCCCCGCCAGTGTAGCTGTAATATTCCGCCGCAACACTGATCAGCTCTCCGGTCTGGTAGAGGTCACAGGTCAGTCCCAGCTCATAGGCACCGATCCATTCTCCTCCGTTAAGCACCTGCCACGTGCGGTCCTCCTCGGCAGCCGCAGCCAAAGCCGAAAACTCTCCCCTGTCAAGCCAGTCCGCAAACTGGCTGTTAAAGGATTCAACGATAAGCAGTGCCGCACGCTCCGTCTCGTTCGCTGCTTGGAGAATCTCGCTTCCATCTTTCCGGACAGCAGTCATCACCGGCAGTTCAAATTTGTAATGAACCAGCAACGTACCGTCTTCCGCTTCAGCAGTATTCTCCACCGTCTGAAGTTCCACCGTATAGGTGACTGCCTCCGGTTTCGCCTCTGCTAAAATTGCAGACACAGAAAATTCAGCAGGTGTGCTCTTGATATTCGTAACTGAAGCGTTGGAACAGCCGCTCAACATACTAACTGCCAAAAGCAGCGCAATGAATGTCGTCATATTGACGCTCCTTTCCGGATGTTTCCGGAGGGTTTACAGAATTACAGAATAACAGGTCCCTCTTTCCACTCTGTTCCGCCTGCTGCGGCGGCAAGATTGGGATACGCCAGTGTATACAAGTCCGTAGCGCGAGCCTCCTGTGCAAACAGGCGCCGGGCGGCCGTGTCCAGGCGCCGTACATCCGCGGGCTTTGTCAGCACCGGCAGCACCGCACACTTCCGCATCTTTGCCAACAAGCCGCAGCCGGTGCGATTTGCAGCCAGCACCCGCAGGTATGGCAGGTTTTTAGGGAAATCTGCCGGCATCAGTCCCAGGTAAGCCCAAAGAGTCATCCGGCGCAGCCGGGCATAGGCGTACCGTTTTGTCTTGGCGGCAGCAAGCAGTTCCTCCAGAGAAGCGGCTTTCCGGGAAGCCGCGTACAGCCGGTTGCAAAGTCCCTCGCGCCCTTCGTCCAACATGGAAAACTCTGCCTCCGTCATAGACCGCAGGCGAGCCAAAACCGCCCTCTCACAAATATTCCCAAACACGGGAGCACGGCCTGCATCCTCCTCCCGACGATAAATCTCCGCCATGGCCGGCGTCATAAGGACCATCGCGGCGTCCCGCTCCCCATTCCGCAGACGGGCACGAAGCGCAGAGGCGGATGGATGTTCTTCCCTCGCTGTCTCATCATCGTGAGCCGCTCCGCGCCGGGGCACTGTCAGCGGCTGCATTGCGGAGTGATGAAGCAGAAGGCTCTTACAGTACTCTACTCCCAGGATATTATTGGGAGCCGACAGCAGTGACACATCCTCCGGCGGGAGAAGTGCGGCGGCGGCTCTCTGGCGTGCGGCGGCAAAACTGTTTCCCAAAGGTAACTCCCGCTTCAGGTGGTGGGAAAAAACCTCGCTAACAAGCGCAGAGGCTACCCGCTGCAGGGCTGCCGCGTCGCCGCATTCGCTTCCAAATGCCAAATGCGTCACCAGTCCCGTGGCCATCAAGGCCTGAACCCCGCCATCAGCAAAACGCTCTGCTGAGGAGACAGCCCACGGCAGCGGAAGCTCCAAAACCAAATCCGCCCCACTGCGGACAGCCGCCTCCGCCCGGGGCAGCTTGCCCAGCACCGCAAAGTCACCCCGCTGCACGAAGTTTCCGCTCATGACGCAGATAATCGCTCCATTTGCTCCCAGCCGGGCCCGTGTCTCCTTCAGCAAATGCATATGTCCGCTGTGCATAGGATTGTACTCTATGATAATACCTGCAATTTGCACAGATTTCACCTCGAATCAATGACAAAAAAGTGACATTTCGGTAAAAATGGCGGTTGTAACCTGGAAATTCTTTGTTATAATAAGTAATGTGTGATTTTCCGTCTGTTTGATATGGAAAGTCAAAAGAATATTTTTTATTTTATATCAATTCAGGAAAACCCGCAAGGTTTTCCACGGAAGAAGAGGAGTCGTGAATTTATGAACATTCTCGTCATCAACGCGGGCAGCTCTTCCCTGAAGTATCAGCTGCTGAATCCCGAGACAGGCGACCTGCTGGCCAAGGGCCTTTGCGAGCGCATCGGTATCGACGGCAAGTTCACCTATAAACCCCAGGTGGACGGCAAGGAAAAGCTGGACGCCGTGGATGTGGCGATGCCCACCCATTCCGAGGCCATCCAGACGGTGCTGGACGCTCTGGTGGATCCCAAGAACGGCGTCATCGGCTCCATGAAGGAAATCGACGCCGTTGGCCACCGGGTGGTGCATGGCGGTGAGGCGTTCAATCAGTCCGTTCTCATCACCGATGAGGTTATGCAGGCTCTGGAGGACTGCATCCCCCTGGCTCCGCTCCACAACCCCGCCAATATCACCGGCATCAAGGCCTGCCAGGCCTGCATGCCCGGCGTTCCCATGGTCGGTGTGTTCGATACCGCCTTCCACCAGACCATGCCCGCCAAAGCGTATATGTACGCCTTGCCTTATGAGTATTACGAAAACGACAAGGTTCGCCGTTATGGCTTCCACGGCACCTCCCACAAGTATGTGGCAGCCCGTGCAGCCGCTATGCTGGGCAAGAAACCCGAGGAGCTGAAGCTGATCAGCTGCCATTTGGGCAACGGTTCCTCCGTCACCGCCGTGGACGGCGGCAAGAGCGTGGATACCTCCATGGGCTTCACGCCCCTGGCCGGCCTGCCTATGGGCACCCGTTCCGGCGACTTGGACGCAGGTATTCTGCAGTATGTGATGAACAAGTACAACATGAGCATCGACGAAATGCTGAATGTGTTGAACAAAAAGTCCGGCGTGCAGGGCGTCTCCGGTGTCTCCTCTGATTTCCGTGACTTGGAAAACGCCCACAAGGAGGGCAATGAGCGCGCTGGTCTGGCCGTCGACATGTTCAACTATGGCGTGAAGAAGCTGATTGGTGCATATGCCGCTGCCATGGGCGGTGTGGACGCCATTATCTTTACCGCAGGCGTTGGCGAAAACTCTGTCAGTCAGCGTCTGGATATTGCCTCCGGCCTTGAATTCATGGGGGTGAAGATGGACGCTGAAGCAAACAACGTTCGCGGTAAGGAGGCTGTCATCTCTGCTGCCGATTCCACGGTGAAGGTTCTCCTCATCCCCACCAACGAGGAGCTCATGATCGCCATGGACACCGCCGCCATTGTTAAGGGCTGATCAGATACTCAAACAGGGCGTGAACAGCTGTTCACGCCCTGTTTTTTTGCATTGCCGAACTCAAGTGGCCGTGGTAAAATAAATACGGAATTGTACTCGTTTGGAGGAGGAACCCATGAAAATTGGACTGCAATTCGCCATGCCGGTGGAGCTTCATGCCCTGCCGGGAGCGAAAGAGCTGGAGCCCTGTGAAATTGTCTCTGGCGTGCCTTTCTTTGAAATTGCCCCCCACATCCTGGCCTGTGCCGGCGGTGTCAGCAAAGTGAACGCCGCCATGGCGGCGGAAATTTTCTGCCTGAAATACGGCGTAGATCTGATTTTGAACGCAGGAGTCGCCGGGTGTGCCACAGACCTGCCCATTGGATCCCTGGTGGTTGCGTCTGAATTCGTCCAGCACGATGTAGACACCACCGCCGTTGGAGATCCCATTGGGCTGGTTTCCACAGTCAATCAGGTCGCATTCCCAACCTGGGAACCGGAGCGGTGTGCGCTGCTTCTGCAACGTCTCGGTTTCTCCGTTGTCACCGGCCGGGTGGCCACTGGAGATTGGTTCGCCACCAAGGGGGAACGCTCTGCTTGGATTCGGGACACCTTCCATCCCATGCTGGTGGAAATGGAGGGCGGCGCCATCGCCCAGGTGTGCCTGCGCAACGGCGTAAAGCTCGTGTCTCTCAAATCCGTCTCCGACCATCTGTTTTCCGACAATCAGGCGGACGAGTATTTTGATTTTGGACAGGCCCTGGAAAATCTGGGCAGAGTTGTTCTGCCCCTGGCCCAGGCACTGCAAAAGGAGGCGCTTTAACATGAACCGCATCGCAAGCTTTACCGTAGACCACAACAAGCTGGCACCCGGGCTGTACTACTCCCGCCGGGATGGAGACGTTGTCACCTTCGACCTGAGGTTCAAGAAACCAAACACCGGCGATCTTCTGACCAACGCGGAGATGCACTCTGCCGAACACCTGATTGCCACGCTGCTGCGGAACTCCGGGGACAAGGAGGCTGTCATCTACTTTGGCCCTATGGGCTGCCAGACCGGGTTCTACTTCCTCTTTGACAACCGGCTGCTCTCCTGTGAGGGGGCCATCACCCTGCTGCAGGAGGTATTCACTGCCGCCGCGTCCTTCTCTGGCGAGATGCCCGGGAAAAGCCCCGCAGAGTGCGGAAATTATATCAACCTCGACCTGGAGACCGGGAAAGCCGTCTGCCGGTTTTACGCGGAACTGATTGCCGGCTGGACGGTGGAAAAGCTGGCTTATTGAGCGGCGCAAACAGCCTTTGCGTGACTTCCAGCCCCAGTCTGTGCTAGACTGGGGCCAGTTTTTTAGAAGGAGGTGCACCGATGGCATCGGTGGGAAAACACATCCGGCGGCTCCGTTCCACCTGCGGCATGACCCAGGAAGCACTGGCGGAAAAGCTCTTCGTCACCCGGCAGGCGGTATCCGCCTGGGAGACCGGGCTTTCCCTTAGTTAAGGATACTTTCACACCAACCACCCAAAACCCACGCTTACAGACGCTTTGCTGAAAATCAAATCTGACAGAGGTTTTCAACATGGGCAAAATCATTTCCTGCGCGTTCAATATCGACACGGCCTGCGTGGAGCTGCTTTTCGCAGACGGCAGCATGATCTCCATCGACTGTACCGCTGTGGAAGGTGAGGTCGCGGACAACCGCTTTGACCGCTCCGAGCTGGACTGGCTGATCTACAACAAGCCGCTGGAATACGCCGACCTTGTGCTAAACGGCGACATCGAGGAATACTGCAAAAACTCCCGCGAACACCAGCTTGAGGACTGAGAAATCGACAGGAGACCATACCCACCCCATGCGGGCAGGTATGGTCTCCTGTTTTTGCTATCTGCGCTTCTTTCTGCCCTTGCCATGAGAACGCAGCTTACCCCGCTGGCTGATAGGGCTTTTCATGTGCTTGGACAGCTTGAGTATTTCTATCTGCGCGGCAAGCTGCTCCTTGGTGAGCTTGTCATAGTCGATGCCGAGGGTGGCAAGGACCGACCGCACTTTCTTTTCCTCTGCGCTGCCCTCAAAGCTCATGACCTTGGTCAACCGCTCCTGCACCTCTGCAACGGACAGCTCATCGTCAGCCGTCAGCGCATCGTCCCTGTGTTCCTCCCGAATGTCTCGCAGAATATCCTTCAAGGCTTTCGTAACAAGATGCCCGAAGTATTCATCCTCCTGCACCTGCGCTGCTTTTAGCGTTTGCAGATAAAGATCGTCGCTGTCCTCGCCGTATTTTTGTAAGACCATTTGCCGGGTGGTTTCAAGGACGGTGTTCATATCCTTGATCCGCATATCCGCGATCCGGTCAACGTATATCTCCGCATCCAGCATAAAGCGCCGGAATCCCTTGTGGCAGATCAGTTCCGACAGCAGCCGATGGTTGAACTTTCCCGTTTTCAATACATCCACCGCAGCATCACTCAGATGCAGTGCGCTCGGCTCTGTGTTTGGGTGATTTTTATTTTCTGTCACGCCCAGCAGATAGTCCGTGGAAACGCCCAGCTTTTCCGCCAGTCTCACAATGGCGAACGCACTAATGTCCTTGGAATCGCCGCTCTCATACTTGCCGATGGCAGAGCTGGAAAGCTCCGTCAGCGCCGCAAGCTGTTCCAGCGTCAAATGCTGTTCAACCCGCAGATCCTTGATTCTCTCCGATGCGTCGGTTTTTACCTGCATCGTGTCCCCCCTTCATTTCCTGCCCTTCCTGTCCTCATCCATAAGCGTGGAAATCGGCGCTTTTTTGCCTGATTTCCTACCTCTTGGATATACGGGAAAGGGCTATTTTTTCGCTACAATGGTTTTGTACCCGCACCTGCACCTTGAAAATCGAATAACCATCCGAACGGGATACGTCCCCCGGCGAAGTATCCGCCATGACCGCGAAAGCGCGAGCGTACCAATGGGGACGAAACGCCAGGAGCAGACCTCCGGGCAGGAACGACGTTCGGAAAGAGCGGCAAAATCGAAGGTAAAAATCAAGGCAAGTGAAAACAGCGAAAGTTTTCTTTGTTCCGTGTGCCTATCCACACGGAACAGAGCGCTATCCGGCAGCGAACGGCATTTGCCGTTCGGCGTGGTAATGCGCCGTTTCACGAAAAAGCACACCAGACGGCAAAAGACGAAGGTGCTGCCTGTGACCTACGCATCACAGGCGGCATTTCCAGCGGAAAACCGTTTGACCAGAAACAGCGCCCTATGGTGAACGGGCATCGTTATCCGATGAACCCATTTTACCATACATCCGCCAGTATGAGTACCAGGCGGACACCAAGGATGTCTACTTCCTGACGGCGGCGGACGCAGAAGTTGTCACAGGGGAGAAACCCGCGGATTTTGCTCCGGTAACGCTGCGCTTTTCCCTGAATCCTGCGGCGATGGAGGGCGATGCCGTGAGCGGCGAATACTCCGAGATCACCGTGGAGGCCGCCAGGCTCACCGGGGACTTCCCGGCGGTGGGCAGCGCTTTCGTCAACATCAACTCTCCCGTCTGGCTGACGGTAAAGGACGATGCGGCGCTGCGGGCGGTCTGGAACGCCCAGGTGGAAGCCCAGCGTACCCGCGTTCCCGGCAGCGACCCCAACGCCATGGTCTTTCAGAGCTTCTGCGATCTGAACGTGGACGAGGACACCCAGCTGACCCTGACGGAGGAGCTGACCTTCGATCAGGGCTACGGCGCGGAGGAAGTGGGCAGCTGGGAGATCGCCCTGACGGAAGGCAGGGAGGAATTCTCCGGAGAGTACTTCTCCCTCAACGGTGGCTTCTTCCTGGGGCTCCTTTTCATCATGGCGGCGGTGCTCATCATCTACTATAAGCAGGTCTCCGAGGGCTATGAGGATCGGGAGCGCTACCGCATCATGCAGGACATGGGTCTGGAGCGGAAAATGGTAAAGAAGTCCATCGGCTCTCAGATCCTAGTGGTGTTCTTTGCCCCGCTGCTGGTGGCGGCCGTCCATGTGGCCTTTGACTTCAAGCTGATGCTGCACCTTCTCATCCTGTTCGGCCTCCACGAGAACGGCGTCACCCTGCTCTCCACGGCGGGCACCTTTCTGGTCTTCGCTGTGATCTATGGGCTCGTCTACCTTTTAACCGCCCGCACCTACTACCGCATCGTGCAGTAAATTGAGAAAACCCACAACCGTGCCTGGCGGGATGTCGCCGGGTACTTTTTGTATTGGTGCCTTTAGGCGTAGAATACAACCTCCGGTTTTACCGGGGGAAGAAAAATAGCTTTAGCATGAGGCTTTCCGAAGGAAAGCAAATACTTGTGAGTAGGCCGCTGAAAGAGAGCGTCATGCTGGAAATAATACATTCTACCCGTTCACGGGTGGCAGTGCGTGTGATGCGATATTATAATTCGACGCTCCTTTTAGGGGCTAAGCCGGTAATAGCCCCTTTCAGGGGCAGGCCAAACCACCAGTTTACTGGTGGTTATGATTTTACGCAGAAGAGGGAAAAATGTGATTTTTCTATTGGCAACCCAAAGAACTATATTACAATATATTATACTACAATATAGAATATGTGCGACACAACTTTACTTTGTCAAGGCATAGGAGGAAATACAATGAACAATATCAAACTGGAAGTCGCAAATGGGATTGCTCTGGTGACGATCGATCGTCCAAAGGCGCCAAACGCTCTAAACAGCGAGACTCTGACGGAACTGAAAAACTGCTTTGCGGAGCTGGAGGGCAGGAAGGATGTCCGAGTGGTTTTGCTGACCGGCAGCAGAGAAAAGGCTTTTGTGGCGGGAGCAGATATTTCAGAGATGGTGAATACGGAGCCTGCCGCTGGCCGGGCGATGGCCCTGCTGGCAGACGAGGCCTTTTCTCGCTTGGAGAAGATGCCGCAAGTTACCATTGCCGCGGTGAATGGCTACGCTTTGGGCGGCGGCTGTGAGCTGGCAATGGCCTGCGATATTCGGGTGGCAGCGGAGAGCGCTGTTTTGGGGCAGCCGGAATGCGGCCTTGAAATTCTGCCTGGGTTTGGCGGTACCCAGCGTCTGGCGCGTCTTGTAGGAAAAGGCCGCGCAAAGGAACTGAGCTTCACCTGTGACCGCATTGATGCCCAGGAAGCCCACCGCATCGGCCTCGTCAATAAGGTCGTAGCCAAGGATGCCCTGCTGGCGGAGTGCCGCTCTATGGCGGAACGCATCCTCAGCAAGGGGAGCTATGCCATTTCCCTGGCGAAAGCCAGCATCGAGAGCGGCATGGACACGGATCTTGCCAGTGGCCTGGAGTTGGAGGCTATCAATTTTGGCCTCTCCTTTGCGACCCACGATAAGAAGGAAGGAATGACTGCCTTCTTGGAGAAACGCCCGGCCCAGCTCACGGATTTCTGAGTAATTGACGAGGTAGAACGGTATTCGTGATTTTGCCGACAACTTTTTCGGCAGGATTCGATAAAAAAACGCATAAAACAGAAAGAAATAGCACAAAAGATCGCCAATTACTGCGGAAAGGCAAGACAAAACGCAAAAAGATGCCGAAAATGGAAAAAACAGCTTGAAACGCAGTCAATTTGGTACTATCATACTATTATAAAAAATGATATTCTATAATGTAGTAATAAAGCAGTGTAAATGCGCAAGAAGAGGAGACTCTAATGAGCAAGGCACTCAAGCGGGCGACGATGGACGGCAATACGGCGGCGGCTTACGCCTCCTATGCCTTCACGGAGGTCACCACCATCTATCCCATCACTCCCTCCTCCACCATGGCGGAGCTTATCGACGAGTGGAGCGCCAAGGGGCGGAAGAACATCTTCGGCCAGACGGTGGAAGTCCGGGAGATGCAGCACGAGGGCGGCGCGCTGGCCAGCACCTATACTGCCAGCCAGGGTCTCATGCTGATGCTGCCCAACATGTACAAGATCTCCGGCGAGGTGCGCTACTCCTCCCTCTACCGGAAGTTCCCGGAGATCGCCGACGAGCTGTTGGCCAAGGCGCAGCGGGACGCCGAAGAGCGTACCGAGACCTATCTGCGTCTGGTGGCAGAAAAGTAAAAGAAACGCCGCTTTCCCGGAGCGGCGGGAAGAGCTTACCTGTTGCTCCGGGAAATGGCTGCTTGTATAATCGGAAGAGAGATCTGATTTGCAAAGATAGAAGCAACGACAGTGAATCAACGAAGAGAGGAAGTAATGTATGCGTATCAACAAAGACCTGTGCGTCAATTGTGGGCTGTGCATGAACCGGTGTCCCGTGTCCGCCATTAAAAAGACGGATAAAGTGGTGGATATCGACTTTGACGAGTGTGTGGAGTGCGGTGTCTGTCTGCGTGCCAACGTCTGTCCCAAGAAGGCCATCTATCAGCAGCCGCTGGAATATCCCCGGAGCGTCCGCAGCCTGATGAGCGATGTGCTGACCATTGCCCCGGAATCCGGCATCTCCGGTCGCGGAACGGAAGAGATGAAGACCAACGAGGTCACTGGCCGTTTCCCTGACGGCACCATCGGCATCGCGGTGGAGCTGGGACGTCCCTGCTATGGCGCGCGTCTTTATGACGCGGAGAAGGTCGCGATGGCCGTGGCTGCCGAAGGCGTTGAATTTGAAGAGTGCAACCCCGTCACCACCATGATGAGCGATCCCAAGACCGGCAAATTCAAGGAAGAGCTTCTCAATGAGAAGGTGCTCAGCGCCATTGTTGAGATGACCGTCCCCTGTGAGAAGGCCGAAACGGTTCTTCGCACGATCTACAAGACCGCTGAAACTCTGGACTGTTTCCTGAGCCTGGACATCTGCTCTAAGGTGGACAAGGAGGGTAACCTGCCCCATATGGAGATCGTGAAGAAGCTGGGCGTTTGGTGCTCCCTCAACGGCAAGACCAACGTGGGTCTTGGCCGCCCCCTCTATCAGGAAAAGAAGTAAGACCTGCTAAGTTTTGTCAAGAAGGAAGATCAAAAATTTTGAGTAGAGGAAAAAGGACGCACTAATCCAAGCCGCTTTGCATCTCAAATTTGAAACGGCGACCAGCCCAATGCCTATTCAACAGAATTCAGACTTGCTCTAAAGACTCCAAGTATGCCTTCACCGTGGCGTAGTAGATCCGCAGGAACTTGTTGGCGGAAGCCATCATGTAGACGCGGTAGGGCTTGCCCTCAGCTCGCTTCCTGTCCATGAACTGGTAGACCGGTTCATCCTGTGGCAACTTCTGCAAGTAGACGGTCATGACAAGGAACAGCGTCCTGCGCAGAGAGGCAGCACCAACTTTGCTCATGCTCTTGTGCCTGCCGGTCACATCGCCAGAGTCATTTGGCGGGGCATCAATGCCAGCGTAGGCCACAAGCGCTTTCTTGGAATAGAAACGACGCACATCCCCAATTTCAGCTATAAGCTGTGGCCCCAGAGCCGGACCAACGCCAAACATATCCATAACAACGGGATATTCCGGCAGCTGGGAGGCTAATGATTGCATTTCCTGTTTGAGTGCGGCAAGGGCAGCAGAGGTTGCTCTAAGCTGGGACACGGACTGCCCCACAAGAAGCTTCGTGGTCTCAGTTTTTGGCATAACGCCAATATGTCCGCTGGCTTCGGCGTAAATGGTGTGTGCTTTCTCCTCGCTGAAATTGTAGCCATGTTTTCTGCACCACCGCTGGTACTGGTTGACGAATGCTCTTTCAGAGCGTTCACAGACGTATTCGCAATGCCAAAACTCCGCTACAAAGTCCACCCATTTCTCGCTTCCATCCGCACGGGCAGGACTGCTGAACAGGTGGTTTGTGTTTGGAAAAACAGTATCCAGCAAGGAGATCAGATTGTTCTTCAAAACCGTCTGCACCTTGGAATACTGCCGGTACTGTCGGTAGCAGCTCTTCAGCAACAGCCGGGTATCTTCTTCTGGGATATACTTCGGCAAAGTAAGCCAGCGGTCAAGACCGTAGTTCGCCAGTTTTACGGCATCTTTCTTGTCGGTCTTGACACGCCTCAAATCGTTGTTCCCGTAGCCATGCACCAGCTTTGCATTGACAACGGAAACATATAGCCCTGCGTCGTGGAGCAGTTTTGCCACCGGCGCATGGTAGTTCCCTGTGGCCTCCATTACCACACGGGTCTCACCGTTTAAGCTTTTGAGCTGCTTTGCCAGTTCGCTCAGTTCACTGTCGGTGTGACGGACTTCAAAGGGCGAGATGACGACTTCACCAAAGGGACGCATGACGGAAACCGTGCTTCTTCCTTTGGAAATGTCGATGCCTACAGAGTTCATTTGTATTCCTCCAATCTATGAATCGCAACCGGAATCCATCTTTTTCTCATTGCCGATTCAATCTATTGGGTGACACGAACTCCAAGGCTCAACCTGCTCAAATCGAACGCTGCAATAAGGGGACGGCTGACAGTCTTGCTTGCGGACATAAAAGCCCAAGGAGGGCGTGGTCAGCCAGTTGCTTCCCTTATTGTAGCTTAGGCAAGAGACGGAAAGAAGCCCAGCCGGATGCTGGGCTTCCAACCAAAACTTATTGTAATAGGAGGAGAAAGAATAATGTCTCATACGTTACATCGCGTCGGCACCGAGGAAAATCTGAAGCATGACTTTGTCATCCTCTGTATGCCCAGCAAGGATATCAACCACGAGGGCTCGGCTCCCAAGCTGCGCCGCTTCTTCCAGCTCTGCGAGAAGAACCACTGTGTCACAATGGGTGATTGCCGCGGCGGCAACGAGTGGTATCAGATGGAGAAGTTCCACCTGAACGACAATCTGGAGGGTCGGCAGCACATGATCGACAACGTGGAGGATCGCGCTGTCATCACCGCCACCTTCAAGGAGGAGTCTGACGTCATCGGCATGCTGGTGGATCTGAAGGCGGAAGACCTGGGCATGTCCATCGTGGTCTCCGGCCTCGTGGACCATGTGAAGGAGTGCTGCCACAAGGCCGGTCTGGAACCCCATACGGTGGAGTCCTCCTTGGGTCGTATCGGCCGCACCGATCTGCTGCCCTCCAACGAGATTCTGGAGATCGCCACCATGTGCGGCCATTCCATGGTCTCTGTCAACTTCATCAATGAGATGGTAGAGAAGTGCCGCAAGGGCCGCTGCACACCGGAGCAGGCTGCGGCAGAGCTCTTCAAGCCCTGCATGTGCGGCATCTTCAACACGGACCGCGCGGCAATGCTGATCCGCAAGATGGTGGAGAAGGACGCGGAAAAGTGATCCCACTGCGGGGGAGCCCGCAGGAGAAATAGAACCAAAAATTAAGAGAAAGAGGAAGGATTGTAAACTATGAAAAAGTTTCTTGCACTGCTCATGGCAACGGCCATGACCCTTTCCCTGGCAGCCTGTGGGAGCGGCAACAATTCCACCGGCTCTGGCAGCGCCAGCTCTTCTGGCGCAGAGACATTTGCTCTCTCCGGCGATGTGGAATTTGTGTGTCCTTTCAGTGCAGGCGGTGGTTCTGACCTCTATGCTCGTACTGCGGCCAACGTAATGGGCAAGCTGGGACTGCTGGGTAATCGCTCTATCACCATCAACAACAAAACTGGTGGTGGCGGCGCTGTGGGCGATGCTTACACTGTCACCAAGAAGCCTGATGGCACTACCATCACCACCTATGTTTCTGCTCAGATCACCAGCCCTATGATCACTGGCAACGGCATCACCTATAAGGATCTGACCCCTATCTGCAACTTGGCAATGGATGAGTATACCATCGGTGTCCTGTCCACTGCGGAATACCAGACTGTGGATGAGTTCATTGCCTATGCCAAGGAGCATCCCGGTAAGATCACTGTCGGCGGCTCCGGCTCTGGTACCGAGGACGAGGTTTGCACCGGCCTTATCGAGTTGTACTGCGGTGTGGATCTGGAGTACATTGCCTATGACTCCTCTGCTGAGGTTATGACCGCTATGTTGGGCGGCCACATTGACGCCGGCATCTATAACCCCAATGAGGCCATCAGCCAGTATGAGGCTGGCGAATGCACCCTGCTGGCTGCCTTCGGCCCGGAGCGTATCTCTGTTCTCCCAGATGTTCCCACCTTTACCGAACTGGGCTATAAGGACGTGCAATTCCAGCAGTTCCGCGGTATCTTTGGGCCTGGCGGTATGAGCGAGGAATCGGTTGATTACTGGTGCGACGTTTTCAGCAAGGTCATCGAGGATGAGGACTGGACCCAGGGCTATCTGGCCAACAACGGCCTAACCAGCAAGTTCATCCCCGGTGCGGAGTTCTCTACCTTCATTGACGAAGAGGCTGCCAAGTACGAGGCGGTTCTGAACGCACTGGGCCTGCTGGCACAGTAATCTTAACACTCTCTGAACGTTTCTTAGCGCTTTCTGAATGAGATTGGAAGGAGCACGGGGGTTTTCCTCCGCGCTCTTTCCAGTCCGGAGCCATATGTCCCCTTGAAATTATCTGAATGAGGTAGTGAGAATGACATACATTGTTGAAATTGTCAGCATCATCGCTGGCATTGCCTATATGCTCACAGGAATCCTTCGCTACGGGATCTGGAAAGGAATCTCCATCGGCGGCGGCTTTATGCCCCTGCTGTGCGGCGGCCTTGTGACGCTCTTTTCCGTCCTGATGCTGATCTCCAAGATCAAAAAGGGAGAAAAGGCCGAGAAGTTTGACAAAAAGGCTTTGATCCCGGTGGGGGCAATGATCGCAATCCTGCTCTGCAACTATCTGGTGAGTCTGTTGGGCGCCTGTATTGTAGTTGCCTTCCTGTGGCTGAAGTTTATCGAGAAGTATTCCGTTAGAAAGTCCCTTCTGGTTTCAGTGATCATGTTCGCTGCGGTCTACGGGATCTTCCGCCTGTGGCTCAACGTTCCCTTCCCTGAGGGCTTGCTGGGCGAACTGCTGTAAGGAGGAGGCGAATCATGGAAAACTTTGCATTTCTGTTTCAGGGCTTTTCAGTGGCTCTGCTGCCTGCCAATATCCTGGCAGCACTGGCAGGTGCTTTTATGGGTATTGTGGTGGGTGCCATGCCGGGTATTGGTTCCCTGGCAGGCTGCTCCCTGCTGTTACCCCTGACCTTCCATATGAATCCTACCACCGGCATCATTATGCTGGCTGGTATTTACTACGGCAATATGTACGGTGGTGCGTTCAGTGCCATTCTGCTGAATATCCCCGGTGACGCTCCGGCCGTGATGACCGCACTGGACGGCTATGCCATGACCAAGAAGGGCAAGGCGGGCAAGGCGCTTTTCGCTGCGAACTTTGCTTCCTTCCTGGGCGGTACCATCGGTATCATCATCCTGACGGTGCTGGCTCCCACTCTGGCCAAGGTTGGCCTGAAGTTTGGTCCGGCAGAGATGGTTTCCCTGCTGCTTCTGGCCTTCTGCTCCATCGGTTGGATGATGGGAGAAGATCCCAAGTACGGCCTTATCTCCACTTTCCTTGGGGCAATGTTAGCTCTCGTGGGGATGGATCCGGTAAACGGCCAGCTCCGTTTTACGGGCGGTAACGTCAACCTGTACTCCGGCCTGACCTTCATCCCCATCGTGATCGGTATGTTCGGTTTCTCCCAAGTCATTGAGATGATGACCAACCGCGCGGAGTTCAACTTCCTGGGCGGCGAAAAACTCACCATCAAGGGCAGTCTCCTGACCAAGGAGGAGATCAAGGGAGTGGCGCCTAACGCGGTGCGCAGCGGTCTTCTGGGCTGCTTTATCGGGATCCTTCCCGGTGCCGGCGCTACCATCGCTTCCTTCCTTTGCTACATGACGGGCAAAAAGGTCAGCAAGCGGGGCAAGGATTTTGGCACCGGTGTTGTGCAAGGCATCGCCTGCTCTGAGGGTGCCAACAATGCGGCGGCCGCCGGCGCGTTTGCGCCGCTGCTTTCCCTGGGGCTTCCGGGCTCCGGCACGGCGGCAGTCCTGTTGGGCGGCCTCATGATGTGGGGCTTGCAGCCCGGCCCTCGGCTCTTCACGGAGCAGGCGGACTTCTGCTGGGGCCTGCTCGCATCCATGTACATCGGCAATGTGATCTGCATTATCATTGCCATTGCAGTGATCCCCTTCCTGACGAAGATTCTGAAGGTTCCTGCTGGCATCATGGCTCCCATCATCATGACACTATGTGTGGTGGGCGCTTACGCGGCAAACAACAACATCTTTGATGTTTATGTGATGATCATTGCAGGCTTTGTTGCGTACTTCCTGAACAAAAGCAAATATCCCATCGCGCCCTTGCTGCTGGCCTTTGTGCTGACCAGCACACTGGAGACGGCCCTCTCTCAGGCATTTAAGATTAACGGCGGCAGCCCCTCTATCTTCTTCACGAAGCCCATCTCTCTGGGCTTGCTGATTGCAATGCTCCTGCTGATCTTGGTTCCCGTGATTGCCAAGAAGGTGAACCCCAAAAAGGCGGCGGAATAACCGTTTTTCTTGGAGGCGAGTTTCTTGAGTAATTTCTTGTTCAGCTTCAATGCCGTGATGCCGATTTTCCTGTGTTGCGCCGTGGGATACTTTCTGCGGCAGCTCCACATGGTGAGTGAGGCGTTTGTGGCAGACAGCACCAAGGTCGTTTTCTACATTACGATCCCTTGCGGGATCCTGCGCAGTATGCTGTCCTGCAATTTGAAGGAGACCTTCAATCCGCACCTGATCCTCTACACAGTGGGCGCCATCCTGCTGACAGCGGCGGTGCTGGTTTTGCTTGTTCCGCGTGTGATACATGACCACAGAAAGGCGGCGACCGTAGCGGTTGATATGTTCCGGGGAAACTTTGCGATTCTGGGTATCCCTCTGGCCACCAGCTTGATGGGGGCGGAGGGAGCAGCCCCGACCATGACGCTGATCCCATTCGGCATGATCCTTTATAATGTCCTCACAGTTCTGATCCTGGTGATGTTCTCTGGGGAGGAACACCCTGAGAGCGGGGTCGGAAAAGCCGTGAAAGACGCGCTGGTAAAGGCAGTGAAGAATCCTCTGACCATAGCCTCCTTCCTCAGCCTTCTCATCGGCATTCTGGCGCTGGATCTGCCAACGGTGTTGGATAACACCATCGACAAGCTGGCGGATATGACCACCGGCTTGGCATTGATCATGCTGGGCGCACAGTTCGACTTCAAGGGCTGCTGGGAGCGGATGCGTTACTCCATCCCGACAATTCTGGTTCGTCTGCTGGCGATCCCGCTGGTGGTGGTGGGCAGTGCCGCTGCACTGGGATTCCGAAACTCGGAACTGGTGGCGGTGTATGTTTTCTTTGCGGCACCGTCCGCGGTGAACTGTTTTATCTTGGCGAGACGGCTGGGCGGCGACGGGGAAATCGCAGCGGATGCGGTGCTGACAACCTCGTGTGCCGCTGTTGCCTCCCTGACGCTGGGAGTGTTCCTTTTGCGGACGCTGGGCTGGATATAAGACAGCAGGGAACTGGCAGTTTCCCTGACGAGAGATTCCGAGGGCTCCTTTGACGCTGGGTTCTGCCCGTTATCCCGTCACCCTGAGAGTCATACCCTCTTGATTGCGGCAACTAAGCAGCATTGCAGAGAAGCACACCAGGTTCTGCTCAGATTTGCAGTATCTTTGCTAGCGCAAAGGATATCCTTTTTCCGGTGAGGGATTTGACGACTTTCTCCCTCCGGGAAAAGCCGTTGCGGAGGCAAAGAGTAAATATTGCAGTATCCTCCTTTTCCATACAGGCGGCGCGGGGACGAATGGGTCTCTGCGCCGTTTGTGGTATTCCATCAAAAACAATACAATAAGACAGCTGAAATTGGAAAGTGGTACGATAATATAGGATTGCGCGAAATTTCCCTTGAAAAAAGAGGGAATCAATGCTACAATTACCATATTCAGGCCGCATACAAAGCAAGCACTTTGGAAAGCAAGCGGTACACAGTATTTGTGAGGGAGGCAAACAGCACGATGCCTATCAACGAGACAGGCGAGATGAAGGGTCCGATCCAGTCTGTTTCCCGTGCCGCTGCGATCTTGCGCTGCTTTTTCAGTGCCGATGAGTTAAGCCTGCAGGAGATCAGTGAGCAGGTGGGGCTGCACAAGTCTACCACATCCACTTTGGTAACGACCCTGAAAAATGAACACTTTTTAGAGCAGGATCCTAAGACCAGCAAGTATCGCCTGGGAATGACCTCATTTTTGCTGGGGGCAAATTCCAACATCAATCTTACTACCTTTGCTCAACCTTTTCTGGTATCTCTGAACGGGAGATTTCAGGAGACTGTGAATCTGGCGACCCCCTTGGGCAGCGACATTATTTATCTCAATAAGATCGACAGCGCACACTCCATGCGGACTTGTACGCGGATCGGACATTGCCTTCCCTTTTACTGCACAGCCAATGGAAAGATTATCTTTGCCTACTATCCGGAGGAGTCGCTGAACCGGATCATTGATAACCTCTCCATGCGGAAATTCACGGAACATACGATTTCTGATCGGAATTGTCTGCGTCAGGAACTGTTGCAGGCAAAGCAAAATGGCTACGCCTGCGATAACGAGGAACTGGAGGATGGGCTTTGCTGCTATGCGGCACCGATCTTTGACTATAGCGATTACCCCGCTGCGGCTATCAGCGTTTCCGGCCCGTGCTTTCGGATGGGAGGAGGCGTTCGGGATCAGATCGTGCGCGAACTGCAGGCTTCCGCGCGGGAGATTACGGAGATGCTGGTGCGATCCCGTTATATCGCCTCTCGAAATGTCGGATAAGGAAGCGCTAAGAACCTTTGAGGAACGAAAGGGCGCACTTCTATACAGGCTGACGCCTGTATCGTGCGCTCTGCGAGGCAGACAGCCCGGACACTCGAATGTCCGGGCTGTTTTGCGTCACTCCGTTCCGAACAAGGGGCTGCACCTCTTGCGACGCTTGTGCGTCTATCCCTGCCCACTTTGTAGCGGGAACAGCCTGCTGACGCAGCCCATTCCCGCCGCAAAGTCTGAAAATCCCACACTGTCATCCAGACCGTCTACGGAAAAAGTAGACGGTCTTTTTCTATCCTATCCATCCCATCACATCGAAGGAGGTTAAACATCATGCCCAAACAGAAAACTGTTGCCGCGCTGAACGCTGAAATTGCTGACAATGAGCGCCAGCTTGTCCAGCTTCGTCACAAACAGCAGCAGCTTGAGAACCGTGCCGCCTACTATGAAAAAGGAGATCGGCGTAAACGGGCGTACAGGCTTATCACCCATGGTGCAGCCATTGAGAGTGTCATGCCGCAGACGAAATATTTAAGCGACACCGAGTTCTACGCTTTTGCAGAACAGGTTTTTGCCTTGCCAGACGTACAAAGGGTACTCACGGAAGCCATCGGCAATCACGCCGATCATGTAGGAGGTGACTGAACATTGCATTATTTCATTTTCATGTGACGCAGATCAAGCGCAGCGCCAAACAATCCACCGTGGCTTCTGCTGCATACCGTGCCGGAGAAAAGCTGCACAGCGAATACTACGGCGAGGACAGCGATTACACCCGCAAGGGCGGCGTGATTTGTTCGGAAATCCTGCTGCCCTCACACGTCCCGCCAGAGTACGCAGACCGTGAAACTCTCTGGAACGCCGTGGAGAAAGCCGAGCGCGGGAAGAAAGCCCAGCTTGCATACAGCTTTGACATTGCCTTGCAGAACGAGTTTTCCATGCAGGAGAACATCGACCTCGCAAGGCAATTTTTGTTAGAGCATTTTGTGTGCCGTGGCATGGTGGTGAACTTCGCCGTTCACTCTCCCGACAAGGCAGACGGCGGCATTTCTAATCCGCACTTTCATGTCATGTGTCCCATTCGTCCCATTGAGCCGGACGGCAGGTGGGGCAACAAGCAGCGCCAGGAATATGTGCTGGACGAACACGGGAGCGCATCCTGGACGAGGCGGGCAACTATGTGTTCAATGCCGTCCCTACCACCGACTGGGGCAAGCCGGAAACGCTGGAAGCGTGGCGGCAGGCGTGGGCTGACCTCTGCAATGCCAAGTTTGCGGAGAAGAAATTGGATTGCCGCATCGCCCACCGCAGCTATGCCCGACAGGGCGTGGATCAGATCCCCACCGTCCATGAGGGCGTCAGCGTCCAGGCGATGGAGAAAAGAGGGATCACCACCGATAAGGGCGACTTCAACCGCTGGGTGCGCTCCGCCAATGCCACGTTGCGCGGCATCCGGCAGACGGTCTCCAAGCTGCTGGCATGGCTGAAAGCGGTAAAAACCGAAATGTCCAATCCACGGGATCCGCTGGTGGCTGACCTGATTGGGCGCTACTACACCGGACGCAACGCCGGAGCGTGGAAATCTGAAAAGCTACAGTGCCGCCATCAACTATCTGTCCAATAATCAGATCAGCACCCTCTCCGATCTGGAAGCCTGCCTGACCATCCATGAGCAAAACTGCGACGCGCTGAAAGCGTCCCTCTCCGCCAAGGAGAAGCACATCAAGAAACTGGACAGGCTGGTGCAGCTTGCGGGCTTTTACCGGGAGGGCAAGCCTGTCTACGACAAACTGAACGGCATCCGGTGGAAGAAAAAGCGAGCGGAATACGCCGCAGCGCAGGAGCGTCCGCTGCACTTTTTCTATCTGGCACAGCCGGAACTGAAACCCTATCTGACGGAGGGCGGCACGCTGCCGGAAAAGGGCTGGCAGGAGGAACGGGCGCGGCTGCAACGGGAGTTCCGAGAGGAGGCCGAAAAGCTGAAAGCCATACATACCGACCTGAAAAGCATCCGCCAGATTCAGTACGCCGTGGAGAGCGCACAGTATGACGAGCAGCGCCGCGCACAGACCCGCACCCGCAAGAATGAAATCAAATTATGAGAAAGGAACTTGCCTATGAGAAAAACTGACCTCAGCACCACCCGCCCCGATGAGACCGGGGTGATCGACCTTGAGAGCTGCTTCGATCCCATCTTCGACCCGCCTCAGAGCTTCCTCGACACTTGCAGGAAGTATTGGGAGGATTACTACGACGAAATGATGAGCGGCAAGCCCTCCGTCCCCACCTTCTATGTGCGGGACGAGGACGGCACGCTGTACTTTTATCACGGCAAGACCCGCATCCGCGTGTGGGAGCATTTCAAACCGCAGGGCAAGTCCTACGGCGGAATCGCGGCGGATGCCATCCGCTTTGAGGCAGGGGCGAAAGCCCCGGCTGTAAAGGCAAGCTGAAAGAGGTTTTTACAAGGTTATCGTTGAATCAGACCCGCGCTTATGGTATGCTTTACTCAGCAAACGTATTGTAAGCGTGGGTTATTTCGACTGTAAGGAGGAAGTCAATGAAACAACCATACAATACCGCACTCTACATGAGACTGATCCGTGACGATGAGAGCTTCGGCGACAGCGTATCCATTGAGACCCAGCGCACGATCCTGCGGCGCTTTGCCAGAGAAAACAACCTCCATGTGGTAGACGAATATATCGACGACAGATGGAGCGGGACGAATTTTGATCGGCCTAATTTTCAGCGCATGATGGCAGATGTGGAAGCGGAGAAAGTGAACTGCATTGCCAGTAAAGACCTATCCCGATTTGGTCGTGAGCATATCATAATGGACTACTATCTGGAGTTCGTGTTCCCGGAAAAGGGCGTCCGCTACATTGCCGTTTCCGACAACGAGGACACGGAGAAGGGGCTTTCGGACTTTGTGCCGTTCAAAAATTTATTCAACGAATGGGCGGCAAAGGACACCAGCCGCAAGGTCAAGAACTCCTTCCACGCAAAGTTTCTGGCAGGCGGGCGCATTTTCTCCTACGCGCTGCTGGGCTACAAGCGTGACCCGGAGGTATAGAATCGTCTGGTCATTGACGAGGAGAACCGCTGGATCGTGGAGAAGATTTTCGACCTTGCCTTTCACGGGGCGGGCGCTGCCAAGATCACGGGTATCCTGTTGGATGAGCAGGTGCCTATCCCCGGCTGGCTGAACTACTCCCGCTACGGCACCTTCGCCAACATCTACGCTGACGCGCCGGAAAAGAAGCGCTACGCATGGACGGTGGCGCAGGTCAAAAGCATCGTGAGAAACGAGACCTACATCGGCAACACCATTCACGGGGTGCAGACCAACATTTCCTACAAGAATAAGAAGAAAATCCGGAAGCCGCCGGAAGAATGGCTGCGGGTGGAGAGAACACCCACGAGGCCATTATCTCCACGGAAGTGTTTGAGCAGGTGCAGATTGCCAACCGGCGCAGAAAGATGAAAAGCGCCACCATGCAGATTTTCTCCGGCCTTGTGAAATGCGCCGACTGCGGCTGCTCCATGAGCTTTGCCACCAACAAGAGTGTCAGCAAGCCGTTCAGTTACTTCAACTGTACGTCCTATCGCCAGTACGGGCCAAAGCACGCCGACTGCACCGCGCACTACGTCTGCTACGATACCCTGTACGCCTATGTTCTCAGCCGCCTGCGATACTGGTCGGCACAGGCGGATGTGGGAGAGGAACACCTGAAAGGACAGTTGCTCCACGCCAACGATAGGGAGCAGCAGCGGATGACGCGAATGCGGGAGGCGGAGCTGAAACGGGCGCAGAAGCGGCAGAAGGAGCTTGACAGGCTGTTTTCCAAGCTCTACGAGGACTGGGCGGCAGAGCGCATCACGGAGTACAACTTCAACGCCCTGTCTGAGAAGTACCAGACGGAGCAGGCGGAAGTGCTGGAAAAAATCGAGCAGCTGCAAGCCGAGCTTGCCACGGAGCAGCAGGCCACAGTCAGCATTGGCCAGTGGATCGACCTCATCCACCAGTACGCCTACCCGGAGGAGCTGACCGCTGAAATGCTCAACGCCTTGATTGAGAAGATCGTCGTGCATGAGAGAAGGCCCTGCCGGATTTGGACGCGCTGGAGCGCATTGCCGCCGCACTGGATGTTGATATGACGGAAATTATCTACGGTGCCCCCCGGTCCCCGAACTTGCTGGAAGTCAAGCGCCGCTGGGCAGCTGTGGGTGGCGGAATCGTCATGATACTGGCTGTTTTACTCTCTTTATTGGCCTATTTTGACTTCTTCGGCAGTTGGGCAAACGGCCTTTCCTACCAGTTCGACGACCTGGATTACCGTCTTTCCTTTACAGAGGTCCCCGGCACATACAGCGTTGACATCGACCTTTCAGACCCGGACAGCAGCATTGGCAAGGTCCTGTACGAGGATGAGACCGGCTGCCGCATCATAGTGGAGGCTCTGGACCGGGATGGGCCGGACAATGGCTTCTGGCGCATTTTCTTCCGGGCGGAGGGTGTCTGCCGCCAAAGCGGCGGGCAACTGGTCACCGGTTCTATGCAGCGTCCCGCAGGCAAGCGTATGGGCGTGTTTCGCAGCGACCTGTGCGCCAGTCTCACCACTACGGCTGATGGCACACTTTGGCCGGGAAAGCTCCAGGGTATGACGGGGCTGCAAAAGCATGGCAACCGTTTTGGCTATTACTTGTTTCATTCCGTTTATGATACCCGCACCGGTGCCGCCTCCGGCTTTCCGGATACGTTGGAGAGTAATATCATCACGGTCACACTGGATGGGCTGACCCAATTTTCCACCGTCCGGGGCGGATGAACTTTTTTCTGTAAAAAGTTGGTTTTTCTCCCAAAACCCGTTGACAATCCAGATGTTCACTGATATACTTGATAAGCCGCTTTGAATGGGTTAAAAGTGTTTTTTCAAACCGCCCCCGACAGCGAGCCCGTAGTGAAGGAGTTGAAACAAGTAATGAACGCAATCATCGTGACCGGCGGCAAGCAGTACAAGGTAGCTGAGGGCGACGTGGTCTACATCGAAAAGCTGGACCAGGAAGCCGGCGATACCGTGAAGTTTGACCAGGTGCTGGCCATTCTGGACGGCGATAAGGCCACCTTCGGCACTCCCGTTGTGGAGGGCGCTTCTGTGGAGGCCAAAATCGTCAAGAACGGCAAGGGCAAGAAGATTCACATCTTCAAGTATAACCCGAAGAAGGGGTACCGTAAGCGTCAGGGCCATCGTCAGCCTTACACCAAGGTTGAGATCGCCAAGATTTCTGTCTAAGGCATGACCACCGTTATATTCCGCATGGAGGGAGACCGGATTACCGGATTTGACTCCAGGGGCCACAGCGGTTATGCGGAGGCGGGCTCCGACATCGTCTGCGCCGCTGTCACCAGTGCCGTCCGGCTGGTGGAAGCCACCATTAATGACGTGCTGGGTCTTGCGGCGTCTGTAAAGGTTCGGGAAGCGGATGCGTCTATTTCCCTCCGCCTTCCGGGTGGACTTGCCCCCGCGGCGGAGAGTACCTGTCAGGCACTTTTGACGGGGCTGATGGTCTACTTCACCGAGCTCCATGACGAATACCCCGACAATATTGAAGTTCTGGAAGACGATTGACGTCTTCTCCATCTACATTCTACAGAAAGGATGGTCCGTATCATGATTCGTATTGGTCTTCAGTTCTTCGCCCACAAGAAGGGCGGCGGCTCCACCAAGAACGGCCGTGACTCCGAGTCCAAGCGCCTGGGTCCCAAGCGCGCAGACGGTCAGTTTGTCAAGGCCGGCAACATTCTGGTTCGCCAGCGCGGCACCCACATCCATCCGGGTGTGAATGTCGGCATCGGCAGCGACGATACCCTGTTCGCCACCGCGGACGGCGTGCTCCGTTTTGAGCGTCTGGGTAAGGATCGTAAGCAGGCTTCTGTTTACGAGGCTGAGTAAATCAGATGTGGAGAGCCCCGAACGAAACCGTTCGGGGCTCTTTTTCCCCGTATCTCACAGGCGTCTGCATCCGAGGGCGCGGAAATCTCCGCGCCTTGGGATGCACACGTCTCAATCTTCTCATACTATCTTTGGAGGTGTGTTCTCATGGCAACATCATTTATCGACAAGGCACGCATTACCGTGCAGGCCGGCAACGGCGGCAACGGAGTTGTGGCCTTTCACCGTGAAAAATATGTGGCTGCCGGTGGCCCGGATGGAGGCGACGGCGGTCGCGGCGGTTCCATCATTCTGGTGGTGGATGACAATATGTCCACTCTGATGGATTTCCGCTATAAGCGCAAATATGTGGCGTCCAACGGCATGGACGGCCAAGGTGCACGGAAATCCGGAAGAGACGGTCAGAATCTGACCATCAAGGTTCCCCGCGGGACGCTTGTTCGGGATGCTGAGACCAACGAAATTATCAAGGACATGAGCGGTTCAGAGCCCTTTGTCCTCTGCAAGGGCGGCAGAGGCGGATGGGGCAACATGCACTTTGCCACCCCAACCCGCCAGGTGCCCCGCTTTGCCAAGGCGGGACTGCCCGGAGAATTCCATGATGTGGTTCTGGAGCTGAAGCTTTTGGCGGATGTGGGTCTCATCGGCTTTCCCAATGTGGGCAAGTCGACGCTTCTGTCCGTGGTTTCCAAGGCCCAGCCAAAAATTGCCAACTATCACTTTACCACCCTGTTCCCCAATCTGGGCGTGGTATGGGTAGACGAGGGAGTCTCCTTTGTTATGGCGGATATCCCCGGCATCATTGAGGGCGCCAGCGAAGGTGCCGGTCTGGGACACGACTTCCTGCGGCACATTGACCGCTGCCGTCTGCTGGTGCACGTGGTAGATGTGTCCGGCAGCGAGGGGCGGGACCCCGTGGCGGACTTTGACGCCATCAATGAGGAACTGAAGCACTACAGTGTGAATCTGGCGGAGCGGCCCCAGATCGTGTGTGCCAACAAAGTGGACATTATGGAAAATCCTGAGAACCTTGAGCGCTTGCGCCAGCATGTGGAAACCCTGGGATATTCCTTGTATGAAATTTCGGCAGCCGCATACCAGGGCACCCGTGAACTGGTGAAGAAGGTGGCAGAGGCACTCTCTGTTCTTCCTCCAGTCACGGTGTATGAGCCGGAATACGTCCCCAAGACGCCGGCAGTGGATGCCTCTGCCCCGCTGGATATTCAGCGCGCTGATAACGGCACCTGGATTGTAGAGGGTCCGTGGCTCCAGCGCCTGATGGCCAACGTCAACTTTGCAGACTATGAGAGCCGTATGTGGTTTGACAGGGCCCTGCGGGAATCCGGATTGTTTCAGCAGATGGAGGAGATGGGGATCCAGGACGGAGATACCGTTTCCATGTACGACTTTGAATTTGAATATCAGCGGTAAATGCACAGCACGGTGGGTTTTTACCCGCCGTGTTTTGTATAATGTGCAAAAATTTTATTTTAGGGATTGACAACTTCCCCTTTGACGGAGTACACTTTGCCCAAGTTCAAAAGAACAAAACCGATGACGCAGACGAGTAGATAAAGGTGCGTTTCTTTCAGAGAGCTGCCGCTGGTGGGAGTGCAGCAGAAACAACTTTATTGAATGGACTGCCGAGGGCGGGCTGAACGCCATATGGCCAGTAAGCACCGACGGGCTTTTCCCCCGTTACCAAGGAAGGATGTGTGTTGGCACATCGCCGAGCGGACGATAATCGTCAATTTGGGTGGCACCGCAGAAGTTTTCAGACTTTTGTCCCAAAGGAACCTATTCACTCAGGTTTCTTCATGGGGACAGAGGTCTTTTTTCTTTCCCGGAAGGAACCGCAAACCGAAAGGAGAAACAAAAATGGCAACTGAAAAAATTCCTTACAAAATTTATCTGTCTGAAGATGAGATGCCCAAGACATGGTACAATGTCCGGGCCGATATGAAGAATAAGCCCGCCCCTCTTCTGAATCCCGGTACCGGCGCCCCCATGGGTTTTGAGGATCTGCGCCCCGTATTCTGCGACGAGTTGATCCGGCAGGAGTTGGATAATGACACCCGGGAAATCCCCATTCCCCAGGAGATTCGGGACTTTTATAAAATGTACCGTCCCTCTCCCCTGGTGCGGGCCTACTGCCTGGAGGAAAAGCTTCAGACTCCGGCCAAAATTTATTATAAGTTTGAAGGCAATAACACTTCCGGCTCCCATAAGCTGAACAGTGCCATTGCGCAGGCCTATTACGCCAAGCAGCAGGGTCTGAAGGGTGTCACCACCGAGACCGGCGCCGGCCAGTGGGGCACCGCTCTCTCCATGGCCTGCTCCTATCTGGGACTGGACTGCAAGGTCTACATGGTAAAGGTCAGCTACGAGCAAAAGCCCTTCCGCCGGGAGGTCATGCGCACCTACGGGGCCTCCGTCACCCCATCCCCCTCCGAAACCACCGCCATCGGCCGGAAAATTCTGGCAGACCACCCCGGTACCACTGGCTCCCTGGGCTGCGCGATCTCCGAGGCCGTGGAAGTTGCCACCTCCAATCCGGGCTACCGCTACGTACTGGGCAGCGTGCTGAACCAAGTACTGCTGCACCAGTCGGTAATTGGTCTGGAAACCAAAGTGGCCCTTGACAAATACAACATTGTCCCCGATATTATCATCGGCTGCGCCGGCGGCGGCTCCAATCTGGGAGGACTGATTTCCCCTTTCATGGGCGAAAAGCTGCGGGGCGAAAAGGATTACCGTTTTATCGCCGTGGAGCCCGCCTCCTGCCCCAGCTTCACCCGCGGCAAGTTTGCCTATGACTTCTGCGATACCGGCATGGTGTGCCCCCTGGCCAAGATGTACACCCTTGGCAGCGGCTTCATCCCCTCCGCCAACCACGCCGGCGGCCTGCGGTACCACGGCATGAGCGCTATTCTCTCCCAGCTGTACCACGACGGCTACATGGAGGCCCGCTCCGTGGAGCAGACCAAGGTCTTTGAGGCCGCAGAGCAGTTTGCCCGGGTAGAGGGCATTCTCCCCGCCCCCGAGAGCAGCCACGCCATTCGGGTGGCCATTGATGAGGCCCTGAAGTGCAAGGAGACCGGTGAGGAGAAAACGATTGTCTTCGGCTTGACTGGTACTGGCTATTTTGACATGGTGGCTTATGAGAAATTTCACAACGGCGAGATGACAGACTATATCCCCACTGACGCCGAGCTGGAGGAAAGCTTCTCCCACCTCCCAAGCGTTCCTGGGCAGAACTGATTTTTCAAACGCTCCCCGGCAGCTCCGGCTGCCAGGGAGCGTTTCTGCTGGAATGCCTGTTTCGGCCTGCCAGCATCAGTATGTTCTTTGAAAGCAAACGGGCAGACGCGATCATTTCCTCGCATCTGCCCTTTCCATCAGCCGGTCACATATTCCCGGCGTCCTGTTTTTTGTCCGTTTGTTCGCTCCAGCCTCTCCGGTAAGGCGGCCGCATCTTGTCTGTGATGGGCGCTTGATCCTCCGGGAGCGACAGCACATAGTCAATGGCCCACACATGGGCTGCCTGAACAACTGGGAACAGGCTCTCCCCCATCTTTGTCAGCCGGTATTCCACGCGCGGAGGAACCTCCGGATAAACGGTGCGCAGCACCAACTCGTCCATTTCCATAGCCCGCAGCTGCTGTGTCAGCATCTTGGGATTAACCGATAAATCCTTGGCCAGTTCGCTGAATCGGAGCGGTCCTTTTTTCGCGAGATACCATAAAATCGCCCCCTTGTACTTCCCGCCAATAAGGCTGAACACGACCTCTACCGGGCTTACCTCTCTGGGGTTCTTAAATTTCATCGTCCCCCGACCCTTTCATTACATTTTTGTAAGTCTATTTCTTTTATGTAATTATACCAGAAAAAAGTGCGTTCTTGCAACTGTGCTTTTATTCTGCTATCATTTTGGTACAGTCGACACAAACGGCGTTCGTTATTGTCAAATTGTTTTGCATTTTAAACAAAAAATGCAAATATTTTTGTTGCGTATGCCACGTATCCGATTGCGTAGAAGCAGAAAGGAGTTTCTTGCAATGAAAGAATACATCCCATATATAAACGGCGCATGGGTCTCTTCTATCGACGGAAAATGGACAGATGACCGGAACCCTGCAAATGACGAGTTGATTGCACGGGTCCAAACGGCTGGGCCGAAGGATTTGGAGTATGCGCTGTCCTCCGCCCAGGCAGCTTTTGAAAGCTGGTCCGTTTCCCCAGTGGCTCTGCGGGAACAGATTTTGCTGAAAGCCGCTGAGCAGTTGAGTACCATGCAGGCGGAGGCGGTTGAACTGCTGATTAGTGAAAGTGGCTCCACCTGGAAAAAAGCCACCCAGGAGGTTGCCGGAAGCATCGGGGTCCTGCGGACAGCCGCCGGCGAATGCCGCCGCGTAGGCAGCGAGGTCTACGCCCCCACCGCCCCCAACAACTTTTCTTTTTCCGTGCGGTGCCCTGTCGGTGTCGTGCTGGGAATTGCCCCCTTTAACTATCCCCTGCTGCTTGCTCTTAAAAAGATTTCTTACGCGTTGGCCGCCGGTGACACCTTCATTCTGAAGCCCGCCTCCGCCACGCCCATCACCGGTTACATCATCTCCAAGATTTTTCACGAAGCAGGACTGCCGGCCGGCGTTTTGAATGTGGTTCCCTGTTCTGGTAAGCTGATGGGGACACAGCTGGTAGGCGACCCGCGGGTCCGCATGGTAACCTTTACCGGTTCCAGTGATGTCGGTCTTGAAATTGCCCAGCAGGCCGCTTCCCATCTCAAACGCTATACCATGGAGTTGGGTGGAAAGAACCCCATGATTGTCCTGAAGGATTATCCCATTGACCAAGCCGTCCACCTGGCCGGTTACGGTGCGTTTTTCCACCAGGGGCAGGTATGTATGGCCACTTCCCGCATTATTGTAGAGGCCCCTTCTTACGACGAATTCTGTTTGAAATTTACGGAGCGTGCAAAAGGCTTTAAGGTTGGCGATCCCAGAGATCATGATACGGTAATTGGTCCTTTGATTGACGTCCACCAGTGTGAGGTGATTGATCGCCAGGTGCAGGACGCCTTAAGCAAGGGCGCACGCCTTCTGACCGGCGGCAACCACGATGGTCCCTTTTATGAGCCTACCGTTCTGGCCGACGTTACTCCGGAAATGGATATCTTCGATCAAGAGAGTTTTGGACCCATTACCTCCATCATCCGTGCCGAAGACGCCGAGGATGCCCTATCTCTGTGCAATAACAGCCAGTTTGGCCTCTCTTCCGCTCTTTTGACCTATGACCTGCAGAAGGCATTCTCCCTGTCCATGCGGATGAACATTGGAAAGGTTCATGTCAACGACACCACCTTTGTCAGCAGTACGGTTGCCCCTTCCGGTGGATTTAAGCTCAGCGGTGTGGGGAAGGAAGGCGGGCACTACTCCATTGAGGAGTTTACGGAGCTGAAGTGGATTACGATGCAGTATCAGGACACTCAAATGCCCTGCTGACAAAGCATCATGCAAGACACCATCCTGCGCTGCCCCTGATGGGGGTACTCAAGTTCAAACTGCCGACGGAATGCCGGCATGGCATTTTGATTGCATTGCAGTCAAAAAAAGACAAGGAGGAACTCGTTATGAGCAATCTGGAACAAACGTGCCATACCATTCGAAAAGATATCGTCAGGACACTGTCCACTGCGGGCTGTGGCCATCCGGGCGGTTCTCTGTCCGCTGTGGAGATTGCCACAGAGCTGTACTTTGACAAAATGCACATCGATCCCAAGAATCCACGGGATCCGAACCGTGACCGCTTTGTGCTGAGCAAAGGTCACGCCACGCTGATGCTGTACTCCGTTTTGGCGGAGCGTGGGTATTTCCCCGTGGAAGAGCTGCAGAATTTCCGCAAGAACTGGAGCCGTCTGCCTGGCCATCCGGACATGAACAAAGTCCCTGGTGCCGATATGACCACCGGCTCCCTGGGGCAGGGGCTTGCCGTTGCCAACGGCATGGCACTCGCCGGCAAGCGCCAGGGCCGCGATTATTACGTTTACGTTCTGATGGGCGACGGTGAGCAGCAGGAGGGCATGATTTGGGAGGCCGCCATGGCCGGTGCCCACTACAAACTGGACAACGTCATCGCCTTTGTAGACCGGAACGGTCTCCAGATTGACGGTCCCACAGAGCAGGTAATGGGCCTGGAGCCCCTGGCAGACAAGTGGCGCAGCTTTGGCTGGCATGTCCAGGAGATTGACGGCCACGATCTGGATGCCATCAGCGCGGCCGTGGACGCCGCCAAGTCCGTGAAGGACAAGCCCTCCGTTATCATTGCCAAAACGGTAAAGGGCAAGGGTGTCTCCTTCATGGAGAACAAAGTGGAATTCCATGGAAAGGCCATTACCCCGGAGCAGGCCGCCATGGCAATGGCAGAAATGGAGGGCTGAGCAATGAAACTCGAAAACGATAAGACGCTGGTGCGCTCTACCCGGGCGGCATACGCCGATGCGCTGCTGCAGCTGGGAGCAGAAACTGACGATGTCGTGGTGCTGGACGCCGACCTGTCCGAATCCACGATGACCTGCAAGTTTGCTGAAAAATATCCAGACAAGTTCTACAATATGGGAATCGCTGAGCAGAGCATGATGGGTACTGCCGCCGGTCTTGCCACTTGCGGACTTACGCCGATTTGCAGCACCTTCTCTGTGTTCGCCTGCCTCCGTTCCGGCGAGCAGGTGCGCACATCCATCGCCTATCCCAAGCTCAATGTCAAAATTGTTACGACTCACTCTGGTCTGAGCATCGGCACTGCAGGCGCCACTCACTTCTGTGAGGAAGACCTGGCCATTATGCGCGCCATTCCCAATATGACCGTGATTGCTCCGTCCGACTATCTGGAGACCGTGAAGGCCGTCAAAGCAGCCGTCGCTTATCCTGGTCCTGTTTACATCCGCCTTGGCCGCGGTGATGCTCCCGTTCTCTACTCCGAACTGGAGGATTATCAGATTGGTAAGGCCATTACTTACAAGGATGGTTCCGATATCACCCTAATCGCCACCGGTGTGATGATGCAGCGTGCCATTGCCGCTGCAGATTTGCTGGAAGCCAAAGGCGTCAGCTGCCGGATCATCGACATGCATACCATTAAGCCTTTTGACCACGAGAGCGTAGAAAAGGCCGCAAAGGAAACCAAAGCCATTATCACCCTGGAGGAGCACAATATCAATGGCGGCCTGGGCAGTGCCGTGGCTGAGACGGTCGCCGCCGTAAAGGGTGAAAAGGCGGTTGTCAAAATTTTGGGTATTCCCGATGTATTCGGCGGTGTGGCATCCGCGGAGCTGCTGTGGGATTCCTACCACATGGATGCAGATAGTGTTTGTAATATTGCGTTGGATCTGCTTAAATAAGAAGCAGTCTGCGCTTTATTAAAAAAGAAAAAGATGGAGGTACCAAAATGAAAAGAATGCTCTCTCTGGCACTGGCCCTGCTGATGACCATGTCTCTCCTGGCCGGTTGCGGCTCCAGCTCTGGATCCAGCACAGAAACCCCCGCTGCCGCTGGCGATGCCAGCACAGAAACCCCCGCTGAGGGAAAGACCCTTCGTCTGGCCTGGACTGTGGCCTATGATGAAAACCACCCCTACACAGTAGCAGCTGAAACCTTTAAGCAGTATGTGGAAGAAAAGACCGAAGGCCGCATCGCTGTGGAGCTGTATGCCGGCGGCCAGCTGGGTGGCGACTCCGAGATGCTGGAAATGCTGCAGATGGGTACCTTGGACGTGGCAGTAACTTCCACGCCGACGGTTGCCAACTTCACAAATGTCCTGGTCGGCTGCGATATGCCCTATATTTGGCAGAATGACCTGAGCGCGATGTACAGTGTTCTGACCGAGGGCGATATGGGCCGCAAGCTTTTGGATCGTATGCAGGAAGAAATCGACGTTGTTGGCGTGTCTTTCCTGTATCAGCCCTTCCGTCACATGTTCACCAACAAGGAAATCTCTTCCATCAGTGATCTGAAGGGTCTGAAGTTCCGCTGCATGCAGACCCCCGTTCATCAGGAGATCTTCACTGCCGTTGGTATGAACCCTGTCTCCCTGGCCTATAACGATATCTACTCCGCCATGCAGCAGGGCACCATTGACGGCTTCGAGTCCGATGCTGTTGGTGCTGTGACCTCCAAGTTCTATGAGGTCTCCAAGTACATGACCGTCTCCGGCCACTTCAACAACACCATGGTCCTGCTGATGTCCAGCTCTGCCTATAACGGTGTCTCCGCTGACGACCAGGCCATCATCATGGAGGCTGGTGCTGAGGCTGCCAAGGCTTCCTACGACTGCTCTGTTGCGCAGAACGACACTGCCATCCAGACGCTGCAAGATAACGGCCTGACCGTCTGCGAAATCGACATGCAGCCCCTCTATGACGCTGTTCAGCCTGTCATTGACAAGTATTCTTCTGAGATCCCCGAGGTTGCCGAACTGGTTGCAGCCGCTAAGGAAGCCGTTTCCAAGTAACTTGTTCGAGTTTGAAGGACTGTGTTTCCTTTTCTCGTATCATCCCGAATGAAGAACTTCCCTACGGCCATAAGGCGGCGGTGCGGTGCCCTTAGCGCGCCGCACCGCCTGGGAGCTTTTATCAACGCCGAGAGGTAAAAACATGAAAGCATTCAATAAATTCGAAGAACAGCTGAGCCGATTCTTCAAATTGGTCACTGCCATTGCTCTGTTTGTGCAGATGATCATTGTTTTTCTAGGTGTCATCGCCCGCTATGTGTTCAACAATCCTCAGCCTTGGATTGATGAGATTTCTACATACCTGTTGGTCGTCATCACGTATCTGGGTGGATGTGTGGCACTGCGCAGCGATAAAATGGCCGGTATCACCTTTGTCCGCGAAGCATTTCCTCCAAAGATTCAGAAAGTCCTTTGCATCATCAGCGACCTGATGATTATGGTTTTGATGTTTGCAATTGCCTATTACGGCTTTAAACTCTGCTCCACACCCACGGTTTTGAAGCAGAAGACGCCGACCCTGCAAATTCCCGTTATCGTTTTTTACTGCTTGGTTCCCATCTCCGGCTTTTTGATGGAGCTGAGCACCATTAACCGCCTAGTCAGCCATATTCGTGGCACGGAAATCAAGGTGGAAGAGGAAGGAGCGTTCACCGAATGATCATTGCTGTTGTTTTTATCTTCTCTCTTCTGATTGGTGTTCCCATTGCCTTGGTGCTTGGCCTGTCCGGCATCGTCCACATGGTTTCTATGAACCCGGAGATGATGACGGCCCTTCCGCAGAAGCTCTTCTCTTCCGCCAATAACTACAGTCTGCTGGCAATCCCGCTGTTCTTACTGGCTGGTGAACTGATGGGCCTGTCCGGTGACGTGGATCGGCTCTGCAACCTGGCCCGTGTGCTGATCGGCCGGGTCAAGGGCAGCCTTTGCTATGCCACTGTCTTGCTTGGCGCCATGCTGGGTGCTTCCCTTGGCTCTGCAAATGCGGAGGCTGCACTGCTTGGCAGCGTTATGTACCCCAACCTGGTGAAAGACGGCTACGGCGAGACCTTTTCCGCCGGCCTGATCGGTGCCACCGCTGTAATTGGTCCCATGATTCCTCCAGGGCTGCTGTTTGTCATCTATGCCTGCCAGGCCGGTATCTCCGTCCGGGATCTGTTCCTGTGCGGTGTATCTGTCGGTATCTATCTGGCAATTGCTTTGTTTATCGTCATATTCTTCTTCAGCCGCAAGCGGGACTGGCCGGTAGGCTCCAAGCCTGCCAAGGGTGAGATATGGAAAGCTTTTCGGCATGCTGCTTTCTCTTTGCTCTCCCCGGCAGTCGCATTGCTGTGCATCGCCACCGGTATCTGTACAGCCACAGAGGCTGCTGCCGTGCTCTCTACGCTGATTTTCCTGGTGGGCATGTTTATCTACCGCACTATTACCGTACAGAATATGTATAAGTGCCTGCTGAAATCTGCTGTTTCTGCAGCCGCCGTTCTGATGATTGGCGCAATGGGTGGCGTTTTTGGCTATACGCTTGCATTTGACCAGATTCCAACCAAGATTGCAAACTTTGTGATTGGACTGTCCGATAATAAATATGTCATACTGCTGTTGATCAATCTGATGCTGCTGGTAGTCGGCATGCTGATGGATGCAACTCCCGCCGTTATCATTCTGGTTCCCGTCTTGATGCCCATCATTGCCCAGTACGGCTTTAACCCGGTTCACTTCGGCATGATTGTCTGTCTGAACCTGACAGTTGGACTGCTGACGCCTCCTGTCGGAACCTGCCTGTACACCACCGCCTCAGCCACCGGTATTGAAGCCAACAAGCTGGTAAAATCCATCTGGCCCTGGTGCACGGTCTGTATTGTGGTTCTGCTGTTTGTAACTTATGTGCCGCAGTCTGTCCTGTGGCTGCCGGATCTTTTGGCAAGCTTTGCCTGATTCGGAATGGACATCCAAACACAATACAGCACGGAATTGTTTGGGCGGTACTATCTGTTCAATACCGTCTACAAAAACGGCAAATATTACTGGACCAACCTGTTCCCTGCCGGTATGTTCCTCTGCGCAGTCTATGCACTGCGCAGAGGGCAAAATGGTCTGGTCATTCTGGCAGTGGCCATGGGACTTTTGAGTCCTTTTCTCATTCGCCGCCTGATCCAGCTTTTGATCCGGATGCAGTTGAAGGCCTCTGAAAATCTGAGTGGAAGGGAGATTTACCGGCTCAGCATCACCTCTGCAGGTGTGACAGTCCGTCAGGGGGATACGCAAACCGCGCAGTTCGGTTGGAAGCAGTTGTGGCGTGTCTACCAGGTGCAGGACGCCTACTATCTTTACTCCGATTCACGGCATGCCTATATTGCCCCTACAGGTGCACTTTCCCCTGATGAGCATCACCGTCTGCAGATCTGGATGGAAGCCGGTCTTCTTCCCGGCCGTCTGCGCTGCAAGACAAGTTTGACTGTTGGGATTCAGCGTTGGTTCAAGCATATCTGACATCTGCGGCATATCCGCAGCCAATCATGGAAAGGTGGTAACTCGCATGAAAGCAGTTGTCAAAACAGAAAAGGGACCAGGACATGTCTCCTACATCGATTTCCCGGACCCTCAAAAACCAGGTGCCGGTGAGCTCCTGGTGGAAGTAAAGGCCGCCTGTGTCTGCGGTACAGATCTCCATATCCGCGAGGATAAGTTCCGCAATCGTCCCCCCGTGGTTCTGGGCCATGAGTTTTCCGGCGTTGTTCTGGAAATCGGTGAAGGCGTAACCATGTTCAAACCGGGTGACCGCGTAACCGCAGAGGCTCCCGCACGGCTTTGCAACAAATGCATGTACTGCCGTACCGGCAACTATAACCATTGTAGCAACCGTTCCGGTATGGGATGGGGCGAAAATGGTGCCTTTGCAAAGTATGTGATTATCGAAGAACAGATGTCCCACAAGGTACCTGACAATATCAGTTTTAAAGCCGGTGCGCTGATGGAAGCAGCCGCCTGTGTAGCCCATGCTATTGAAATTACCGGAATTAAGGCGGATGACACGGTTGTCATCTCTGGTCCCGGCCCCAACGGTCTGCTGATGACACAGTTTGCCAAGGCGGAGGGCGCCACGGTTATCGTGACCGGTACAAATGCAGATGCAAAACGTTTGGAAATGGCCAAGCAGCTGGGTGCGGATTATGTCATCAACGTTCAGGAGGAAGATGCCGTCCAGAAGATCCGGGATCTGACCGGAGGCTATGGTGCCGATATCGTCTTTGAGTGCGCTGGTGCGCAGTCCTCCATCGACGCCTGCTTTGAGTATGTCCGCCGGATGGGCAAATACACCCAGATGGCGATGTTCGGTGAGCGAAAGATGTCCATTGACATGGATAAGCTGGTGGTTAAGGAAATCCATATGGTGGGTTCCCAGAGCCAACGCTGGACCTCTTGGGACAAGCTCATTAAGCTGCTGTCTGCCGGGAAGCTCCAGTTGGAGTCCCTCGCTACCCACGAGTTTAAAATGAGTGAATGGGAAAAGGCATTTGACTGCTTTGAGAAAAAGGAAGGACTGAAGGTCGTCCTGTATCCCGAGGACTAATCCTTTCTCAGCCTTTCCCCTTTGGTTCTGTATAAAAAGGAGCTCCCTGGTCTCATTTCAGGGAGCTCCTTTTGCTGATATATTTGCTATGCAAAAACATAGCAAAATGACCATGTGCCGTCTCCGAGGGCACGGCCCAAAATTTCAGTGCGTGGCCGGGGGTGGCCCACATGCGCGAAACCTTATGCGCCATCGGCTTTGCCTTCTATCGTGGCGGGGTACGCCACGGCGCATGAAGTTTGATACCCCCCCTGAGAATCTTCTCCCCCGCTGAGCATAAGGAGTCAGCTCTCATCTTCTCTCTTTTTTCTCAGGTTCCAGTGTAAAACCGCGCGTTTCTTTTCACTCTCCTCCTGGATTCCTTCCAGTGTCAGGCGGAGATTGCTCATGAAGAGAATGCGCATAAACTCCAGCAAACCATCCCTGGTCTCCTTATCCAAATCCTTCATGGCCTTGACAATCGCCCCCACCGCCTTAAAGCTGTCTGCTTTCAGATCGGTCAGTGTAACGGCACCTGAAGCCGTCAGAACATGGAACAGTGCGTTGACAAACTTCTCTCTCTGTTCCATCGGCATCCCATGTATCCATGTTCGGAGTTCCATATCACTCATATGGGCTTGGCGCGTCATCTGCCGCAGCGTAATAAAATGGTTTCCCATCACCTGCCAGGAAAAACCGTCGTGCTGCAAGAGTCCCAGTTGATCACTGTCCACCACCGCATATGCCTCCTCATGTTCCAGCAGCATTCCAACTACAGAGGATTTTGGCACAATCGAGTGAATGCGGTCTTCCACCCGCTTATGCTGTGGCAGCTCCAGGAGTTCCTCATGAAATCCCGGACCGTCATTGGACCAAATGGCATTCATCCGCCGCTGGATAGCCGCCGGGCAGAATACACCGGCATACACCGCCAAATTGCCGCCTTTTGAATGTCCACCCAGGCGAAGCTTCTTCCGTGGAAATTGTCCCGCCACTTCTTTCACATACTGAACAGCCTTTTTCTGCGCTGGTACCTCCGGCATACAGGCCAGATTGAAGTCCTCCTTCCAGCCGGCCAGCGTATCGTCCGTGCCTCTGAAGGACAGGTAGAGTGCCCCATCCCCCGTTTCAATCGTCAGGGCGGCAAACTGCTCTCCCTTTCCGACATCCAGCCAGTCCACAAAACAATTTAGCTTCATATCCCGGAACCGGCGGGAATCCGCCATCTTCCGCAGCATATCCGGGATAGCGTCCGGCACCAGCACGCCCATGTCAATTTTTTCCCGGGCAGGAAAGCGGGAAAAGAATGCCTCTGCTGCAGCCCATAGAGGAATGCTTTCTCCCTCTCCCGGCCCCGGGACAGTTTCTTTAAAATCCACAAAGGACAATTCCGCCAGAATTAAGTTGTCTACCTCGTTAAAGGGATCCTGCAGGAGCGTCAGATCCCCCCGCCAGTCCAGATAATCCAACAGATTTGCCATGCGCCGTCCTCCTTGTCTGGAATCACAGTTCTGCCTTCCCGTTATTATATCCATATTCTTCTCTGCCTACAAGAGAAATTGGACAAGCTTTGCCCTTATTTTACAGGTCTATTCGGGACGTGCCGTTCATAAAGTCTGATATCACACTTGATACGACCGAGAGGTGGACGAATACATGACGACGGAATCCAAAAATGATGTATGGTTGGAAGGAACGGTTTTGGATGCTCCACAGCTGTCCCACGAAAACCACGGAACCCAGTTTTACCGCTTTTCCCTGTGCATTCCCCGCTTGTCCGGGCAGGCAGATACCCTGCCGATACTGGTACCTGAATCGCTGCTCTCCCCAGTGAACGCCGGCGCGTCCGTGCGGATCCATGGGCAGCTGCGTTCTTTTAACAATCGCAGCGGTGTCGGCAGCCGTTTGGTTCTGACTGTCTACGCACTGCAGGTGGAAACAGGAAGCGGGGAATTCCGCAATCAAATTACCCTATCCGGCACACTGTGTAAGCCGCCCATTTTTCGCCGCACCCCCCTTGGCCGCAGCATCTGCGATCTCATGCTGGCGGTTTCCCGCCGATATGGCCGGGCGGATTATCTGCCTGTCATTGCCTGGGGGCAGTTGGCCATTCAGTCCTGCCACCTCGGCGTGGGGGATGCCCTCTCTTTGGAAGGACGAATCCAAAGCCGTATTTATCACAAGGTTATGGGACAGCGCACCGAAGAGCGCATTGCCTACGAAGTCTCCATGATGCACCTTCTTGACGAGGCTGCCAAGGCTGCTTTGTAAAAATATTGGAAAGTCTACGTCCTGGCCGCTCCTTTATTCAGCCGCTCCCTCCTTATACCGTTTTCAGCTTATACAGCTTGCTCTCATGCAACTCGCCTTACATCTCCTCCTGCACCTGTCATTACGTGGCCACCCTTATGGGTTTATCAGTAGGCCTTGTGGCTTTCAATCTAAACAAAAAAACGTACGGAGTCCAAAAGGCTCCCCCGCACAAGGGCAATATTAGAATTTACCGTTCAACGAGCATTGAAAGGGTATCGATTCTGGCCATTGACTAGAATCGATACCCTTTTGTTATGCCGAAAAGGATTTTCAAAAGTCTGTCCTTTTCATACTGATTGAGATTTCCTTGCCGTGACTTCCATTTGTAATAACCAGATTGATTCACCGCCAGGATTTCGCAGAGAAAGTTAACTGGATATTTTACGCGGAGAATTTCGATGACCTCGTATTCTTTGCGTTTCCAGCAATGAACTCCTTGTTTGCACCAACTCCTTCCACCAAGTATCCTTTTTTAACCGCTCATTTTCGATTTCCAGTTTTGCAACCATAAGTCGCAACTGTTCCATTTCAGAAAGATGCTTACTGGAATGTAGTGCCGCAAATGGATTGCTAGGATGGCCTTTGTATACAAATGAGCTTTTTCCTTCGGCGAGGAAATTCTTTACCCAGCGGCAGATCATACTTCTGTCTGCTTGGTATTCTCTTTCCAGCGTTCTTACTGAAATATGATCATCCAGATGCTTGTGTACGATTTCTGATTTCTGCTCCGAAGTCCATATACGCCTCTTCTGACCCTTTCTCAAACTGACCACCTCCAACCTAATTTTAGCAAAAAAGGTGGGCACATGGTTGTTTTTCATGTGCCCACCTTTTTTAGATAAGTTTACATTTTAACATTTCTCCTTTTTTGTGATTTTTTTAAGCTTTGATCCAACAAATTCAAGTGTTTGTAGTCTTCGTTCATTTTCATTCACGTCGTTTTCTATTTTGAACCATTTTGTTTCGTTTTATGTTTTTTACGCTAGATAGCATTGACAACTATGTGAACTTGGTGTAATATGTTAAAAAAATGATTTAAATTGATTTATTTAGTGAGATATTCTGCTTGTCTCTTCGCAGAAGTATGCAAGTCAGATCTCTGTCAAACGCGCAGCGAACCGCCGCGTATAAATTCCATTTCAGGAATACACAACTTGAGGGGAGCGTATCAACATGGATTTGCCAACAACCTTTTTCGGATGGGTGATGTTTCTCGTAGAGCGGTATTACATAGACTTCCTGCGCGGTCTGGGCGTCACACTGGAGTTGGCCGTCATCGGCACCATTTGGGGATGCCTGATCGGCTTTGCAGTGGGTGTTGTCCGCAGCGTTGTGGTAGATCCCGGTGCTTCTCCCATCTCCCGGGGCCTGACCGCTTTGGTAAAAGCCGTTCTGGCCATTTACGTTGAGATCTTCCGGGGTACTCCCATGATGGTGCAAGCCACCGTCGTGTACTACGGCACCATGTCTCTTTGGGGTCTGGACATTCCCTCTTTTTCTGCAGGTGTATTGGTGCTGTCCCTGAACATCGGCGCATACATGTCCGAATCTGTTCGCGGCGCCATCGGCGGCATTGATCCCGGTCAGCTTGAAGGCGGCCAGGCCGTCGGCATGAGCTACGGCCAGATCATGCTTTACGTGATTATGCCTCAGGCTTTCAAAAACCTCATTCCGCAGATCGGCAACACCTTTATCTCCGCCATCAAGGATACTTCAGTGCTCAATGTCATTGCCGTTACGGAGTTGTACTTTGCCGCAAAGAGCATTGCAGGCACCTATTTCAAGTTCTTTGAAACCTATCTCATCATCTGCGCCATCTATTTTATTCTGACCTTCACCATGTCGCGCTTGCTACATCTTCTGGGCCGTCTGCTGGAGGGATCCCGTAACTATGAGCTGACTTTGGACGATGAAAATGAAGTGGAGGTCGCGCAGTCATGAGTGAAGCAATCCTGCAGATCAAGCATTTGGAAAAAAGCTTCGGTACCCATCAGGTCCTTAAGGACATTGATTTTGAGGTGCAAAAGGGCGAAGTCATCAGCGTGATCGGGTCCTCCGGCTCTGGAAAATCCACGCTGTTGCGCTGCATCAACATGCTGGAAACGCCCAGCGGCGGCGAGATCATCTTCGAGGGAAGCCCCGTGTCTTACCGCCCCAAGGATAAAAACCGGTTCCGTTCCCGCGTGGGCATGGTGTTTCAGTCTTTCAATCTCTTCGCCAATATGAGCGCCCTGAAAAACTGCATGATCGGCGCCCAGCTAGTCAGCAAGAAGAGCAAGGCAGAAGCCGCGGCCCTGGCACGGAAATATCTCAAGGTGGTGGGCATGAGCGCCTACCGCAATGCCAGGCCGTCTCAGCTGTCCGGCGGCCAGAAGCAGCGTGTCGCCATTGCCCGGGCCCTGTGCATGCAGCCGGACCTGATTTTGTTTGATGAGCCCACCTCCGCACTGGATCCGGAGATGGTGGGCGAGGTGCTGGAAGTCATCCGCTCTCTGGCGGAATCCGGCATCACCATGGTCATCGTCACCCACGAGATGATGTTTGCCAAGGAGATTTCCAGCCGTGTGGTCTTCATGGACGCCGGCATTATCCTGGAACAGGGTACTCCCGACCAGGTATTCAATCATCCCCAGCAGGCCCGGACCAAGGAGTTCCTCAGCCGGTACCGCCAGGGATAACATTCCCTTCCCAATCTAATGGTTTTCCATACAAAAGGAGGCACGCAAATGGCGCAAGCAGTCCTTTCTCCGGAACAGCCGGCAGCCATGGGCATCCACTACCATTACCACTCTCTTTCCTACATGCTGGAGGCGCAGAAACGGGCCGGATATCAGAGCATCGAGCTCTTTTGTGCCGCCCCTCACGTTCAAATGACCGCAGAGGGCATTGCCAAGCGCAGCCCCCTGATCCAAACCATTCGAAACTCCGGGATGCGTGTGATCTGCGTGACACCGGACAACTGCATGGGCCCCTGGCAATACGCAGCAGCCGGCCGGGAAACCATCGCCCAATGCAGGCGATATTTCCGTCATGCTCTGGAACTAGCAGCGGATCTGGACTGCCCCCAGGTGGCATGCCACTCCGGCTGGGGCCTGCTGGACGAGTCCCGGGAAGAAGCTTGGAAGCGCAGCCTGGATTTCATGGCCTGGTACTGTCAGGAGGCCGAGTCCTTGGGCATTACCCTGGTGATGGAGAGCCTGCGGGCCGCGGAGTCCAACTTGGTCAACAGTCTGCCCACACTGCAGCAATACCTGCGAGAGCTAAGCTGCGGCAATATCAAACCCATGATCGACACCTGCGCCATGGCGGTGGCGGGCGAGACGATGGAGGAATGGTTTGCTGCCTTCGGTAGTGAGATCGCACATATGCACTTTGTGGATGGAACGCCCTATTTTCATCTGGCTTGGGGAGACGGGAACTGCTCCTTGGAGGGCTATTTGGCAGCCATTGCGGCCAACCATTACCACGGTGCTCTGACGCAGGAAATCACCGACGGCCGGTACTATGACGATCCGGCAGCAGCAGATGCACAATCCTACCGCATCTTGCAGAACTATATGTAATCGCAAAGGCCGGATCACGGCTTATCCCCCGGTCAGGGAACAACATTTAGGAGATGACACCCATGTGGACGAAAAATCTGTTTGGTACCGATAAACCTATTATCGCATTGCTGCACCTGGACGCTCTGCCCGGCGAGCCTGCATTCTGCGGTTCTCTGGACACCATCATGGAGCATGCGGCGGCAGACCTCAAAGCACTGCAGGACGGCGGCGTGGACGGCATTCTGATCGCCAACGAATATTGCTTTCCCATCACCCCGCACACCAGCACGGTCACTCTGATGGCCATGGCAGCCGTCATCGGCTCTCTGAAAAAGAATATCCGCGTTCCCTTTGGCGTAAACGTTGTTTACAATCCGGAAGAAACCATTAAGATGGCAGCCGCCTTGGGTGCATCCTTCGGGCGCAGCGCTTTCGGCGGCGCGTATACCGGTGCATACGGCCTGCACAGCGTCAACTACGGCGATATGGTCCGTCTTAAATATACGCTGGGCCATCCGGAGATTCAGCTCTTGTGCAAGTTCAATCCCGAAGGCGACGCCCGCCTGGGCGACCAGACCACGGAAGCCCTCATGAACGAGCTCTGCCAGGGCGGCTTCATGGGCGGCCTGTGCGTATCCGGCCCCGGAGCCGGTCAGGAGACCAGCATGGGATATCTGGAAGAAGTGTGTTCCCTGGCAAAGAAAAAGAACGTTCCCGTCTTCTGCAACACCGGCTGCCGCCATGATACCATCGAGCAGATTTTGCAGATCGCAGATGGTGCCTGCGTGGGTACTGCCCTGAAGGGTCCTGACGGCCGGGTAGACTTGGAGAAGGTAAAGTCCTTTATGGAAATCGCCCGGCGATAAGCGCCCCGCAAGCAAAAGGCAGGAATCAATATGAGTGCATTGAAAGACAAGCTGCTCCTTGGCGTGGACATTGGTACAAACGAATCCAAGGGCGTTCTGATCGACGGGAGCTTCCGCCCCATCGCCAGTTTTTCTGTTCCCCACGCCATGGAGAACCCGCAGCCTAATTATTTTGAGATGGATGCGGAGATCTGGTGGTCCGATTTTTGCAAGATCTGCCGCGGCCTGATGGATCAGGCCGGCGTGGAACCGGAACAAATCGCAGGAGTGGGAACCAGCGTCATGGGCTGCGACTGCATCCCAGTGGACAAATCGTGCCGCCCCCTGCGCAAGGCCATTCTTTATGGAATTGATGCACGCTCCGGCCCCCAGATCGAAGCGCTCATTCGGGAGCTGGGCGAAGACGGCGCGAGTGCCATGTTCGGCCATATCCCCCGGTCGGACGACATTGCCACCAAGATACTCTGGATCAAGGACAATGAGCCGGAGGTCTATGCCAACACGTATCAATTCCTGACGGGTTCTTCGTACCTCACTGCAAAGCTCACCGGAAAGTTCACCATCGACAGTTATCTGGCCAAGGCGGCTTTCCGTCCGATCTACCGGCAGGACGGAACATACAACGAGGTGGACGGCCCCCGCTTCTGCCGGGCCGATCAGGTGGCCGCCATCGGCAATGTGACCGATATTGCCGGCGGCGTTACCGCCGAGGCAGCGGCGGCATGCGGACTTCTGGAGGGGACCCCTGTCATTGTCGGCACGGGAGATTCCACCGCGGAATCCATTGCTGGCGGACTTGTATTCCCGGGGACCCTGTTTGTCCAGTTCGGGTCCACCATGTTTTACATCTATTGCCTGGAGGGCCAGATGGATGCCTGCGCAGCCGATTACTTCCCCGGCAGCTATCCCTTTACCATTCCCGGCAGCTATGCCGCCACCGGCGGAACCAACTGCGCCGGAACCCTGACCAAATGGGTACGGGATCTCTACTATGCCCAGGAGGTTCAGGCCGCCCAGAGCGGCGGTCCGGATGCCTATTCCGTTATGGTGCAAGAGGCAGCACAGGTTCCTCCAGGCAGCAACGGTCTGATTATGTTGCCGTATTTCTACGGAGAGCGCAGCCCCATCAATGACCCGGATGCAAAAGGCGTGATGTTTGGTCTTTCCGGCAGCCATACCCGCAAGGAAATTAACCGTGCAGCATTGGAAGCCGTTGCCTACTCTCTGGGGTCCCATATGCGGCTGTTTCAAAATCACGGCCTGACGCCGGCCCGGGTGATCATTGCCGGCGGCGGCACCAAGAATCCGGTCTGGATGCAGATTGCAGCAGATGTCATCGGCATGCCGGTGCAGGTCGCGCAGGACTGGCAGACCGCCAGTTACGGTGACGCCTGTATGGCCGCCATCGGATGCGGGATTCTTCCGGACTTCCCGGCTCTCAAGTGGGCCATGCCCTTGAGCCGGCCGGTGATTCCGGACCCTCAGCGCCATGCCCTGTATCAGAAGTATCTGGATCTGTACGAAGCTCTCTACCAGCGCACCCGGAATCTGATGCACCAGCTTCCGTAAGACTGCATGGCCATCCACTCCCGGACTTAGCCGGGACACAACTCCAGTAGCTTTTCCTGTGGATCCCACAGGAGCTAATATCATCATTTTTTGGGAGGACAGTATGAAAAACGTGAAAAGACTCTTGGCAGCACTGCTGGCAACCCTCACGCTGGTTGGCCTGACCGCCTGCGGCGGCAGCAAGCAACAGGATGACACCACTCCGTCTGACGACGGCGGTGATGCAACCAGCACCGAAGAAACCTACGGCGAGGGCTACGTGCTCCGCGTCGGCATGAACTGTAGTGCGGCCCCCTTCGGCTGGACTCAGGACGATGACTCCAACGGCGCATGGCCCATCGACGGCACCAATCAGTATGTCTGCGGCTACGACGTGCAGATTGCCCGCATGATCTGCGATACCTACAGCTGGGATCTCAAGATCATCAAGACCGACTGGGACGGCCTGATTCCCGGCGTTGTCTCCGGCAAGCTGGACTGCTGCATCTCCACCCTGGGTGTGACCGAGGAGCGTCTCCAGTCCGTGGACTTCTCCGATTATTACTGGAATAACGGCTGCATCATGGTCGTGCGGAAGGACAGCCCCTATGTCAATGCCACCTCTCTGGAGGACTTCGACGGTGCGAAGATCACCACGCAGATCGCCACCATCTGGGAGCCTCTGGTGCAGCAGATTCCCAACGTGCAGGCTGAGCCCTGCCTGAGCGGTCTGCCAGAGCTGTTTGTTGCAGTCGGATCTGGCAAGGTCGACGGCATCATCACGGGTCTGTCTGAGGCCCAGTCCGCCTGCCTGTCCAACCCCGACCTGACCTGGGTTACCTTTGACGAGGGCAAGGGCTTTGACGTGGAACTCTCCGCTCTGTGCGCCGGTATCCCCATTGCCAAGGGCAACACGGAACTCAAGGACAAGATCAACGCTGTCATCGCCACCCTGGATCACGACACCCAGATGGAAATGATGACCACGGCCCTCAACGCCCAGCCTCTGAGCGACGGATCTGGTGAAGCCCTCCAGGCCGAAGAAACCAAGGACATGTAAAACTCCAAAGACGCCTTGGGATTCCAACCCAAGGCGTCTTTTCTTTTCATCGATTCTTTTTTTGCGTGCCGCTTTTCTGCAAAATCAGCAGCACTCACGCATCACCGGGGACCTGAATAACCTCCACCTTCCGTTTGGAAAGCTCCTGCATCGTTGCCCGGTCCAGATTCGCATCCGTAATCAGGACATCCACCTGTTCCAACGGTGCCACATGAATAAAGGCACTGTTGGTAAATTTGGAATGATCCACCAATAAAACCACCGTGGCAGAGTTTTCAATCATAATCTGCTTAAGCCGTACATCGTACATGTTGTGCTCGCTGATGCCGTTTTCCACACTGACCGCATCAGCACCCAAAAAGCAGACACTGGCGTGAAACTGGCCCAGCATATTCTCGGCAAAGTAGCCGTGGCAGGCCATAAAATCCTTCCGGAGCTTTCCGCCGGTAAAGTAAATCTCAATATTGGGTTTGCTGTCCAACGCAATCGCAGTGGACAGGGAATATGTGATGGCGGTCATGGGAGTCTCCGGCGGGATCTGCCGCGCCAGCTCCAGCACCGTGGACCCGGAATCCATCATCGCAAACGAATCCCGGGGCACAAACTCCAGCGCTGCCGTCGCAATTCTTCGCTTGGCCTCTTTATTGGTAACTTCCCGGGCGGTGTTGGAGAGCTCGTGGGCATCGGGCTCCTGAATGAAAATTACCCCGCCCCGAGTCTTCCTCAAAACACTGGCACTACACAAAATGTTTGCGTCGCGCTGTACCGTAGCCTTCGATACCCCCAAGCAGTCTTGAAGCTCTTCCCAAGTAATAATTTCTCGCCCTTTTGCAAGACTTTTGATCTTTTCAATGCGTTCGGCACGAATCATTTTTTTACCAGCCTTTATTCATTCTCGTAAATCGCATCAAGGAAAACTCATATCTATGTTATATCAGAGTAAGGCAGAAAAATCAAGGCTTTACAGGGAAATCCAGGCAATTGCCTGAATTTTTTGATTCTTTTTGATTTAAACGGATTTAAAGAGATGCATTTTTCTTCGTAGATTTCGCACTGCACTTTCTGCTCAATGCAGTGCTCTATGATTACAAATAACAGGGGGCATTGATAAATGAACAACACAGTCCACCTCCGGGAAGAACGGGAAAAAGCGCTCTACGCCGGCGGAGTATCCGTTTATGCATTTATCATCATCGTACAGTTCTTCTGGGCCATCTCCGGCCCCCTGACCAAAATGAGCTATGCAGGGTTTGGCGTGTCCGGTGAAGATGTTTTTGAAGTCATCCATTTTGCAGGGCTCCGTCTGTGCGGCGCCGGCATCATTGGTCTTGCTTACCATGTTTTTCGCGGCCAACGCCTCTTGCCGGAAAGTCTTGCGGACTTTTGGCAGCTTACGAAACTGGGGCTGATTATGGGCGTAGCACAATATCTCTTCTTCAACTTCGGCGCCGCCTTCTCCTCCGGTATCCAGACATCCATTCTTTCCAGTGCAGGCGCTTTTTGCGGAATTCTGATTTCCGCCCTGTTGTTCAAGGAAGATGCCCTGACCCCCCACAAAGTTCTGGGCTGCATTCTGGGTGTTGTGGCCGTAGTAATCCTCAACTGGGAAGATCTCCATGGCGGTGTGACCACCTCCCTTTTCGGAGCGCTTTTACTGCTGCTGGGCCAGGTTTCCGGCTCCTTTGGCGCCGCCTATGTCAAAATCATTTCCCGGGGCCGCAGCGCCATTTGGGTAGGAGGCTGGCAGTCTGTCATCAGCGGAACCCTGTTGATTGTCATCGGAGTATGCGGAAATGGGGCGCTCTCGTTTGATTCCGGGCGTTCTGCCGCACTTCCCACCGCGGTTTTGATTCTAACCAGCGGTGCGGCCCTCATTTTTTCCAATCAGCTCTACAAGTACAATCCGCTGAGCAAAATCATGATCTTCTCCCTGCTCTCCCCGGTACTGGGTGTGTTCAGCTCTGCCATCATGCTAGGGGACCCTCTGAATTCCGGCCATGTGTTCGCCAGCCTCATCATCAACTGCATCGGGGTTGCCTTGGTTACCACGGAAAAGCAGATCCCACGGCCCTGACCCTCTCACCACAAAAGTGGAGCATAGCGCGCACGCCTTCGCGCCGCCCATGCCAGCGCACCTTCTCTTGATCCGAAAACTGGCCCGCCCAAAAACAGGCGGGGCAGTTTTCTGCAGATTTTACAGGCTCCAGGGACAACACAGATTGACCTATCCCCGCATCATTCTGCTCTTGTCAGGACAGTGTGGCAAGCCGGCGATGCTGCCCCAAGGTGTACCCTTCTGCATATTTGAAAAAGCGGTTCAAGGCATATTCGCTGGAAAAAACGGACATCGACGCAATCTCCACAAACGACAGACTGGACGTGCCGATCAATTCTTTGATGTAATTGATCTTCTCCGCGCCAATAAGTTGATTCCGGGTCTTACCGGATTGGCTGCGACAAATCCAGTTGAGCTGCCTGGATCTGCGTCCCAGACTGGCCGCAACATCCTCCACCGTGATTCCGTCGGCAATGTGTTCCGCGATGAACTTCTGTACCTCTCGCACCATCCGGGCGGAACGTCCCGGCTTCATATCCCGCTGGGTAATCGGCGCGATCACTGCCAGAACAGCTGCCATCAGCTGCAGTAGCCGGCACTGCAGCTGATTGGAGATTTCTCGGGAAGCCCAGGGGGCGCTCCCTCCGGAAACCTGCTTCATCAGTTGAATATAGGCTCCCGCGCTCTCCAGCGCAGTAAAGACAGCGGTACGGTGGATCTCTTCCAGCGCAGCCAGCGCATAAGGGGCCGTGCTCCCAATTTGAAATGCAGCGCTGAAGCGCACTCCCATCTCAGATGCCTCGCCCACCTGATGATATCGGTTAGGCAGAACAATTATGAATTGCCCCGCTTCCACTGTGTATTGCTGCGCGGTTCATCCCGTCTCCGCCGTCTGACGGATGAACCCTTCCTGCATCGGCTGCAGCTCGTAAAAAGAGTGCTTATTGCGTTCCGAAAGCAGGCTCTCACTGTGTCCGGACCGTAAAAAGATCCAATAGACATACAGCCGTATATTGGGAGCATCAATGTGGATAATCTGCCGATTTAAGGTCTGGTTGCTATTGAGAATGGCTGTACCGATCTTTTGTTTCATGGAATGCTCCTTCCCGGCTCTTCGGAGCCTGTTTGCCCAGGCAAACTGTCTGATTTTCGAATATCTATTATGTTAGAAATATTTTGAAACCATTTGCTTTGAAACGCAGGTTTTTTTCAACCTCAAAAATCAAACGCGCAAAAAAACAAGAAATTTTCTGGATTTAAAGAAAATTTTTTCAGTCAGGTGGAAATTTAACGTTTTATTATAGCAAGCCGCTGGGAACGGAACAATGGATATCCGCAAAAAATGTCCGAAATTGTTTGCTTTGTGACTGCGCAACAACACCTATGAAATGGCTGTCGTGGGTACCATCTTCCAGGAGCGGATTCCCTCCGTCGCCACATTCCGGCTGCCCTTCCTGTTGTCCGCCTTTGACCAGGCCCGGGAAGCGCTCTATGAGCAGGACTGCGGCCAGCAGCTCATCGGTGACGTGACCTCCCTCGGCTTACGGTCAACGGCATTGTTCCCGACGGATTCCGGGTCATGACACTCAACCGCAAGGTGGAAAGCCTGGCCGATCTCAAGGACCTGAAGCTGCGGATACCCACCCTGGAAGTCATGGTGAAAATCGGCGAATGCCTAGGCTGTGCGGTGGCCCCATGACCATGACCGAGGTCTTTTCCGCTCTGGAGCAGAACGTCATTGACGGTTAAGAGAATCCTCCTTCCACCATCCGCACGCAGGGCTGGTATGAAATCCAGGACTACCATTGATTACGAAGACGAGGAATGTGATGTAGTACTGGAGTATGCCGATGACAAATATCACTTCTCTCCTGAGTTACCCCATCGCAACACAGACCGGTCAGTACGTCACGCTGGAGGATATTTCGGAAGTGGTATACAGTACAACGCTACCGACCATCTCCAGACAGGACGTACAGTTGATACCTAGCTCGTTCTTATTGTCACAAGCATAACATTTTGATGTCAAAATGCGCTTGCTGGGGAAATCCCAGTCCCCAATGCCGCCTGTAGGCGGAACTTTTTGGCACGATTGCCGGAAAGTTAGAACCAAAAACGGGTCTGACAAAATTGTCAGACCCGTTAAGGCAAACACAGAAAAAAGGACCTTTGGCAAAACCGGGTTCGGCAATATTGCCGAACCCGGTTTTGAATCAATCGGCCGAGACGATATCGATATAATCGGCACCCAGTTCCCTTGCCAGCCTGCCCAAACAGCGGATCTGGTTTATCCCGTCTCGGGCGAAACCAGCTCCACACCGGCTTGTACATCGAGGAGCGATTCCCCATGTTCGGCGTCCGCTACATCGCCATCAACGGCAACGTGGACACCGACAGCAGCGAGAGCAACGACCTGATGCCCTTCAAGAACCTGTTCAAGAACACACATCGTATGAGAAGGGGTTTTCAAACCTCTCAAAATCGCCAGGTCAGAGCAACCTGACTGCAAATCGCTTTCATTTCTGCGTGGGAATGTGCTTACTATCTGTTCATTTACACCAAATTGCTCTCCTTTCAGATATGACCGATAAAGCGGTAGAAAACCTTGATGTCCTGATGCCTTGCGCCATAAACGATGGCGCGTTCTCCGACCTCAATGTGGTCGATCAGCTCATCCACTGTCTCGCGTTCAAGCTCGCGGATGTGTAGGTGCTTTCGTATGACCAACACCCAGCTTTGAATATTTTCATCCTCCTGTTCATGCCGCTCCACCTCGGACAACAGCGTTTCAAGGCGCTCCGCCTTTTGAATACGCTCCTGTTCGTTTTTTCTATCAGAATGGCGAATGTCGATTCCTTGATCGCACCGCTGACCTTATCCTCGTAGAGCCTGGCTGTCATGCGCTCCAGCTCCTGTATGCGGCGGCGCAGTCTGGAGATTTCCTGGCGGGTATCCTCCTGACGCCCATTGTCATCTGCCATGACCTGCTTTTTCAGCTTGTCCAACAGGGTGTTTTTGTCAGGCTCCAGCATTTCGGAGTATTCGCGGATTTCACGCAATACCAGCTCGGAGAGCGTCATTTCATAGATTCTGTGCCATGAACAGGCACTTCGCCCGGAGCCGGTGTAGCGTGAGCAGAAATAGGAAATATATTTTTTGACTTCGCCATTCTTTCTCCGCTGTGTCTCGCGGTTTGCACCCAGCGCTGCACCGCAACTGGCGCATATCAGTTTGCCGGAGAACATGCACGGCTTTGGCGGCCTATTATCGACAGTGCGGAGGCTTGCCAGGCGGTTGATCTCCTAAACGGCATTCCATACCTCACGGGAAACAATCGCCTCATGCGCATCTTCGTGGCGAACCCATTCAGTTTCCGGCTTGCAAACCATTGTGCCATCCTTGTATGAACGGTGTCCGATTTTGTTTTGAATCAGATTACCGCAATAGATTTCGCTGCACAGAATGTTCTTTACGGTGGTATACATCCACAATTTTGCGTATTTGCAGGAGCCGTTGCCGTAATGTACCGCCCAATACCAGCGCGGAGAAAGAATTCCATCGTTAGTCAGTGTAGCGGCGATCTTGCCGTAGGTAATGCCGGAGCACCGCATATCGAACATCCGGCGCACGATGGCGGTAGCTTCTTCGTCAATGACAAGCCTGTGTTTATCCTCGTCGCTTTTGCGATACCCGTAGGGCGCGTATGAGGCGATATACTGGCCGCTTTTCATTTTGGAGTAAAGCACAGACTTGATTTTGCTGCTCAAATCTCTCAGATGGTAGTCGTTCATCAGACTGCGGAAATGCAGCATATCTCTCCTGACTGCGTTGGCGCTTTTTCATCCATGCGTCCAGCAGCTTTAAGGCAACACCGCGCAAAAATACGATTAATAGAATTTCCTGGTGCCGGTTATTCCGTCCAAATGCTTTTGTCCTGTCTCCACGGCATCCGTACCCACCCGTTGAATGACGCTGTACGTGATGAGTCCGGAGTAAAACTGCGTAATGACATGGGAATTATTAAAACACATGTTATTGGTACTAATTGTTAAGACAACATCCTCGCCGGATGCCGGTGGGGAGGCAGCCTTGTCCGTAATCGCGATCAGCTTTGCGCCACATTTTAAGGTAATTTGCGCCAAATGAAGCGCAACGCCGGAAGATATCTTCCGGCGCTGATTTATTTGGTTGGGAATCCAAAGCTCCCACGCATCTCATACAGAAATCGCAGGAACCCGTCCGGATAGGGAATGAATTCTCCATTGGACACCATGCTCTCTGCCTCCTCCAGCGTCACCCAGCGGACTTGAGCAACCTCTTCTTGCTGGAGTTTCAAATCTGCAAGCTTTAAATCCCGCACCACGATAAAGAAGTCGTCAAACCCTGCCTCAAAATTCACGGATATCGATGGCCGCAGGCCTTGCAGATCCAACGCAATTCCAAGCTCCTCCCGAAACTCCCGTTCCGCCGCCTGGTGGCTGGTTTCCCCGGCATCCACACCGCCCGCCGCCGCCACATCCCACCGGTTTGGCCAGATGCGTTTCTCCGGTGCCCGCTGCTGAATCAGCATGCGGCCTTCCCGGTCAAATACACAGATATGGACTACAATGCGGTACTCTCCAGCACCTTTTTTCCCATATCGCTCCGCTGTCCGTCCCAGGGGCACACGGTTCTCATCATACAAGTCTACCAGTTCCATCCTTCGCTCCCTCACTGCCGTCCGGCGGTCTTATAGTCATCTCCCCGGCGATAAAAGGGACATGCCTGATTGGCACTGCGGAGGAACCGTTCCATTTCATCCTCGTCCAGATCCATGGTACAGCTGTATACATCCGCTTCCGCATCATAGTCATAATACACGCACTCTTCACAGTTGGTGGCCATGCTCATCACCTCTCACAGGAGTATAGCATATAATCCGTCCACATCCAAGCGTTCGTGCACAATCAACTCCTCAACCTCCGCCCGGGCCTCGGGCGGCGCCGCCCAGCACATGCCGCATCCCGCGGTGATGCTTCTGGGAACCGGAATCAGCCTGCCGGGAACATCCGCTGCATGGCAGGCGCGTTCCATTGCTATGGCCCCGGCGGTTGTCCGGAAGGTCACCACGAATTTTTCTGTCTTCTCCCGCATGCTACCGTGCCTCCGCCGCCAGAATCCGCACAGCTTCCGCCGCCAGATCGGTTTCTTCCTCGCTGTTGAAGTACGACCAGGAGAAGCGGACGATGCCCTGCCGCTCAGTCCCAAGTGCCCGGTGCATTCTGGGTGCACAGTGAGCTCCGGGACGGGTGGCAATCTGAAATCTCTCCCCCAGCTCATCTGATACATCCGCCGCATCCAGGTCCGCAATATTCAATGAGACAACCGCGGCTCGCTCCTGCGCTGTGAAATTCCCGTAAACTCTGACACCTGGAAGCTTCCGAACCGCCTCATAAAACCGCCTGGCCATGGCATCCTCCCGCCGGTGAATGGTCTCCAATCCAGTTTCCTTCAGAAAGGCCAGCGCCGCATGGAGGCCGGCAATCCCGTGGCTGTTCAGTGTACCGGCCTCCAATCGGGTCGGATACTCCATCGGCTGGTCTTCCAAAAAGCTTTGGACCCCTGTCCCGCCTGTCTTCCAGGGGCGGATTTCCACATGTTCCCGAAGGCAGATTCCTCCGGTGCCCTGCGGCCCCATAAGACCCTTGTGCCCCGTAAAACACACCACATCAATCTGCTGCCGTTCCATATCAATTGGAAACACACCGGCCGTCTGGGCCGTATCCAAAATGAACAGCAAGCCATGGGAGCGGCAGAAGGATCCGATTTTATCAAGATCCGTCAAATCTCCCGTGACGTTAGAGGCGTGAGTACAGACCACCGCCCTTGTCTGAGGCCGGAGAAGCCGTGTGAAATCCTCATAGTCAATTTGACCATTGCTGTCCGCCGGGACAAAATCAACAGCTGTTCCCGCTTTTTGCAGGCGGTACAGCGGCCGAAGGACGGAATTATGCTCCAAATCCGTGGAAATTACATGATCTCCCGGATTCAAAAGTCCAAACAATGCGATATTCAGCGACTCTGTAATATTGGCCGTAAATACCACATGATCCGGCCGGGAACAGCCAAACAGCTCAGCTGCCTGTTCCCGGGTTTCGTAAACCACACGGGCGGCTGACAGCGCATCCTGGTAGGCTCCCCGCCCGCAGTTTCCAAAGCCGTCCATAGCTGCCGCCACAGCAGCTGCCACACCGGGCGGCTTTGGGTGGGTAGTCGCAGCGTTATCCAGGTAGATCACGGCTTAACCACCTTCGCGGCTCCAGCCAGTGTCTCCACAATTTCATACATATTGGTAACGGATCCGACTGCCAGCTGCTCTGTCAGGCCATAATAATTCAGACAGGTACCGCAGGTCAGGATTTTTACTCCCCGGGCTTCCATGCTGCGCAAATCCTCCAGAGAAACCGATCCCTCCACCGTCAATTTGGCGCCGCCGTTATAGAATAATACGGTATCCGGCAGCTGCGGCAGCTGACTGACGGCAAACAGGAACCCTTTCATTAAGGTCTTTCCAAGTTCCTCATTGCCGCGCCCCATGATGTCTGTATCCACAGCCACCACAAAACTGCCGCCCTTTTGGGATACCGGAGCACACGGAAGCGGAGCTTCTTCCATAGGGCGATCTCCGCAAATTTCTGTCACAGCCATGACCACAGTGAAATCCGCCGTGCCGTTTTGTTGTACCTGAACGGAAAGATGGTTTCCTGCCGCCATTCTTTTTAAGTTCTCCACCGCAATTTCATTGTCCACGTGTACTTCCAGTTCTCCAGGCTCCTTCATATCCCGCAGGGCCCGCGTGGCCTTTACCACTGGAAGCGGACATTGATCTCCCATAGCATTTACGAGTACTCTCTGCATCTGTCAGCCTCCTCTCCCGCCGTCGGCGGAATTGATTTGTATTCTTATTGTAATACACGATTCCATTGAATACAAGGGTTGTCTTTTCAGAAGAACAGCGTTTTCATTCACTGGCAGCGCTGAGAAAAAGCAGGGTTTGATCGTTTTCATTGGCAGCTGAAATTAAAAAACAGACAAAATGTCCTCCGCTTTTTTGAAAATTCCGTATAATACGCCCTTTTTTGTCAAATTCCTTGACATATGCCGCCATAAACTCGTAAAATGGTTCTAAATTGCGGCAAAGTAAGCGTGCCGCTCCACACTGAAGGATTCGAGGTTCTCTCTCATGAAAACGCCCTTTGTGACCAAAGCACAGCTGGAAAAAATTGTGGCGCAGTATCCCACGCCGTTCCATCTATACGATGAAAAAGGTATTCGTGAAAATGCCCGCCGCCTGAAAGCCGCCTTTTCCTGGAATCCGGGCTACCGGGAATATTTTGCTGTAAAGGCCACACCCACACCTGCCATTTTGAAGATCCTGCAGGAGGAGGGCTGCGGCTGTGACTGTTCCTCTCTGACAGAGCTTTTGATGGCCGGGCGCTGCAATATCTCCGGAGAAAATATCATGTTTTCTTCCAACAATACGCCGGCAGAAGAATTTCAATTGGCGGACAAGCTGGGGGCCATCATCAATCTGGATGACCTGACCCTGGTGGATTTTTTGGAGCAGTCCATTGGCCGTATTCCCGAAAAAATCTGCTGCCGCTATAACCCGGGCGGCGTTTTCACTCTGGGCGAAACACGGGAGGGTTTCCAGGTCATGGACAACCCCGGCGATGCAAAGTACGGAATGACCCGCGCCCAGATTGCGGAAGCATATACCCGACTGGCCGCTATGGGCGCCAAGGAATTCGGCATTCACGCCTTCCTGGCCTCCAATACCATCTCCAACGAATATTATCCCACCTTGGCCCGTATTTTGTTCCAACTGGCAGTGGATCTGAAACATGAAACCGGCTGCCATATCACCTTTATTAACCTCTCTGGTGGTATCGGAATTCCTTATCGTCCGGAGCAGCCCGACAACGATATCGCCATCATTGGCGAGGGCGTTCGGAAGGCCTATGAGGAAATTCTGGTACCCGCCGGAATGGATGACGTGTCTTTGTACACGGAATTGGGCCGCTTCATGCTGGCCCCCTATGGCCATCTGGTGACCCGCGCCACCCACGAAAAGCATATCTATAAAGAGTATATCGGCGTGGATGCCTGCGCCTGCAACCTGATGCGGCCCGCTATGTACGGCGCTTATCATCATATTACGGTTATGGGCAAAGAAGATCAGTCCTGTGATCACAAGTATGACATTGCGGGCGGCCTGTGCGAAAACAATGATAAGTTCGCCGTGGACCGGATGCTTCCCAAAATCGATATCGGGGATCTGTTGGTGATTCATGATACCGGTGCCCATGGCTTTTCGATGGGGTACAATTACAATGGTAAACTTCGCTCTGCTGAAATCCTGCTGAAGGAGGATGGCTCAACGGAGCTGATTCGAAGAGCGGAGACTGTGGAGGATTATTTCCAGACATTGGTTTGGTAAAAAGAACCCCCACCTGCACAGCAGGTGGGGGTTCCTCTATATTTCGGGAGCCGCCTGGAAGGAAACGCAAAAAGCATCCCCCTTCTCTCCCGTGTCAGTACCGTCCTCAAATCGCTCCAGGTAAGAGATGGTGAATTCATTTTTTCCAGCAGGCACCTCAAAAATCAGAAGGCCGCTTCGCTCCTCATCGGCTGCCAGTTCATATTCCGTCGGCAGCTGTTCATCGCTGATATGGTCAGTATAGTAAGTGATTGGTACATCATATTCACTTTTTTGGTTCCATTGCACCTGAAAGTCCGTATCATACATGACAATACCTGACGTACCCGTATTCTTTACTGTCACATCCGCCACCAGCAGGACATAGCCCTCCTGAACAGGCGTATACCCCTCAAATTCATCGCGGGTATCGGCACTGTTGACGGTGTAGTCGAAGAAATACGTGTGCATGGTATCGCCCATGCCGCCTTCCCCGTATCCGTCTTTGGCATATCCCTCCTTCTGTCCGCAGCCAGTCAATAGCACCAGCGCCAACAAAATCGGAATCAGGGCCCTTTTTGCCATAGCCGCTCTTTATCTGGTTGGAATCACTTCAATCCAGTATCCATCTGGATCTGTGATAAAGTAAATCCCCATGGCCGGATTTTCATAGCAGATACAGCCCATATCCGCATGTTTTTTGTGAATTGCCTCATAGTCGTCGGCCCGCAGTGCCAAGTGGAACTCGCATTCGCCCAAGTCGTATGCTTGTGGATGCTCCCGAAGCCATGTCAGCTCCAGACGGAAATCCGTCTTTCCATCTCCCAGATATACGATGATGAAACTGCCATCTCCGGCTTCCTTTCTCTCTCCAACAGGCTCCAGCCCGAGAGCTTCCTTGTAGAACCGCAGAGACCTCTCCAAATCCGTTACATTAAAATTGAAATGGTTGAATGTCAACATCAAAAATCACCTCATCGGCAGTATAGCATATCGTACCCCGTGGGACAAGTCTCTGTGTCCCCTCTTACCCGCTTGTAAATTTTGAAAATTTATCTTGCATTTCTCTGTTTGATGTGTTATCTTAATTCATAGTTAATCTATAGGAATACAATATTTTAAGGAGCAGATTCAAATGCCTGTTTTCCATCTGCACCACTACTGCCGCAGCCGTCGCTCGGTGCGGGATTGCTGTTGCAGATACGCCGAATTCTTTCCATCTATATTTTAAATGAAAAAAGGAGCACGCGTATCATGAATCTCTATACAAACATTACAGAGCTCGTCGGCCATACCCCCCTTCTGGAACTGAAAAAATTAGAAAGTCACTATGGCCTGCATGCAAAGCTGTTGGCAAAAGTGGAAGCCTTTAATCCTGCCGGAAGCGTGAAAGACCGGATTGCATTGGCAATCATTGAGGAGGCCGAGCAAAGCGGGAAGCTGCAGCCTGGTGCCGTCATTATCGAGCCCACCTCTGGAAATACCGGCATTGGTCTGGCGGCCATTGCTGCAGCCAAAGGATACCGAACGGTTCTTACCATGCCCGACACCATGAGTGTGGAGCGGCGCAACCTTCTGCGGGCCTATGGCGCGGAACTGGTGTTGACGGACGGCGCGCTCGGCATGAAGGGCGCGATTGCCAAAGCCAGCGAGTTGGCCGCCAATACTCCCGGCAGCTTTATGCCCGGGCAGTTTGTCAATCCTGTGAATCCTGCGGCACACCGGGCCACAACCGGACCCGAAATCTGGGCGGATACAGATGGCCACATGGATATTTTTGTGGCCGGTATTGGCACCGGCGGCACCATTACTGGCGTCGGCGGATATCTGAAGGAACAGAATCCCGCTCTGCACGTGGTAGCCGTTGAGCCTGCGGATTCTCCGGTACTATCCCAGGGAAAGTCGGGTTCCCACAAAATTCAGGGAATTGGAGCAGGCTTTGTGCCGGATGTATTGGATACAACGATCTATGACGAGATCCTGACGGTACAAAATAACGATGCGTTTGCCACTGGCCGTGAGTTGGCGCGAAACGAAGGCGTGTTGGCAGGCATTTCCTCCGGCGCTGCACTCTGGGCCGCCGTCCAGGTGGCCAAGCGCCCGGAAAACGCTGGAAAAACGTTGGTTGTGCTTTTGCCGGACAGCGGGGATCGGTATCTTTCTTCTCCCATGTTTGCAGATTAATTCCGCCGGCGGGGCAGTCCATGGACTGTCCCGCTTTTTTCTACCCATATCTTACAATTTTCCCGCAAAAATTTGTCTATTTTTTAATTTGACGCGCAGTGTTAGCCGTGGTAAACTTTCGATAGTTAGAAGATGCTAACTTTTAGGAGGGCTGTCGGATGACACTGGATATGCTGCCATTGGGGCAAAAGGGAATGATTACCAACGTCGGTGGAAAAGGTGCCCTGCGCTGTCGTTTACTGGACATGGGACTTATCCCCAAAACGACTGTTCAGGTGGAAAAAATTGCGCCGCTGGGAGACCCCATTGAACTGCGGGTAAGAGGCTACTCTCTTTCGTTGCGGAAGGAAGACGCCCGGAATATTGAGGTGGAGGTACAGGAACCGTGATCTTTGCACTGGCTGGAAATCAAAACTGCGGCAAAACGACCTTATTCAATCAGCTTACCGGCTCTAACCAGCACGTGGGAAACTTCCCTGGCGTCACGGTTGATCAAAAGTCCGGGGCCATCCGCGGGCAGAAGGACTGCACTGTGGTGGACCTGCCCGGCATTTATTCGATTCGTCCCTATACGCCGGAGGAAATTGTCACCCGGGACTTTATTCTGAACCAGCGCCCTGACGGCCTGATCAACATTGTGGACGCCACCAATATTGAACGCAATCTCTACCTGACGCTGCAGCTGATGGAAATGCGGATTCCCATGGTTCTTGCCCTGAATATGATGGATGAGGTTTCCGCCAACGGCGGCACCATCGATGTGCAAGGCATGAGCAAAGCTCTTGGAATTCCGGTTGTCCCCATCTCTGCAGTCAAAAATGAGGGCGTGGAGGAATTAATCCGCATCGCTGTGGCCACAGCCAAAAACCGTGTCTATCCAACGGTGTATGATTTCTGTTCGCCCGGCCCGGTCCACCGCTGCATTCATGCAGTCGTCCATCAGATTGAGGATCATGCGGAAATGGCCGGCCTTCCCGTCCGTTTTGCCGCCACTAAGCTGATTGAGGGCGACACCGACATTGATCAGAGACTGGAACTGGATCAAAATGAAAAGGAGTTAATCGAGCACAGTGTTCAGGAGATGGAAGCCGAGTGCGGTATGGACCGGAATGCCGCTTTGGCAGATATGCGGTACTGCTTTATTGAATCGGTCTGCCAGGATACGGTGGTCAAATGCCGTGAATCCAGGGAGCGTGCCCGCAGTGAAGCCATCGATCGCATCGTTACCAACAAGTACCTGGCTCTCCCGCTGTTTTTTGGCATGATGCTGGCCATTTTCTATCTGACCTTTAATATCTTCGGTGCTTTCCTCTCAGACCTTTTGGCGATGGGAATTGACACTCTTACCGCCGCTGTGGATGCAGGGCTGTCCGCCTATGGCCTGAATCCCGTGGTTCACAGTCTGGTCATTGACGGGGTATTTGCGGGAGTAGGCAGTGTATTGAGCTTTTTGCCCATTATTGTGGTCCTTTTCTTCTTTTTATCCATTTTGGAGGACACCGGTTATATGGCGCGTGTGGCCTTTGTCATGGATCAGCTGCTTCGGAAAATTGGGCTGTCTGGCAGGAGCATTGTTCCCATGCTGGTGGGCTTCGGCTGTTCTGTACCTGCGATTATGTCCACCCGGACGCTGGCCTCGGAGCGAGATCGGCGAATGACCATTCTTCTGACCCCGTTTATGAGCTGCTCTGCAAAGATCCCCATTTATGCGGTCTTCACTGCCGCCTTTTTCCCACGTTACAAAGCGCTTGTGATGATTGGCCTGTATTTGACCGGCATTTTGGTTGGCATCATCGCCGCCAAGGTTCTGGGCGCCACGCTCTTCCGTGGAAATCCGATTCCCTTTGTCATGGAACTGCCCAATTACCGGTTTCCCTCCGCCAAAAGTGTATGGCAGCTGTGCTGGGACAAGGCCAAGGATTTTCTGACGCGGGCTTTTACGATTATCTTTGTGGCTACCATTATTGTTTGGTTCCTGCAGACCTTTGACACCAGGCTGAATTTGGTAAATAACAGTGCTGAAAGCCTTCTGGCTACAGTGGGTGCTTGGATCGCACCGCTGTTTGCGCCGTTGGGCTTTGGCGACTGGCGTGTTTCCACTGCCCTGATTACCGGTTTCATCGCAAAGGAATCCGTCATTTCCACACTGGGCATCCTTACCGGTTCCACGGCCAATGTCGGTGCTGCCCTGAGCGGTCTGTTCACCCCTGCTACTGCCGTTAGTTTCTTGGTCTTCACTCTGCTGTATACCCCTTGTGTGGCCGCTATCTCGGCGGTCAAGCGGGAGTTGCACTCGGGGTGGAAGGCCGCCGGGGTGGCTGTCAGCCAGTGTATGGTGGCCTGGGCGGTTGCCTTCTTACTGTATCACTTTGTTCTATTACTTGGTTGAGGAGGCATCTGATGCTGGAGCTTTTGATTTTAATTGGCCTCACCCTTTGGCTGATGGCTGCCCTGCGCAGCTGTGTCCACCACCGCTGTGGCTGCAGCAGTAACTGTGCTGGCTGCAGCGGTTCCTGCAGCAGCCGCGGCCTCCATGAACGCACTTAAAAAGCCGGACCGTTATACGGTCCGGCTTTTTTTACAGCCATTTTTTCCGTTTGAAATACCATAGCAGCCAAATTACGACTGCTGCGCTAAATCCAATCACTGCCGGGTAACCGTATTTCCAGGTAAGCTCCGGCATATTCACAAAGTTCATTCCATACCAGCCTGCCAACAGTGTCAGTGGTAAAAACACAACCGTCACCACAGTAAAGAGCTTCATCAAATCGTTTTGCTGAATAGACAGCTGGGACTGATAGGCCTCCCGCAGTTGAGATACGGCCTCCCGCAGATTCTGGACAGCATCCAGATATCGGTCAGTTCTCCTTCCTAGGATGACCATCCGCTGGACACTTCCTCTGCTTAAAAGGCCATTGTCGTTAGCCGCCATTTCATCAAAAATCATGTCCAGCTGTTCATAATACCGCTTCAGCCGCAGCAGTTCTCCGCGCCATCCGGTAATCTTTTTCAAATAGCTGGGCTGGACACCGGAGAGTACTCCCTCCTCTGCATCATTGATTTCCGCCTCCATCCAGTCCAGGTGAACCATATCTCCCTTCAGCAGGCGGGCAAAAAAGCGATATAGCATCTGCTCATTTCCGCTTGGTTCTTCTGCTGTCAGTTCTTTTAAAATCACGCTCGCCTTGGCTTCAGCCGCATCGTCCTCACAGAAGATAAACAGATCCTCCCGATCCAGATACAGCAGCATCTGTGCATTCTTCGTCCGTTCGCTGTGCACATCATACCAGTCGAACGCCACAATATCAAACGTCTCAAAACTCTCAAAACTCTCGATTTGCCCTTCATTGAGATATGCCAGCACTTTGGCATCCATATAGGGCTCCGCTTCCGCCATTCTGCGAAACGGCAGAACCATCTGCATATTTACTCACTTCCTTACAGTTCCGGCCCCGGTGCAGATAGAGGCGGGATCCGCTCATACAGTTTTTTTCCACGCCAGAACGCCACCAGCATCATGATAATTCCAACCAGAGACGCAACCGCCCCTACCACAGCCATGGCCGGGACCAAGAACAGCATGGCATAGCAAGTAATCTCCGCCACTGCGAGCACCGCCCAAGCCCGCTGCATCGCTGCTCCATTCAATTCTGTTCCCCGGCATTTCTCGATGTCCCGGACTCCTTGGATCACAGACCAGGAAACATAGAGGGAGACCGCAGCAGAAATCCCGCCAAGTATTGTTTCGAGCCAGCTTCCATTGGAGAGTATCCCCAGCAGATCCCCCAGCCACACCAGTCCGGTATAGACCGCCATCGCCACAGCAAAGGGCCGGGGCGTCTGAAACAGCCCGCTTTCCGTCTCCAAACTCCTCATCCCCTGTAACAGGAAAAGATACCCCACAAAGGGCGGGAGAATGTTGAGCGTGTGCGCATTGATATTCAAATTAAAATTCACAAAAATGAAAAAAAATCCCCAAAACAGCTGGTTCACTGTTCATCCTCCTTTACTCTGTCCGCGTACTGTTTGCCATAGTGCAAAATCAGAGCCCCCGCCGCAATTTTCAAAATGGCATATAAAACCGGAATCAGCAGCAGTGCTCCCACTCTGGTTCCAATCAGCGGTCCAAATGCATCCATACTCACCATACGCCTCTCCTTCACCAAAAAGCGGACACAACCCCGGTCATGCCAAGGCACATCAGCAGCAATACTACCAAATCCAAAATACCCCAGACCACCAGTATCCAGCCCAGAAGATAGCCTCGCGTTTTGGCCAGGTACCCAAGACGGTCCATGATATCACGTCCGCTCCTGCGCTCCCGGCTTGGCTGTTGGGGCGTTTCCCACTGTTCGGTCCGGCGAAGCAGATAATCGGTGGTAACAGCGAACAGATCCGCCAGCGCAACAATTTTTTCCGGTTCCGGCATGGTCTCATCCCGCTCCCAGCGGGAGACCGCCTGCCGGGACACCTCCAGCTGTTCCGCCAGCGTATCCTGCGACAGGCCCGCTTTTTGCCGCAACCCCTGCAGCTTCTCTCCAAATGTCATCTCCTCCTGATTTGATAGTTCCATCCTATCAAATTCAGCATCCATCGTCCAGAAACTATCCTGAGCATCTTCGCAATCAGAAGTTGCACTCCTTGCACGCCAGCGAATTGCGGCAGTGCACTTTCTTTCCTGCAGTGAAACTCCGCTTAGGTTAAAACCATGCATACTGCCCATACGCCTGTTGACAGCACCGTCCCGGGCACCATATTCCTTGCCGTCACAGCTCCGTCGGAATCGGCAGATCGACAATCTCCAGCCCGCGGCGCATCGCATACTCTACCGTATAGCGGGTGCCGCCGGCAGATCCGTCAAATGCGGCAATCAGCAGCGAGGCATGATCCACCATATATCGATCCCGCCGCTGCATACAGGATGGGCTGTACTGCTCTGACACCAGCGTTTCAAAATCGCAGTCAGCCACCATTTGCAGATATCGCTGCCTTTGTGTCTCCGGCCAGGCATCCGCTTGGGTTGGGCAAGGAATGGCCGCCTCCACCGTCACATCCGGAAACCGCCGCCGCAGTTCAAGCACACAGGCGCAGAAGTATAAGTCGCATCCCATTGCCATTCCGCAGATAAAATGACGGTAGCCTTCTTCATAGGCCGTTTCCACTGCATCTGCCATTTTCTGCTTCAGTGCAAGGCAGCGCGGATCGTCCTCCTGGTATTTCCAGGGCAATTTTCCAGGCCGATGCCCGGTGAAGCAGCAAGCTGATTGTCTTCCGCGCATGGTGTCCCCCTCTTTCCTGTTCTTTTTTCAGTATAGAACACCCGTTCTCTTTTGTAAAGAGAACGGAAACAAAATTTGGGGGTTGCATTTTGGGAAGGGCTATCGTATACTATCTTCAGAGAACAACTGCATAGTTTGTCTTCAGGGCGGGGTGTGATTCCCCACTGGCGGTAAAGTCCGCGACCGGCCGCGCAAGCGTGTCCGCTGACCCGGTGAAACTCCGGGACCAACAGTTACAGTCTGGATGGAAGAAGATGGGTACGGCAAAACGTGCGTTTTTTTGATGCACTTCTTTGTTGTTTGTTCACCTGGGAAGACAACGGATCCAGGGGTTTTCAAACAAAACAAAGGAGTGTTGTTTTTATGTCTGATCCCAATACCAATGCCATCAAAGCCAGCGTTCGTTCCAAAACGGATGTCAAAACCGTTACCTCCCTGGCGATGCTGACCGCCATTGCCTATGTGGTGATGGTCCTCTCCAAGGCGCTTCCTCAGGTATCCGGCTTTCTTCAGCTGGACCTGAAGGATACGGTCATCTGCATCGGCGGCTTCGTCTTTGGTCCCGTGTCTGCCGCTGTGATCTCCATTGTGGTGGCCACTGTGGAGATGTTCACCGTCAGCGACACCGGCATCATCGGCTGGATCATGAATGTGCTGGCTACCTGCGCGTTCTGCTGCACCGCCTCCTTCGTCTATAAGAAGGTCCATACCAAAAAGGGCGCTATCATCGGTTTGACTTTAGGAGTGGCAGTGCTGACTGCCGTGATGCTGCTGTGGAACTATCTCATTACACCGCTGTATATGCCCGGCGCTACCCGGGAGATGGTGGCCGCTATGCTGCCCACTGTATTCCTGCCCTTTAACCTGGTCAAGGGCGGGTTGAACATGGCCGTGATTCTGCTGCTCTATAAGCCTGTGGTCATCGCATTGCGGAAAGCCAAGCTGGTTCCCCAGTCTCAGGCGGATCTGCAGCAAAGCCGTAAAGTCAACAGCGGTTTCATCCTGTTTTCCCTGGCGCTGCTGGCCACCTTTGTGGTATTGGCGCTGGTGCTGATGGGGATTCTGTAAGCGAAAAATTCATCCATTTTACTTCGGAACGGCGGCGTGCTTGCCCACGCCGCCGTTCCACTCTTTTCAAATACAGCCAAATGCGCTATGATAGGTTGGAAAAGGAGGTATGCTCTATGGATCGTATCATTTTACATTGCGATTTAAATTGTTTTTACGCCTCTGTAGAGATGCTCTCCCATGAGGACTTGCGAAAAATTCCCGTGGCTGTCTGTGGAGATCCCGCCTCCCGCCACGGTATTATTCTGGCAAAGAATGAACCTGCCAAAAAGCTCGGCGTTCAAACAGCGGAGACCATCTGGCAGGCGAAGAAAAAGTGTCCGGATCTGGTGCTTCTTCCCCCCCACCATGATTTGTATCGACAGTATTCCCGCATGGTGAACGCAATTTATGAGCAGTATACGGATCTGGTGGAGCCCTTTGGGATTGATGAAAGCTGGCTGGATGTCACCGGCAGTATTCATCTTTTCGGCGGTGATCCCAAAGCGCTGGCGGACAAGCTGCGGGAGCGCGTGAAACGTGAAATGGGGCTTACCCTCTCTGTGGGCGTCTCTTTCAACAAGGTCTTTGCAAAGCTGGGAAGCGACTATAAAAAGCCAGATGCAACCACGGTCATTTCCCGGGAAAACTGGAAGCAGCTTGTCTGGCCCCTTCCGGTAGGAGATTTGCTGTTTGTCGGTGGAGCCGCTCAAAAACTGCTGCACCAATACGGAATTGACACAATTGGCGCCCTGGCTGCCTGCCGGCAGGACATGCTGTCCTCCCTGATGGGAAAAATGGGACTTCAACTGCATGAATATGCCAATGGCCTAGATCGGGAACCGGTGCGCTCCCGTGAAAACCGGGAACCTGTAAAATCTATCGGCAACGGGACTACATTCCCGGAAAACCTTACCACTGCGGAACAAGTCCACAACAGTATTGCGGTTCTGGCAGATTCTGTGGCCAGCCGTCTGCGGCATGCCGGGTTATATGCCTGTGGAATCCATGTAACTGTTCGGGATCCGGAATTTCACGATCGTTCCCGCCAAAAGCAGCTCTCTTCTCCCACTTGTCTAATCCGGGACTTGGCAGCAGCTGCCACCGAATTGGTTTTTGCCCTATGGAAGCCGCCATTCCCCGTTCGGATGCTGACCGTGACTGCCATTCATCTGCTTCCAGCGGAGGACGCATATGAGCAGATGAATCTCTTCACCGCCGCATTGGCTCCCAACCGCGAGAAGCAGGAAAAGCTGGAATCCGCCATGGAGCGCATCCGCGGGAAATATGGCACTGGTGCTATTTGCTTCGGCACTACACAATTAGAAAATGAGGAGGATCCCTTGGCATGACCAGGCAGGAGGAAAAACAGTCTCTGCGGAAAACCATCCGCGCATTGAATACACAGCTTTCATCCCGGTATCGTCAAAAATCTGATCGGGAAATTGTCGCCCATCTGTTGGCCATGCCCGAATACCAGCAGGCTGAAACCGTATTTTGCTTTGTGGGCACCAGCCGTGAAATCGACACCCGTCCCATCCTGGCGGATGCCCTGGCTCAAAAAAAAGTCCTTTGCCTTCCCGCCTGTCTTGACCGCAGCACCATGGTGCTGCGGCAAATCTGCAGTCTGGACGATCTGGTACCAGGTGCTTATGGCATTCTTGAGCCACCGGCAGAAGCTCCGCTTCTCTCTGTCGATGAAGTGGACTTTTCCATCCTCCCCTGCATGACCTGCAACCATTTAGGACAGCGGCTGGGGCGCGGATTCGGGTATTACGATCGTTTTCTTGCCGGCTATCGGAGCAGTGCTGTTTTGATTTGTCGGGAACAGTTGATTCGAGAAGAAATTCCCGTAGAACCCCACGACTACCCCGTTCCCTGGGTTCTGACAGAGGTTGGCCTTTATGAGGATGGCACTCCGGCCAGGCTTGGCTGAGCAACATGGGGCCAGTGATTGGAAAAAGCGTCAAATTCTGTCGAAATTTCTTTTACTTTTTTGTAATGGTATTACCTTTCCTCGTCTTGACAGCAATGGGGAAATTTGCTACGCTAAAGGTAGAAATTAGGTGTTTTCAGTTGGAAAACAAAGGGTTCGGAGGTTATTACCTTAATCTTCGGAGCCCTTGCTTTTTATGACCTTTTACCGGGCATACTTACTGAACAATTATTTTTTCTTGATGACAAAGGAGGGCCCCAGCTGTGATTCAGGATACTATGGATTTTATTTCCCAATTTGACCCTGAGGTGGGGGCGGCCATTCGTGAGGAATATGCCCGTGAATGCCGCAATATTGAGCTGATTGCCTCAGAAAATATCGTCAGCGAGGCCGTCATGCTGACCATGGGTACCTGCCTAACCAACAAATATGCCGAGGGCTATCCCGGAAAGCGCTATTATGGCGGCTGTTATGCAGTCGACGTGGTGGAGGAAATTGCCCGTCAACGCGCCTGCCAGCTCTTTGGCTGTCAATATGCCAATGTCCAGCCTCACTCCGGTGCCAATGCCAATCTGGCGGCTTTCTTTGCCCTTCTCCAGCCCGGTGACACCGTTTTGAGTATGAGTCTGGCCCACGGCGGCCACCTGTCTCACGGCAGTCCTGTCAATATCTCCGGAAAGTATTTTCATATTGTTCCCTATGGCGTGGATGACGAAACCGAGACCATTGACTACGACAAGCTGATGGATCTTGCCAAGGCATGCAAGCCAAAGTTAATTCTCGCCGGCGCCTCTGCCTACCCGCGCACCATTGATTTTGTGAAGTTCCGGGAAGTGGCTGACGCCGTGGGTGCCTATTTGATGGTAGATATCGCCCATATCGCGGGTCTGGTTGCAGGTGGCGTCCATGCCTCCCCCTTTCCTTATGCAGATGTGGTAACTACCACGACTCATAAAACTCTGCGTGGCCCCCGTGGAGGTATGATTCTCTGCAATGACGAAGCACTTTATAAAAAAATCAACTCCGCTGTTTTTCCCGGTACGCAAGGCGGCCCACTCATGCACATTATTGCCGCCAAAGCTGTCTGTTTGGGGGAAGCACTGAAACCGGAATTTAAAACCTATGCCCATCAGATTGTCAAAAATGCCCAGGCCCTTGCTGACGGGCTGGTTGAGCAAGGATTCCGTCTGGTATCCGGCGGTACTGATAACCATCTGTGCCTGGTAGATGTTCGGAATTTCAGTATCACCGGCAAGGAATTTGAGCATCGCCTCGACGAGGTCTTCATTACTGTTAATAAAAATTCGATCCCCAACGACCCTGAAAAGCCCTTTGTCACCAGTGGAATCCGTGTCGGCACTCCTGCCGTCACTTCCCGCGGCTTTCAGGAGGCAGAGATGCGGAAGATTGCCACATGGATGGGAGAGGTTGCCCGAGATTTCGAAGGTACTGCCGACACCGTCCGGTGTGCGGTAAATACCCTCTGTCAGCAGTTTCCCATTTATCACAACTAATTTTAAACGAGGTACAGCCTGATGGCTGTGCCTCGTTTGTCTCTGGCATTCTGCGTTTTCTGTACTGCTATGAAATCGGTATTGCAAATCCCAGCCATAGCACATTTCGTATCGCACAATTCATAAGGAACAGCCCCACCAGCATAATCGGCCACTTGGGGCTATAATGAAGGACCCATCCACGCTGTCCACGCAATCGCCAAACCGTTTGAGACATCAGATATACAGCCGCTAAAGCTGCTGTCACCGGAACTGCCGGATGATAATAAAAGGCGAGCGGTAGTTGGCCGTGAGCCAAAGCTATCAGTGCTCTGGTTCCTCCGCAGCCCGGGCAATAGACGTGAAGATGCTCCCAAATCCAGCACCCACTGATGGCAGGTGCACCCAGCACATACCTCCAGGACAGGAAAATACCTAATAGCATTGCCAGTGTCACCCAAGCCGCTGGATATGCTTCCCGGTCTGTCATCTTTTCCATAAGCCCCCTTCAAAAGCAAAGGCCGCGCAGCTGCGCGGCCTCCTCATTATTATTTTAAAAGTTTAATGCTTCCAAGCAGCGGAACCTCTTTCTCCTCGCCATTGATAGCAGAAATGCATCCCATGACCGCACAGATGAAACAAAAAATTCCCCAAATCCAGCCGATGCACGGAATCACCGCAAGAAGTCCTGCCAGCCAGATAACCAGTGCTTGATTCAGGTGAAACTTTGCCCCCTCCCGATCCCCCAGAACCAGTGCAATCACCAAGCCAATCCAGGTTAAATACGCAACAATTCCCGTTGTCTTTGCATCCATTTCTAATCCCTCATTTCCAGCGCATCGCTGTTGTATCTCGTATGGAATATAGTTTACCACCAGGTCTCAAAAAATACAAGCCTCCTCTTCGCTCTGTTCTGAAAGCAGCGGGCTATACATCATGATGGCATCATTGGCAAACAAAAATGTCTCTTCCAGCAGCCCGCTTTCATCAAAGCTCTGGCGAAAGAGCTCATTGTGCCGAATATAGCCTCCCCAGGCCGCCTGATCCAGTCTGGGATTCCGTTCTATGATTTTATACTGTACCTCCGGCGGACGCATGGCACGCCACTCTCCCTCCAGATGGGTCGCCCCTACCCGCAGACACAGCTGAAAATCCTGGTCTGTATCATTGCGGATCATCAAATCCCGATGTGGATACGCGCAAGTAGCACCGCTGCCAAAGGGCTGTGTCCGGTTGGCATCCGGAAATACATCATGAGAATGGCGGTATCGCTCCACCACTGTCAAAGGTGTATGCAGTGTCATCCAAAAAATCAAATTGGAAAGTTGGCATAGCCCTCCACCCACATCTCTTCCAATCTGTCCCAAAAACAGCACCATCCCCTCCTGATAGCCCTTTCGGCGAGTGGGCTTGCCAATGAGCTTCCAATAGCTGAATGTCTCACCGGGATGCAGAACAACTCCGTCCAGCCGCGCCACGGCCAGCTTTAAATTGACAATCTTATTTTCCTGCAGTATCATCTCTTCTCCTCGCAACTGCCGCAGCAGTGGGGTTGCATGGGTAAATTGAATACATGGAAGGAACTCTCGCCTCTGTTCCCGCGCCCATTGAAATTGGGGCGAACACCACAGCAGATAGCGTCTTCCCGCATAACACGCCTTCCCAAGCCGCAAACGCAACCAGCTCCGGCGGAGCGGTGGTCTCAGAGCTTTATCTCTTGGATTCACCATTTCTCCATCTCCTCCGTTTTTGCCATTCTACCACACACAGAAAGGAAATTTCTTTTCAAAAAAGTAACAAAAAAGAGACTCACACAAGTGTGTGAGTCTCAGATGTTGGCGCTACCTATCTTCCCAGGCCGTCACCAGCCAAGTATTGTGGGCAGAAATGAGCTTAACTACCGTGTTCGGAATGGGAACGGGTGGACCCTCATTCTAATCAGCACCAACTATATGTCATCCGGAAAAACCGGAAAACAACTGTATTATATTGTGTTTCGCGCTCTGTGTCAAGAAGGAAATGGTGACCCGTACCGGATTCGAACCGATGTTAACGGCGTGAGAGGCCGCTGTCTTAACCACTTGACCAACGGGCCAGATGCGGTGTGCCTTTCGGTACACCGTTTGGTGCGCCTTCACGGACTCGAACCGGGGACCCACTGATTAAGAGTCA
>NZ_FOXE01000033.1 GCF_900115635.1 Oscillibacter sp. PC13 | reverse complement strand
GGAGGCAAAGGAAAATGATTGGCAACAAGGTAATTTTCAGGAAAATGATGACAGCGGAAAACGATGGTCATTATCTTGGCAACCTGATCAACGGCGGCAGAATGCTGGACTATTTCGGCGACGTCGGAACAGAGCTTATGGTCCGTGCAACGGGCGACGGCAGCCTGTTCCGCGCATACAAGGAAGTGAACTTCCTGGCGCCCATCCATGTGGGCGATTTCATGGAGTATCACGGCTGGATTGAGAAGAAGGGCAAGAGCTCCTTCGAGGTTCATTTCGAGTGCTATAAGATCTTCACCATGACAGATGACTATAAAGTGAAGTGCAACTTTATGGATGCCATCCAGGGTGAGCCCGACCTGAAGCATTATAAGAGCGACGCTGCCATGGTGGCCTGCGATCCCCCGCTGCTGTGCGGCAATGCCATCGGCATCATGATTGTTCCTGAGGAATATCAGAGAGAACCGCTCGATCCTGCTTTCAAAATCGAAACCTAACGTTCACCAATATAAAAAGCATCCCCTGCCGAAACACAGTGCCGGCAGGGGATGCTTTTTTATGAACTTGCTTCACGCGCAGGAAAACCAGTTGCTTTCAGACAGCTGTTTAACCGTTTATCTGAAACAAGGGATTGGGCCCGCAGAGTCCCTTTAAAAAACACTTACATATTTCATGGCGCCACGGTGCTGAAATTTTTTTGCGACAAAGGACGTTTGCCGCCGGGAAAGCTCCTGTGTCACCTGCTCCGGTTCCTGGCGCATACCCTGAAACCCAATCAGATTCAGCGATCTGCCGGGAATGTCAATTTCTATCAGGTCGCCATTCTGCAGAAGTCCAATGGGGCCGTTATCGGCGGCTTCCGGCATAATATAGCCGATGCACGGACCCTTGGAGCCACCGGAAAATCTTCCATCTGTAAGAAGTGCAGCACATTTGTCCAATGCGGGCTTATTGCAGATAGCGTTAATGACCTTTGCCATTTCCGGCATGCCAGCGGCATGAATGCCCTTATAACGAAGGACCACCACATCGCCGGGCTGGATGTGATCTGCATAAATTTCCTCCACAGCCTCCTCTTCAGAATCAAAGACCATTGCCTGTCCAATAAAATGGTGCATCGCTTCATCCAGGGCATAATGCTTCACCACCGCGCCTTCTGGAGCAATATTCCCGCGCAGAACAGCAAGCCCGCTGTCTTGATTGACGGGGGCGCTTACAGGCCGGATAATGTCGCTTGGCTTCAGACGATAATTTTGCAAAAACGCTTCACATCGGTAAAAATAACCGCTTTTTTCCAAGTCGGCCAGATTTTCACCAAGGGTCTTTCCGGTAACGGTCAAAACATCAAGATCCAAAATGTTCCCAAGCTCCCGCATAATCTGCGGAATCCCTCCTGCATACCAGAAAAATTGTGTTGGCCAGACTCCGGCAGTGAGAATACTGGTAAGCAATGGAACACCCGCAGAGATCCGCTCAAAATCATCCAACGCGATTGGAATGCCCAATTCCGCTGCGATAGCGGGTAAGTGAAGAACTGCATTTGAGGATCCGCCGATGGCCGCATGAATTTTAATGGCGTTTTCAAAGGCGGTGCGAGTCATAATGCGGCTGGGACGGAGATCCATTTCTACAAGGCGGCTGACACGCGCTCCCGCCTCTGCGGCAAGCTGCGTAATGTAATTTGTGTTGGCCGGCATCATGGCATTGGAGGGAAGCGCCATGCCCAATGCTTCTGCCATGGCCTGCATCGTGCTGGCGGTGCCCATGTAGGGACAGGCGCCATAGCTGGGGCAGGCGTTTTGTTTATAATAGAGCTCTTCGTCCGGAGACATGGCGCCCTCTGCCACGCGCAGGCTGGCTTCATAGCAGGTGTCTCCGGAAATAAATGCAGGCCCGGGCATCATAGAGCCGCCGCAGATATGGATGCCGGGAAGATCCAGCCGGGCCAGGGCCATCAAGTGCCCCGGCACTGCCTTATCACAGGAGGAAATGGTAAGAAGACCGTCGAAGCCGGAGACCCGGGCGTGAATTTCCACCATAGCTGCAATCAGATTTCTTGAGAGCAGGGAATAGCTCATTCCCTGATGTCCGGTTGCGACACCGTCACAGATATCCGTTACGGTATAGACGGCGGGCATTGCCCGTGCGGCATATACCGTATTTTTGGCGCGTTCCGCCAAGTCCATTAAGTGTTTGCTGCCAGGATGTGTGTCTCCGTAGGTGGACTCAATAAGAATTTGCGGCTTTTCCAGATCGGAAAGACTCCGGCCTGTGCCCAGCCAGATGGGATCCACTTCTGGCCCGGCGCTTCGTGTCATTTGACTTCTCCGCATGAACAAACCCTCCAATCATTTACTGATGTGTGCCAAGGGGCTTTTCAGATGAACGAAAAACGCAAAAAATCGGGGGCAGAAAAGCTCTGCCCCCGACTTCAGGCACCGTCAATCCAATTACTGAGGCTTTACAACAAAGCGAACCTTGTCGTAGTTGCCGGCAAAAAATTCAACCACATTGTTGGCGGCGGTCCGGTTGGCCTCGTCAAGTGCGGTTTCGGAATAAAATGCGGCATGGGGAGTAAAGAACACATTGGGAGCAGAGAAAATCTCCTCTGTAAAATCAGGGGTCTCAGAGACAATGACATCAAGTCCCGCCCGGCTGATTCTGCCGTCCCGCAGTGCATTGCAGAGTTCGTGCTCGTCAACGGTCAAGCCGCGGGAGGTGTTCACAAACACCGGATGCTTTTTGAAGGAATCAAAGACACTCTTATTCACCATTTCTTTCGTGCCCTTTGCCAGAGGGACGTGGCTCAAAACCGCATCTGCCCGCGCGCCGAGTTCTTCCATGGTTACCAGTTCGATTCCGGCTGCTTCTGCAACCTCTTTCGGAAGGAAGGGATCGTAGCCGACAACCGTCATGCCGAACCCATGCGCCATTCTGGCCACCCGGCGGGGAATCTGGCCGCAGCCGATAAGACCCAATGTCAGGCCGTTGATTCTCTGGAGCTTGGGGGCTTTGGACCAATCCCAGATATGATTTTTGACGTCAACCGCATAATCAACCACATTGCGCAGCAGCGCAACAATCAGCGTCATGCCGTGTTCGGCAACCTCATCAAAGCAATAATCGGGGCTGTTGGCAATAGCAAGACCTGCGGCCTTTGCCGCCTCAATGTCGATATTATCCACACCCATCGCATAGTTGCTGACGATTTTCAGATTAGGCAGAGCCTTGAACACCTTGGAGGTAAACTGCCCGTATTCGGCAATCGCCGCATCTGCATCCTTCAGTGCGTCAATGACATCGTCCTCGTCATGGACCTGTGTCACGGCAACATCATACCCTGCGGCTTTCAGAATTCCAACCTCGGTGCTGCAGTCCTCATGGCTGTGATCAACAATGACAACTTTCATTGCATTCCGCTCCCTTACGCTTCGTATTCATAGCCCGTCTTCAGGGCTTCCAGATTCAGCGGAATCAGCTTGGCCTTGCTGGCAAAGGTTTCCTTGACAAGATTCTCTACAGAGGTGTAAGGGATGAAGTCCAGATACTTCAGGACAAAACCCAGGGCGATCATGTTCGCAACCTTTGCATTGCCAAGCTCCATGGCCTTTTCAATAAACGGAACGGTTTTGATGTTCTTGCAGGGAGAGTCCGGCGTGGATTCCACCTGCGCGCTGAGAATCAGCACGCCCTGCTCTCCGGCGAGATGCTGATAATCTGCCAGGGAGGCCTCGTCCATAATCAGCATCACATCTGCCTCGGAGACAATCTGACACTCAATTTCCGTGGACATTACGATGTTGCACATGGTGCGTCCGCCGCGCTTTTCTGCGCCGTATACCGGGGAGAAGGTGACGTTATAGCCGGCCTTAATGGCAGCTGCACAGAGAATCTCGCCGAGATTCATGATACCCTGACCGCCGATACCGGAGAATAGGAGTTCCTTTTTCATCAGTTTTCACCCTCCTCATCCTTGAACACGCCAAGGGGATACTGTTCCACCATGACGGTGTCAATCCACTCCAGCGCCTTCACAGGCTGCATGCTCCAGTTGGTGGGGCAGGGAGAGAGAACCTCAACAAAGGTCATGCCCTTGCCAGCCAGCTGCAGGTCAAACGCCTTCTTAATCGCCTTCTTGGTTTTGACGACGTTCTGCGGGCTTGTCACAGTGACGCGCTCGGAGTAGCAGACGCCCTTCAGGGAGGCGAGTGTTTCCGCCATGTTGATGGGATAGCCGGAGTTCACCGCCTCACGACCAAGAGGAGCCGTTGTCGCCTTCTGGCCCATCAGGGTTGTGGGGGCGACCTGGCCGCCTGTCATGCCGTAAATGGCGTTGTTGATGAAGATCACAGAGAATTTTTCGCCGCGGATGGCCGCATGCATGATCTCAGCCATGCCTTCGGAAACCATGTCGCCGTCACCCTGATAAACCAGGACAAATTTGTGAGGCTCCGCCCGCTTGATTCCGGTAGCTGTCGCCGGAGCTCTTCCGTGAAGAGCCATAATCTGATCCATATCATAGAACTTGTCCGCCAGGCAGGAGCAGCCGATGGGCCATACAATGACACCGTTCCGCTGAAGTCCCATTTCGTCAATCAGCTCTGCAATGAGCTTGTTTACAATGCCGTGTCCACAGCCGCCGCAATATGTAGTAATAGCATCTGTGAAGATTTTCGGTCTTTCATAAATCGTCTTCACTTACTTCACCTCATTTAACTTCCGAATATCAGCAAGAACTTCCTTCGGGCTGGGAAGAATGCTGCCCCATCTGCTGAAGAGATACACATCGTGCTTGTTTTCCACAGAGAGCTTCACATCGTCGATCATCTGGCCGGCGGAGAGCTCGCAGCACAGGAACTTTTTCCCATTCAGATCCGCAAATGCCTTCTCGGGATAGGGCCAGAGGGTGATGGGACGGACCAAGCCGACCTTGATGCCCTCCGCTCTTGCCAGCTTCATTGCGGAGATGCACACGCGGGCGAGAGAGCCATAGGCAACGAGGACAATGTCAGCGTCCTCGCAGTTGTATCGCTCATAGCGAACCTCGTTTTCCTCAATGGCCTTGAACTTTTTCTGCAGCCGCTCGTTGATCATAATGACTTCGGCCACGCCGTTCATGCCGGTCAGATACACATGCTTCTCTCTCTCGGCGGGATCGAAGCCGGAGAGGACGTTATACTGGCTTTCCGGAGCCGGTACCTCCAGCCTGCCGGGGAGCTCGACGGATTCCCGGAGCTTTGCCAGGTTTCCGTCGGAGGCAACGACGACGGGATTGTGGTATTTCTCCGCCAGGACAAAGGCCTCCTGCATCAGCCTGCAGCCTTCTTCCACGGTATAGGGAGCGAGAATGAGGTTGCGGTAGTCACCGTGGCCACCGCCGCGGGTCAGCTGATAGTAGTCACTCTGACCGGCCATAATGTCGCCGTCACCGGGGCCGGGACGCATGATATCCAGAACAACCGCCGGCAGATCGGCGCAGCTCATATAGGACATCGCTTCCTGTCCCAGGGAGAAGCCCGGGCCGGAGGTGGCGGTCATCGCGCGGTGGCCAGCTGCCACGGCGCCTGCGATCATGTTGAACGCGGATACTTCTGTCTCTGCCTGAATAAAGGTGATTTCCTCCTCCGGTCGATTGAACATTGCCTTTGCAAAATATTCAGCCACTTCGCTGGAAGGGGTAATCGGATAACCAAAAAAGAGCTTGCAGCCTGCGCGGATGGCAGATTCGGCCATCGCCATATTGCCCTGCATAAATACTTTTTCACCCATAGTTGTCACCTAATCTCCCTTAATCTTCCTTATATACCGAGATAGCGGCGTCCGGACACATTCTCGCACACGTTCCGCATGCGATACAGCCCTCGCCGACAACCGGCGGGAAATAGCCGCGCTTATTCACGGCCGTGCCTTTTGTCAGGACCTTCTTGGGGCAGAAGCTGATGCAATAGCCGCATTCCTTGCATCGTTGAAAGTCAATTTTTACAATTCCCATGATGATTCCTCACTCACAAATATTCACTGGTGAACGTTAGGTTTCGATTTTGAAAGCAGGATCGAGCGGTTCTCTCTGATATTCCTCAGGAACAATCATGATGCCGATGGCATTGCCGCACAGCAGCGGGGGATCGCAGGCCACCATGGCAGCGTCGCTCTTATAATGCTTCAGGTCGGGCTCACCCTGGATGGCATCCATAAAGTTGCACTTCACTTTATAGTCATCTGTCATGGTGAAGATCTTATAGCACTCGAAATGAACCTCGAAGGAGCTCTTGCCCTTCTTCTCAATCCAGCCGTGATACTCCATGAAATCGCCCACATGGATGGGCGCCAGGAAGTTCACTTCCTTGTATGCGCGGAACAGGCTGCCGTCGCCCGTTGCACGGACCATAAGCTCTGTTCCGACGTCGCCGAAATAGTCCAGCATTCTGCCGCCGTTGATCAGGTTGCCAAGATAATGACCATCGTTTTCCGCTGTCATCATTTTCCTGAAAATTACCTTGTTGCCAATCATTTTCCTTTGCCTCC
>NZ_FOXE01000016.1 GCF_900115635.1 Oscillibacter sp. PC13 | reverse complement strand
AGTGGGTCCCCGGTTCGAGTCCGTGAAGGCGCACCAAACGGTGTACCGAAAGGCACACCGCATCTGGCCCGTTGGTCAAGTGGTTAAGACAGCGGCCTCTCACGCCGTTAACATCGGTTCGAATCCGGTACGGGTCACCATTTCCTTCTTGACACAGAGCGCGAAACACAATATAATACAGTTGTTTTCCGGTTTTTCCGGATGACATATAGTTGGTGCTGATTAGAATGAGGGTCCACCCGTTCCCATTCCGAACACGGTAGTTAAGCTCATTTCTGCCCACAATACTTGGCTGGTGACGGCCTGGGAAGATAGGTAGCGCCAACACAAAACTCTGGTTTTTCGGAATCAGAGTTTTGGACATTCCTCCATAGCTCAGTCGGTAGAGCACGCGGCTGTTAACCGCGGTGTCGTTGGTTCGAGTCCAACTGGGGGAGCCAAGTATTGCCGCCACTAGGCGTGGCGGCAATACTTTCTTAAAGTAAACCGAGGCATGGGCCTTTAGCTCAGTTGGTTAGAGCAGCCGGCTCATAACCGGCCGGTCCCGGGTTCGAGTCCCCGAAGGCCCACCAGTATGGTCGATCGCCGGACGGGTTTCCGTAAGCGATATAGGGGTATAGCTCAGCTGGTAGAGCAGCGGTCTCCAAAACCGCGTGCCGAGGGTTCGAATCCTTCTGCCCCTGCCATAAAAGTCTTTACAACTTTTGTTGTATATGATATACTTTTTTAGTCACGAGCCAATATAAATGGCCCGGTAGTTCAGTTGGTTAGAACGCTAGCCTGTCACGCTAGAGGTCGACGGTTCGAGCCCGTTCCGGGTCGCCATTTATGCTGCTGTAGCTCAGTCGGTAGAGCGCATCCTTGGTAAGGATGAGGTCGGCGGTTCGAATCCGCCCAGCAGCTCCAGGAAAAGGCCACTTTTCAGTCGAAAAGTGGTCTTTTCTTTTGCTATTCGTAACAATTTCGAGCAGTTCAAATTTCCGCTTTTGCGTTTGACCACACATTTAGCCACAGACAGAAAAAATCGGACCTCCGAGGGTGTTTTGCCCCGGAGGCCCGTTTGTTCAACTTGCCGGATTTGCTCTATTTAGCCGCTCTTTCTCCATGGCGATCTCCGCCTTCATTGCCTGGATGAGTGCAGCTAGTTTTTCCTCACACTCTGCCTCTGTTTTGGCGTAGACGTTTCGCGTCATTCGCCCGCCGTTGATTCGCGGGGAATATCGCCCCTCCCACAGGTGGTCATTGATCTGGCTGACACATCCGGTGCCCGGCTTGCGCCGCTGACCCTTGCGGGCCTGGAATGTGCTGGGAGGAGGTTCCTGGGGTGCCGCTTCCCGCCTGGGCTTCGGTTCGGTTCTCCCGATCCCCCGGTCGATCTTGTCCGCCGCGTTCTGCCGCATGGCATCGGTGACGTGGGTGTAGGTGTTCAGCGTGGTGGTGCTGGACACGTGGCCGATGATGGTGCTCAGGGTCTTGATGTCCATGCCGTGCTCCAGGGAGACGGTGGCGAAAGTGTGCCGCAGATCATGGAACCGCAGGCGCTTACATTCCGCCCGCTCCAGTACGGTTTGGAGCCGCTTCCGGACGGCAGCGGGGTCCAGCGGGGAGTCCGCTTTTACCGGCGAGGGGAACATCCATCGGGAGTGGGCGGTTTTCTGGTAGGCCTTGAGTACATTCAGAACCGGGGCAGGGAGGAGCACCATCCGATTGCCTGCCTTAGTCTTGGGAGGAGATACCACCAGTTCTCCCTTGACCCGGTGTACCTGCCGCTCTACTCGCAGTGCCCCAGTTTTGAAATTTAGGTCACCCCATTGGAGTGCTAAAATCTCGCCCCGGCGCAGGCCAGTGGCCAGTTCCAGCAGCAGAAGTTCGTAGCAATCGTCCTCCTTGGCTTGGATCAACAGCCGCTGGATCTCCTCGGGAGTAAGCACTTTCATTTCTCTGGATTTGGCAGGTGGGAGCTTGCAGCTGTCCGCAGGGTTGCGGAAGATCAGCTTTTCTTCCACTGCCTTGTCCAAGGCCGCATGGAGGGTGGTGTGGATGCCACGGATGGTCTGGTCTGAGAGCCCCTCTCCATAGAGCTCCTTGCGCAACAGTCTGCCGTTCTGCTTGAGATGGGTATAGAACTGCTGGATGTCCCCAGTGGTCAGCTTGTCCAGCGGGATCGTCCCCAGGGCGGGAATGATGTGCTGATAAATCCGCCGCTCATAGGACATCTGGGTGTTGGGACGGAGATTTACTTTTTTGTAGTCCTGGTACCAGTGCTCCAGCCAGTTCCCCAGGGAGAGACTGACTTTGGAAACTTCAGGGGCGGGAGCCACCAGACTTTCCCGCAGGGCCTTCAGCTTTGCCACACATTCCGTTTTCGTCTTAGCAAGGACATTTTTGGTTTTGGGCAAGCCCTTCTCATCATAGCCAATGACGATGCGCCCTTCCCAGCGGCCATCCTTTCTCAGACGGACACTGCCGTCGCCGTGTTTTCTGCGTTTTGCCACGGGGCCATCTCCTCTCCTAAGTAGTCGGTCAGGAAGCCGCCCACGATCTCAGCCGCCCGTCTCTGCATATCCCCGGTGGTGTGGGTGTAGGTGTCCAGGGTGAAGCTGGCCTTGGTGTGGCCCAGAATGCCGGAGAGGGTCTTGGCATCCACCCTGCTGGCCAAGGCGTGGGTGGCAAAGGTGTGCCGTAAATCGTGGAATCTGAGTTCAGGCAGTCCGGTCTCCTGCAGGACCTTTTTCAGCTGGCGGTATGCGGTGCCAGGGTTCAGCGGGGCTTCCGGGCGAAGTGGGTCATGGAAGATCCAAGGGGAGTAGGAAGTCTTTTTTCGCAGCCGCAGCCGTTCCGCCGTGCTGGTGGGCAGGAGGATGGTCCGGGTCCCGGCGTAGGTCTTGGTGTCCCCGGCCACCAGCCGTCCGCCTTTTTCTTTACGCAGCGTGCGGGAGATACTGAGGGTGCCCTTTTGCCCATCGAAGTCGCTCCACATGAGGCCGCAGATCTCACCCAGCCGCAGACCGATGGTGAGTTCCGTGTAGAAGAAGTCCCGCCAAATCGGGTCCCGGTCCGTTGCGGCCAGAAAGACCTCCAGCTGCTCCTCGGTCAGAATGTTCATCGCCTTGTGGGGAACTTTGGGGGGGCTCCACCTGTCTGGCGGGGTTGTTGGGCATCAGCCCCTGGTCTGCCGCCGCGTCCCGCACCTGCTGGTAGGACAGATCTTTTTTCTGGTAGAAGGACAACAGCTCGTCCCGAAAGATCTCATTGGCCAGTCGGGAGCGCATCTTCTCGATACCTTTTTCCGTGAGGTACCCCTGCTTGGGGTCTGCCGACCAGACCATCGCGTGGACGTGGGGGTGGTGTTTTTCATCGTGGAAGGCGGCCCGCCACCGAAAATTTTTCGGGGAAATCTTCATGGCCTGGGCCAGCTCCGTCTGGTGAGCCAGCAGAAGTTTTCGCCAACTCTCGCTGGTTTCGTAGCCTAATCTTGCGGCGTCCTCCCGCCTCAGCGACCAGATGAAGGTCCACACCGGGCCGGTATGACCGCTGATCTCCTCCACGGTTTTCACCAAGTCGGCGGGGCCGTCGGCGGAGAACAGGCCGTGGGAGCGGGGCCGCTGCGCCATATACTCCAGGTAGCCGCCGCCGTCGTGGGAGGGGGATGGAGCCTCAATCAGCTCCACACCCTCCCGGGTGGCGATGTATTTGGCGTAGTGACCGCCGCTGTTTCCCGGCTTGATGTAGCCTGACTTCTGAATCAGTCCCGGCATCACTCAGCCCCCTTTTGGTAACGAACCGTGTCTTCGAAACTGATCTCACCGTTGGTTTCCTTCACCTCTTTGACGCACCGGACCCGGGCTTTTCGCAGCTGATCCGGGTCGATCTCTATATCAGCGGCCAGGATATTTCCCATGAGGTTTTGCTCTACAGACAGCTTGAACAGCAGGTGTCCCATCCGTTTGCCCAGGGCTCCCAGCCTGCCCTCCAGCACATCGGCCAGGACCCGGGGCAGGTATTCGTCGGCGTGCTCAGCGTCCAGGTAACCGGAATAGAACCGAACGGCCTTTTCAATAAATTCGTTTTTGGTGGAGCAGTTGTCCGCCTGGTAGTGGGATTCCACCTGATCCCACACGGCGTCGTCCATCCAAACGGTGTGCCGGTGTCTGTTTTCACCCATTATCAAATACCTCCTAAATCCGTGACAGCGTCAGCGCATATCCCGCAACGGCGGGGCAATACGCCGTTTTTTCCGGGAACAGCGTCAATCGCAGGTTTGGCGGTCTGGAAAAGCGTCAGCTCCCGTTCCCGGAAACCGCCCGCACTGCGGGCCGGATGTGACTGCCCGGCGCACAAAAGCGCCAGGACTTTCTCCTGCTTTTCCTTTCGTCCTCCGTAAATCGGTTATGGGGCGGCAAATTCCCCGGATAGGCATCCTCCACAGCGGTGGAACAACGGGCCAAATCCGCCCTGAAAGCCCCCGGAGGGACAGGGCCTCTGCCTCTCCCACAATCGGGGCACACAGGGGCTCACAGGCGGTCACGCGGGGCTTTCCTGTTCTCGCAGGAGCTTCGTCACACGCTGACGCTCGGCAGTGTTTTCAAGCCTGTCCAGCTGCTGTTGATAGAACGCATCCACCACCTGCTGGATGGGCAGGATCGTGTACAGGTTGTTGCCGTTCCACTTCATGCCGTTGTTGTCGATATAACTGGTGCGCTCCACCGAGATGAATTGACGTTCCGCCAATTTGTTGATGTGTTTCATCACGGTGTTGATGGAAAGACCGACTGCAGTGGAGATGGTTTTGTAGATGGGATGGCATTGGTGAGAGCGGCGATCTTCACAGCAGAGCAGATAGGCGTAGACCATGATTGCTCCGTGGCCAAGCCTCAGGTAAAACACTTCGTCAGGCACGGTGAAGAATTTGCCGCCCTTTATATTGGGCAGGATTGGGACGAGTTCGACAGTGAGTAGCTTATGATTGATAAGAGACTCAACACAGGCCTTCGCCATCTCTGCACTCATGCGGGTGCGCTCTGTCAGTTCCTCCAGCGTGATGACGCTGCTGAACTTTCTGCAGTGCCGGTATTGGAGATAGGCCAGCACCGCAAAAGCCGGGGGCTTGAGGGTTCGTGTCCAGATATCATTGGGGAGAGCGAATCGGTATTTACTTACATCGCGTTTCATGAGAGAGCACTTCATTCCTGAACACCACCTCCTGACTGTGCAGATACCCATGTTATAAATTTTTCCTTAGGCACCACCAAGCGGCTGCCATGGGGAAGTCCGGCTCGTGCATCAGTTCGTATGCGCTGGAGATGGAAACTCCCAGCACCTTTGCCACTGTCTCCGCATTGAAAAACAGCGGCAGGTCATCGTAGCTTTTGTAACTGGATTCCTTCACAATAACGACCTCCTATTCAAAATTTTTCCCATTTGTATAGGGGAAGATCGAGCCGTTTTGACAACCCCCGAGAATAAAATTCAGAGATATGACTAAAACAAAACGCCTTGATTTAGTGGTCTTGCCGATGAGCAGAGCCTCTGAAATCTCATACCTCCAACTTCCCCTCTACTTCTTTCCCGAGGATACTTACTGTGTGACATAGAATTGGCACACTTGCCGATTGCCGTCTGCCGTCTGATTTTCCCCTCCACTTTCTATTGCAGAAAGTACATCTTTTTGACGTACGATTGACAGGAAAACGGAGCGCCTGCTGACAAAGCAGGCGCTCCGTTGGTGTTGGGTCAGTTCAATTTTGCACTGGTTTCCGCAGGCGGCATTTGCCCTCTGCCTCGTCCCGCTCTTTCAGAAGCCGGGCCAAGGCAGAGAAAAACTTTTTTTGCAGGTAGTCCACGCTGCCCCGATTGAGTTGGTGGGTCTCAGCGTATTTACGGATGGATAGGCCCTCCACGAACCGCTCCCGAAAGTAGTCCTGGTATTGTGACAGGACTGTTTTCAGGGCATTGTCCAGAAACTACAGGTCCTCTTTCAGCTTGGCGAAGTCGCTTCGTGTGATGGCGGCGAACCTCTTTTCATTTACGCAGAGGCGATATTTGCTCCGGTCGAAGTTGTAATTCTCACACAAGTCTTTGGCGTATGTAAGGTAGGTGAGAGACAGCTGATACCTGCGGGAGTCGTATTCTTCCTCCAGCTGCCGCCGCTGCCTTTTCCGCACCGGCCCCCGGAAGCCCTCGTCTTCCAGCCTTTCGATGGCGGTCTCTAAGATCCTCATATTTGTCAGCCGCTTGTACTTGGCTTTCCGCTCTCCGTCCACTTCTACGAAGGAGCAGAAAGACTTCTTGTTGGAGGTATAGTACTTAGGGACATCCGCGAAGGGATAGGCGGTCCAGATGACAGTTTCCTCGCCGGTGTCGGCATCCGTGGCCGTGGAGATCACATAGACTGTTTTGCCATCGTACCGCCGGTAGTACCCAGCGCAAATCCGCCTGCCTGCCATTGCCCGCACCCCCATTTTGTTTTTCTGCATTCAGTATAGCGGAGCATGGGCCTTCTGTAAATGGGAAAGGGTTTCTTTGTCAACGCTGTTGCAAAGGTCTTGCTTACAAAATGAAAACTTGTCTGTGCGTATATTGTTGGATTGAGGAAATTGAAAAAACCTGATATAATAACTATAAGTTTGGGAGAAAACGGGGTGACAAGTATGGCCCACAATGAGAATTCACGCGTCAAAATTCCGGCGATTGCGCACCTAACTCGTCTTGGGTATATTTATCGTCCACTGAAACAGTACAAAGGCGAAATCTGCCCAGACACAAATATTTTTAGAGGGCTGCTGCATAGCGCTGTCAACCAGTTGAACGGAAGAAAGCTTTCAGTTTCGGAAGTTGATCACCTGATTGAGGAACTTACAATCAAACTGGCTAATGACGATCTGGGCCGTGCATTCTACAAGATCCTTTTGGATGGCATTGACGGTTTGCGGATCATTGACCTGGATGATACTTCACGAAATACATACCATGTTGTCACAGAACTTCCTTATCGAAACGGAGACGATGAATTTCGGCCGGATATCACACTCCTGATCAATGGCCTGCCCCTGGCTTTTATTGAGGTCAAAAAGCCCAATAATCGGGACGGAATCATTGCGGAGCACAAGCGAATCAACAGCCGATTTGAGAAGAAGATCTTTCGACGCTTTGCGAATATAACGCAGATTATGGTGTTCTCTAACAACATGGAGTACGATGACTTCGAGGTAGAACCTATCACGGGAGCGTTCTATGCCTCCAGTAGCTATGAAAAACTGTTTTTTAACCGTTTCCGTGAGGAAGATCCACAGATTCAAACGATGATCCCCGTTTTACAGGAATTTGCCGAGGAGTTAATTCTTAGAGACAACAACCTTGCATCCATCCGCGGGACCAAGGAATATCAGACAAATCTGAGCGAGTTAACGCCGACAAATCGGATATTGACTTCACTATTTCTGCCTGTCCGCTTTTTGAAACTCCTGAAATACGGCTTTGCCTATGTGGAACGCACAGATAAGGATGGTATCAAGACACTGCAAAAGCACATTATGCGATACCCACAGTTTTTTGCTATGCTGGCAATTGAAAAGAAGCTGGATGCCGGCATCAAGCATGGTATCATTTGGCACACCCAAGGGAGTGGGAAAACCGCTCTGGCGTTCCACAATGTCCATTATCTTCGGGACTACTATCAGCGGCATGGGAAAATCACGAAGTTCTATTTTATCGTTGATCGTTTGGATTTGCTGACCCAGGCAGGAGATGAATTTGCTGCTCGTGGTCTTCATGTGGAGAAAGTAAACTCCAAGGAGGAATTTATTCAGAACATCCGCACGATTGGCACAGCCAACAATACAGGTGAGGATACCATCACGGTGGTGAATATCCAGAAGTTTTCCTCGGAGTCCATCGTCCGGAAAGCGGACTATGATGTGAATGTACAACGGATCTACTTCCTGGACGAGGCTCACCGGAGTTACAGTCCCAAGGGTTCCTTTTTGGCAAACCTTATGGCCTCCGACCGGGAAGCGGTAATGATCGCCTTGACCGGTACGCCACTGATCGGTGATGGCTATAACACGAAGGATGTCTTTGGAGAATACATCCACAAATATTACTATAACCGCTCTATTGCAGACGGCTATACGCTGAAATTGATCCGCGAAGGTATCAAGACCGAATACCGCACAAAACTTAACGCAGTTTTGGAAGAACTGGAGGCGCGGAAAGGGTCGCTGAAAAAGAAGGATGTCTATGCGCATCCCAAGTATGTATCAGCATTAGTGGAGTACATTGTCGATGATTTCTTGCGCAGCCGTATTGCCATGGGTGATCCTACTATCGGCGGGATGATTGTTTGCGATTCCTCCGATCAGGCGCGGATGGTGGACCAGGAACTAAAACGGTACACTGAGGTCAGCCATGTGCTGATTCTCCACGATGTGGAGGACAAGGAGACCCGCCGCGGATACACGGAGGATTTCAAGAAGGGCAAGATCGATCTGCTGGTTGTCTACAATATGCTTCTAACTGGATTTGACGCACCCCGGCTGAAAAAGCAATACCTGGGCCGTATCATCAAGGAGCACAATTTGCTTCAGACATTGACTCGCGTGAACCGCCCCTATAAGTTCTTCCGGTATGGCTATGTGGCCGACTTTGCCGACATCCGAGCCGAGTTTGATAAGACTAATCAGGCGTATTTCAAGGAATTGCAGGCGGAACTGGGCGACGAGTTTCAGAGGTACAACAACATCTTCAAATCTCAGGAGGAAGTAGAGCAGGAGCTGCGGGCGGCCCAGCAGAAGCTGTTCCTCTATGCCACAGACAATGCGGAGTTGTTCTCCCAGCAGATCACCGCACTGGACGATAAGCAGGAGTTGTATGACCTGCGCAAAGCGCTGGAGACCTGCAAGGAACTGTTCAATCTCATGCAGCTATTCGGCTATGAGGAGCTGGCCCAGTGGTTTACTATGGACAACCTCCATGCTCTGCTCAGCGAGGTCAATAACCGGATCAACCTGGTGAACCTCAAAGAGAAACTGCAGGACAGTGAAGATATGTCCGGCATCCTGAACATCGCCTTGGATCAAATCGAGTTTACCTTCCGCAAAGTTTCAGAGGGCGAGATGATTATTGCGGATCAATACCAGGAGACCTTGGAAAAGACTCGGCAGGAGTTAGAGCGCAGTCTCGATCCTAAAGACCCAGAGTATATTACGCTCCTGGAAGAATTGAAGCGGATTTTCAAAAAGAAAAACATCGAGGAATTGACAGCTGATGAGATGAAAGAGCAGATCCATGAGTTTGAGCGAATCCGCAAAGCCGCCGCCCAGCAGAATCTGCGGGATCAAATGCTCTGCGCCAAATACGGCGGCGATGTCAAGTATATGCGTACCCATAAGCGCATCAAGGCCAGCCCGCCGCCCATCGGCAGTGATCCGGTCATCTTCGATATTCTCATGGGTGTGAAGACAGCGGCGGATCAGAAAGTGCTGAAAAATCAGCGTATTATGGACAACCACGCCTATTTCACCAGAGAAATCATGCCGACAATCATTCAGTCGTGCCGCGATAACGGAGTACAACCCTCTATGGAGCAGGTCAAGTTTATTGATACCTGCATCTCTGGGGAGTACTTTGCAGAAAGGAACTGGACAGCATAATGCAAATCGAATCCCTTGCCATTCGCACCAAGCGGATGATCGACGACTTGAAAACCATCTGTGCCAACTTTGGCCTGGGCGGTTCGCCTGGCGAGTACAAAATCATCACACAGGTGTTTCTGTATAAATATCTCAACGATAAATTTTTCTATCAGGTTCGAAAAGTAGAACCTAACCTGGCAAAAGCAGAGAATCTGGAGGCAGCGTTAGAGGCTATGCCAGATGACCAGTATGAGATGCTGCTGGCCATGTTGGGTGGTGACACGGCTCGGCTGAAGAAGACGCATTATATCTCCTATTTGTTTAACCACCAGAACGATGATTCCATGAAAAAGCCGGATGGCACCCTCTATCCATTTCATGAGTTATTCGACGACACCCTGGTGGATATCTCCAACTATAACCTGGATGTTTTTTCTGTCCAGACCGGCGGGGAGGAAAAGATCAAGCTCTTTGATCCCATTTCCCAATATGTCATCGAGGGGGCCAAAAAGACGCCGTTTTGCCGCGCCATTATTAACAAATTGGTGGAGTTCAGTTTCTCCGAGGTGTATGATCAGAACTACGACTTCTTTGCCCAGATTTTTGAGTATCTGATCAAGGACTACAACAAAGATTTCGGAAAGTACGCTGAATACTACACGCCTCACATCATTGCAACGATCATTGCCCGTATCCTGGTGCAGGAGAAGGTCCAAAATGTGACAGTCTACGACCCCGCAGCCGGTTCCGGTACCCTGGTGCTGGCGCTGGCTCACCAGATCGGGGAGGACAACTGCACCATCTACACCCAGGACATCTCGTCCAAGTCCAACGAGTTTTTACGGCTGAACCTAATCCTGAATAATTTGGTTCACTCGCTGGGGAATGTGGTTCACGACGATACGCTGGTTTCGCCCCGGCATTTGAACGCCAAGGGGAACGGCCTTGCTAAATTTGATTATATCGTCAGCAATCCGCCTTTTAATATGGATTTCAGCGATAACCGGGACACCTTGGCGGGGGAGGCATATAAGGAACGTTTCTTTGCCGGTGTGCCCAGCATCCCACCGAAAAAGAAGAGCAGCATGGATATCTACCTGATGTTCCTGCAGCACATTATTTACTCTATGGAAGAGCATGGCAAAGCGGCAGTAGTTGTCCCAACAGGCTTTTTGACTGCAAGCAAACGGTCAAATGCGATTGCTTACACAGTTCACGAATATCTGGTAAACAAAAAATGGCTCCGCGGTGTGATTTCTATGCCTCCGAATATCTTTGCGAATACAGGAACAAATGTCTCCATCTTGTTTCTGGACAAAGACAATCAGGAAGGCAAAGTAGTGCTGATGGATGCCTCTAAGCTGGGCACCAAAGAGAAAGTGGACGGAAAGAACCAGAAGACAGTCCTCAGCGAGGAAGAGATCACCAAGATTATTGATACCTTTAGCGCAGGGGAACCGGTGGATGATTTCTGCGTAGCCGTGACCTACGAGGAGATCAAACAGAAAAAACTGTCTTTTTCTGCCGGACAGTACTTTGAGGTGAAGATCGAGTATGTAGATCTGACGCCGGAGGAGTTTGCGGAGAAGATACACGGGTTCACCACCCGCTTGGACGAGTTGTTTTCTGAGAGTCACCGGCTGGAGGAGGAAATCCAGGAGCAGTTAAAGAGAGTAAGAGTGTCATGAGAACAATGAAACTATCCTCTTTAGGTACATTGCGAAATGGAATGAATTATGACAAGTCATCGGCAAAAAGAGGATGCAAAATTATAGGAGTAGCGGATTTTGCTGGCCATGTTTTTCCGGACTATAGTACACTATCAGAAATTGACGCATCAATCGTTTCTAAAGATGATCTTTTAAAGGATGGGGATATTCTATTTGTCCGGTCTAATGGTAATAAAAACTTAGTTGGTCGAACCATGTATATATACGGTATTACAGAACCTATTTGCTATTCTGGTTTTTGTATTGCGTTTCGCCCCGATGTAACCTTGGTGTGCCCTGAATATTTGTTTTATGCCCTGCGGGCGCCATTCTGTAAAAAACAGTATAGCTATTCCCAGCAAACCAATATCACCAATCTAAGCCAAGGAGTTTTGGGAGCGGTAGAGGTTCCTATCCCAGGTTTAGATACTCAACGAAAATTGGCTAAGATACTTTTTGCACTGGATCAGAAAATCGCTTTGAACACCCATATCTGTTCTGAGCTGGAATCCATGGCAAAGACGCTTTACGACTATTGGTTCGTGCAGTTTGATTTTCCGGACGAAAATGGTCGGCCCTACCGCGCCTCCGGCGGTGAAATGGTATGGAATCCCCAGCTCAAACGGGAGATCCCGAAGGGGTGGGAGGTAGGAAATCTATATAGTATTGCTGATTTTGTAAATGGTCTGGCTTGCCAAAAATATCGTCCTAAAGATGGCGATCCAGGATTGCCTGTTATCAAAATAAAAGAAATGCATGATGGTATTACTGCCGACACAGAAAAAGTGTCAGCCAATATACCAGAGAAAAACAAGGTTATAGATGGAGACGTGTTATTTTCTTGGTCCGCCACACTGGAAGTTATGTATTGGTTTGGGGGAAACGGGGGGCTTAATCAACATATCTTCAAAGTAAATCCAAAATCATATTTTTCAAAAGAGTATGTGTTTGAACAGCTTTCAGCGTATGTCATTAATTTTGTGAAAATGGCAGAAGCAAGGAAAACAACGATGGGGCATATTACGACAGATCATCTGGAACAAAGCCGCATTGTATTGCCCCCAGAAGCTATCATTGGGAAGATTACTTTACTTTTACATCCAATACATACTAAAATTGGACAATTAAATCAAGAGAACCGAGAACTGATAAAACTCCGTGACTGGCTCCTGCCTATGCTGATGAATGGACAGGCCCGGGTGAAATGAGGTGAGACAGAATGCGGCGCAACTTCGCACAGATATTGCAGGAGGCGAAAATTGACCCGAAACGGGAGTATCAAAAACTCTATGGGATGCTGTTTGAGCGCAACATTCCGGTGTCTAATTCGAACCGAATCTCCGCGTATGATGAATTGAGCGAATGCTTTCCCAATTTCTCTTTTCGGGGGACCTGCCTTTCCTTAGATGAGTTTAATGATTTGCATAATTTCAATTTTGAGAAGGACCCCGCCGATTTCAAGATTGATGATCTAATTTCTTTGTGTGAGTACATGGAGAATCTGCTTCTGGCTTATCAATGCATTCCTCTGAGTTTTCCCTATGGCTATGGGAATACTCGGCCGCAGCTGATCAATGTGCAATTCTATCTTCAGCAGATTGGCCAAGTGATGGAAAAGATGGGATATATGCATGCCACGCAGGACGGGGTTACAATCTTTGTTGAGAAGTCTCCTGCCGCAGTTGCTGTCGCTGAAAGTGATCTGATTCCGACGGATTTGTCTTACCGGCTAATTTCCTATAATCATTACACTATGAAGGGACAACTGGAGGCAAAAAAGACCGTCTTAGTACAGCTTGCCGCTCTGCTAGAACCCAAAAGAGCCGATTTGAAGAGTGCAGACAAATCCTTGGAGGGTGATCTGTTCTATCTCTTCAACAATTTGAACATCCGACACAATAATATCGATCCGGCCGATCCACCGAGGTATAAATCCGTTGTGGCTAAAATGAAACCCGATGAATTAGAGCGCTGGTATGATGAAACATACCAGATGTGCTTGCTGGCGTTCTTACAATTAGAGCAGTTGGCGAGAAAAGATGAGGTCCAGGAACTAAAAAAATCAATCAATAAGGCCGATACATAACGAGGAGAAGTTTGCATGGCAGAGGTATTGACTGGTGTAAATGGCCAAATTCTGCGTTGGGCCAGGGAAAACTATAATATGACTCCCGGTGAAACCGCTGCTGCTATCGGCGTTGATGAGGCGCGGTATCTGCGCTGGGAAAATGGCGAGGAGTTTCCGACCTACGCTAAGCTCAAAAAGGTCAGCGAGGTACTCCATAAGCCAAGCGCCCTCTTTTTCTTCCCCGAGCCGCCGCAGATCGACAATATTAAGGGGGATCTGCGCACTTTGCCTGGGGAGGTGTCTAATCGTCTGAGTAGGCAGGTCATTCAGGCATTCGAGACCGCCCGTTCCTACCAGATGGATCTCCAGGAACTGTATGGGGTGCGTCAAAGTGTTTTGGCACTGAGGCATACTTTTCCTACAGATCAGGAGGCCCTGTGCCAGTATTTTAGAGATCGGATGGGCTTCCCAATCTCCGCTCAAAAAGCGCGGCACAGCGATAAGGTCGTCTTTGAAATTTTTCGGGAAAAATTTTACGAGTTGGGGATCTATGTTTTCAAGGATGCCTTTAAGGACAATAGTGTTTCAGGGCTTTGCCTTAATGATGATTACTTTCCCATCATTATGATCAACAACTCCATGTCTTTTGCTCGACAGAATTTTACCCTGTTTCACGAATTGTATCATTTAATTGCAAATACCAGTGGAGCAGAAATTATCAGGGATGACTATTATATTTATCTGGATGAGCAGCAATCTTATGTGGAAAAAGCCTGCGATTCATTTGCAAATGAGTTTCTTGTACCTATGGAAGATTTTAAAACGGAGTTGAAAAAGCAGCCGTTGGATGAGATGAGGATCGCTGACTTAGCCTCACTATATGCCGTAAGCAAAGAAGCTATCATGTACAAGCTTTACACCATGAAAATTATCACCCCGGCAGATTATAACGCCTTAAAAGAAACTTTCTATGGTGATGCAATTCGTAATCAGCAAAAAAAGTCTGAAAGATCAGGTGGAAATTACTACTATACCAAGCTTTCTTATCTGGGGTCCAGGTATACTGGAGATGTGTTTAGCCAATATTTTTCCGGTAAAATAGATAGTTATCGCGCCAGTGAAATGCTTCATAGCAAAGTGGATCATCTCCCCAAATTGGAATCTGTATATTTCCGGGGGGTGAAGTGATGATTTACCTGCTGGATACAAATATTTTCAGAGAAATGCTGGAGCATTTTCCGAAGAGAGGAAAAACATTCGAGGAGATCTGGGAACGGTTTGAAAAGGGAATCAAAGATGGGGATATTTTTTCAGTTGATGAATGTTACAATGAATTGACTCGCCACTATGACGAGAAAAATGAGCATTACCAGTGGCTGCATGACCGGCGGGAAATATTCTTAAACCCGTCGAATGCAGAATCAATCTATATCCGAGATCTATTTCAAGACACAAAGATGCGTGAAAGTATCCACGGGAGGAATATTATCGAAAATAGGCCTGCTGCAGATGCGTATTTGGCAACAAAGGCGAAGGCACTGGGGGCAATCGTTGTCACCAAAGAAAAGTATAAGGCAGGATCAGCACAATTGCCAAATGTGTGTGAGGCGTTGGGAGTACGATGGATATCTTATGATGACTTTATGGAGAAACTGTCGGTAGGTATGTGACTACTTATTATTGCAATTATTTGATGGATGGGAGGTAACCTTTGTTGTACACTCCAAGGTGTATTGCGAAGGAAAGATGAAGACTGGTAGATGGTTTGCAAAGACTTCACAATAATTAAGTAGCAAATAATTGCGACTTAATTGCGACCGAATTGCGACCACTTTGGGAATTCACCAAGGTGAGCACTTGGGTGATAATAAACTAAACAACCCACAAAGAACTTTAAACATACTCTCAAGTTGTTTATCAATTAAACATTCAAAAAAGTGCAGAGAAAAGACTAATGGATATAATATGTGAAACAAATTTTTAAAGAATTTCCTTATACTCTCAACTTTTTGAAGCTAGTATCGTGTATATTGATTTGCTTCTAATTTGAAAGAATGTTGCAATCAGCTTTTTGATGCAAAAGTGGGCATAGCTTGGTCGAGCGATGAGGATTAAAAAATTTTCTACAGCGCTCATCATTGTTAACACCATCGCAAAAGTGTTTTCTTTGTAACTCACCAAAAGCAGGCTGGCTCATTACTGCGGCGGCTCAGAAAACCGCGCTCTGACCACATTTGTGCAAATGGTCAAAACCCCGGAAACTACTCTCCCAACGGTTTGACCACACAGTCTGCCACAGAGGGTGGCGGAACAGACGAAAATCTTGTACTCAAAGAGTGACGGAAAGCAAGCGGATTGGAGTGGATATAGCTATAAAGCACGAAAAATAGTTAGAAAAAATCTCCGGGGTCGCTTGGTAAGGATGAGGTCTCCGGTTCAAATCCGGATAGCAGCTCCAGAATAACACCTGAAATCTTCGGATTTCGGGTGTTTTCTTTTGCTTTTAGAAACTTTTGGGCGGAATATGATTTTGCGGATTCCCGCTGACCACATAGAATACCACAGACAGAAAAGAGCGGTGTTCCCGATGCCTTGTCGGGAACACCGCTTTTCTTCTTTGTGTGGCTCATGCCGGAGTTTGGAGCTGCTGCCGCTGGGCGGCGATCTCCTCTTTCATCTGGACGATCAGTTCCGCCAGCTTCTGCTCACATTCTTCTTCGCTGTGTGCGTAGACATTCCGGGCGAGTCGGCTGCCGTTGGGGAGCCTGGGGGAGTACCGTCCCTCCCATAGATTCTCGTTGATCTGGCTGATGCATCCGGTGCCGGGTTTGCGGCGCTGGCCTTTGTAGGGCTGGAAGGTGGAGGGGGTAGGTTTCCTTGGGGTTGTGTCTATATCCTGGGAAGTTTCTGATTTGGCGATCCCACGGTCAATTTTGGCCGCTGCGGTTTTCCTCATCTCATCCGTGACATGGGCGTAGACATTGAGTGTTGTGGAGGTGGACACATGACCGATGATGGTGGAGAGCGTCTTGATGTCCATGCCGTGCTCCAGAGATGCGGTGGCAAAGGTGTGCCGTAAATCGTGAAACCTGACGTGTTTGCAGTTTGCCCGTTCCAGTATGGTGGTCAACCGCTTGCGGACAGCGGTGGGATCTCTGGGTGAGTCATTGTTCAGAGGTGAGGGGAACATCCAGACGGAGTTTGTGCTGTTCTTGTAGTCGTTCAGCACCATCAGAACTGGGGCGGGGAGGATGACGCTTCGGTTAGATGCCTTCGTTTTCGGCTCGGATACCACCAGCTCGCCCTTGACCCGATGCACCTGCCGCTTTACATGAAGCTCTCCGGTGTTGAAATTCAGATCGTCCCATTGGAGGGCGCAGATCTCGCCACGCCGGAGGCCGGTGGATAGTTCCAGCAGGAGCAGCTCGAAGCAACCGTCCTCTTTGGCCTGGATGAGCAGCCGCTGGATCTCCTCCGGAGTTAGCACCTGCATCTCTCTGGCCTTGGCGGAGGGGAGGCGGCAGAAGTCGGAGGGATTTTTGGGGATGATCTTCTCGGAAATTGCCATATCCAGCGCCGCATGGAAAGTAGTATGGATGCCACGGACGGTTTGGTCGGAAAGACCCTCGCCGTACTGCTCCTGGCGGAGCAGGCGACCGTTTCGCTTGAGCCCGGTGTAGAACTGCTGGATATCTCCTGTGGTGAGTTTGTTCAGCGGGATGGGACCCAGATTTGGGATAATGTGCTGATAGATCCGCCGTTCATAGGACATCTGGGTGTTGGGGCGAAGGTTTGGCTTTTTATAGGTCAGATACCAGAAGTCCAGCCATTGAGCGACTGTCATGGTCTGCTGGGGTGGCTGCGGGTCAGGCTCTTTTTGTGCGGCAATCAAATTTTTGAGTTTTTTCTCACATTCGGCCTTCGTTTTTGCCAGCACATTTTTGGTTTTAGGCAGTCCTTTGTCATCGTAGCCGATGACCATTCGGCCCTCCCAGCGTCCGTCGCTTCTCAGGCGGAGGCCTCCGCTGCCATGCTTTCGCTGTTTTGCCAAGGCTTCATCTCCTCTCCAAGGTAGTCGGTCAGGAATCCACCGACGATCTCTGCGGCCCGCTTCTGCATATCGCCGGTGGTGTGCGTATAGGTGTCCAGGGTAAAGCTGGCCTTTGTGTGCCCCAGGATGCCAGCCAGCGTTTTGGCATCGACACCGGAGGACAGGGCGTGGGTGGCGAAGGTGTGCCGAATATCATGAAATCTGATGTTGGGCAGTCTTGCTTCTTTTAGTAGTGCTTTCAGACGGTTGTATGCTGTGCTGGGGGAAATAGGCTGATCCAGTTTAAAGGGATTAGGGAATACCCATTCGGCCAGCGCCGCTTCCTTTCGCTCCCGCAAGAGTTGTGCCGTGCTGGGTGGCAGGACGATCTTCCGTGTTCCCGCGTAGGTTTTGGTATCACCTGTGGTGTATGGCCTGCCTTTCTCTTTGTGGAGGGTGCGCCGTACATGGAGCGTCCCCTGTTTCGCATCAAAATCCTCCCACCGAAGTGCGCAGATCTCACCACGCCGCAGTCCGGTTGTCACCGCAGTGTAGAAGAGATCGTGCCAGAATTCATCCTTTTCGATGGCCCTCATGAAAGACTCCAACTGTGCTTCGGTCAGGATCTTCATGGGAGCACCAGTAAATTTGGGTGGGTCAACTTCTGCGGCAGGGTTATTGGGGATGAGGTTCTGCTCCATTGCCGTTTTCAGAGCGTGGTGCAGGGTAGTGTGAATGCCGTGGACCGTTCTGCCGGAAAGACCGGGGGACTGGCCCTCTCTTGGCTGTACTCGCCCGGTTTCCTGTAAGGTGCGGTAGAGTGACCGCAGGTCTGCGGCAGTGATTTTAGTAAGGGCTTTGTTTCCGAGATAGGGTTTGACATGAAGTTCCAGAGAACGGCGATAGCCGTTCAGGGTGGAAGGACGAAGCGTGGCGGCCATGTACTCATCCAGCCATTTGTCCAGCCAGACCGAGAGGGTCATATTGCTTTCTTCGGTCAGATCAACGCCTTTGTAGGATTCGGTGAGCTGCCGCAGCTTGGCGGACAGTTCTTTTTGTGTTGGTGCGGAGATGTATCGGAAGATGGAGTCGCCGTTCTCCTTGTGACCGACTACGATGCGGCCTTCCCAACGGCCATCGTCCCGCTTGCGTACCATGCCGTCACCGGATGGTCTTCGCTTTGCCATGGATTTTCACCTCCAATCGAATTTCGTTTTTAATTAGGTTTCTGTATCGTTCTCATCGTTGGCCTGCGCTTTGCGGCAGGCCCGTTCTTCTTCCTCTTTGGCGAAGGAATACATCGGCTCCTCTGCAAGCTCCCTGTGGATACCGCAGGCCAGGCGGTACCCGCAGGTAAAGCTGTGGAGGGTGGCGGTGCCGCGCAGGTGATCCTCCATGTCTACCAACCGCAGCAAGAGCTTCCGATCATCCTTCGCCAGCCGGGAAGAGAGTTCTTTGTGGGTGCGCTCGACCTCATCAGCGAGTTCCTGTATCGACCGGGGGTTGGTTTCGAACTGCCTTTGCAGTGCTTTCATGTAATCGTACATACTCTTTACCTCGCCTGCGGGAAGCGGTGCGGCTCCGCCACACACTGGTACAGGACTGCGCCGCAGGTTCCGCAGATCAGGAACTTGATGCGGTTACCCAGCAGGCCGTTTCGTTTGAAGGTCACCAGCGCATCCTGCTGCCAGCCGACGCGGATATCTTCGCCGCCGCAGTGACGACACTGCTTGACCGGAAGTTGAATCATCATAGTCGCTTCCTCCGTTTCTGTATTTTGCAAACACACAATACCGGAAGCACAGACGAATAGCCAATGAAAGAAGTGCTGATACGAAAAATTCTACGAAACCAACAATGCTGATAATTTCAGGTTTGTTCAGAAACGATTTCTATTGACTTCAGCAGCGCAAAATATTGACTCTGCCACGATATTTTTTCATTGATTGGTCATTGCGGCGTACCAACTTTGTCAAAAACATAGGTATCAATATCACAAGAACAAAATACTGGCCGACAGGAGCAAGTTTGAGGTACACCTTGCTCCTTTTCATTATTAGTGGACATCCCTTAGCAGATAGCCTATTGAAAAATTTATAAAAGAATGGTATTATGATTTAGTTCATCGGAGGAACTGTAAGACGTAATTACAGCGCCGGATAAGATGTCGCATAAGGACTTTTGTCGGAGGGCGAGCGCAGCGTATGGGGCGACGCCGGATAAGACAACTGCTTTGTGCGGAACATCTTATCCGGCGTTTTTTGTTTTTTAAGGAGGAAAAGTATGGATTTTATTACTGGCGACATCAAACAACTTTATCGCAAATTCTTGACGGCTTCAATGGCAAGTGCTATGGTCATGTCTATTTATAGCTTTGTGGATACCATTGCAGTTGGTCAATCGGAAGGGCCTGCGGGCGCAGCGGCAATGGCTGTTATTACACCTTTGTATGGAGTGCTGATCTTTCTCGGTATCCTGTGCGGTGTTGGTGGCTCTGTGCTGTATGGGAATGCCCGTGGCGAAGGAAAAGAGGAAAAAGCAAATGCTTTATTTACCGCAGCCACAGGATTGATGCTGTTTCTGATTCTTTTGGTGTGGATCATTTTTGCATTGTTTCATCAGCAAATATTCACTTTCTTTGGTGCTGATGCGGAATTGATGCCCAAGGTAATGGAATATGCCCGCTGGCTGATCTGGTTCCTCCCCGTGTTCATTCTTCCGACCTTTATCAGTTCCTTTATCCGCAACGACGGCGCACCGGGGCTTGCTATGGCAGCGGTCATCATCGGTGGCTGCGTAAATATCTTTGGTGACTGGTTCTTTGTATTTCCGTTGGGATTGGGTATGACGGGTGCGGCAATAGCTACCGTTTTGGGAACCAGCGTCCAGGTCATCATTATGTGCATACACTTTTTCACAAAGAAATGCACGCTCCGTATTGTAAAGCCCAATCATGTGAAGCCTGCAATTTGTCAGACGCTTGGCATTGGTTTTGGTGCCAGTATTCTTGACCTTGGAACCGTCATTTTATCCATCATTATGAATAACCAGATCATGCGCTACGGGGATACAAATGCGCTGGCGGTTTATGGTGTTGTTGCCACGATCACATCTTTGTTCCAAGCGCTGTACTGCGGTGTGGGACAGGCAATCCAGCCTATTGTTTCTGCAAACTGCGGCGCTATGCAAGCTGACCGTATCAAGCAGGTGTGGAAAATGGCTCTTACGACAGTAATTGTATTGGGCATTGGTTTTACAGCGATTGGTGAACTGTTCCCGACACAGATCGTAAGACTGTTTATGGATGTAACACCGGAGGTTCTGGTTGCCGCTCCTGGCATCATCCGTCCGTTCTTCCTGTTGTTCCTGTTCCTCGGAATTACGGTATTGGCAACTTACCATCTGCAATCTATTATGCATGCAAGAATGTCCATGATGGTTGCTGTTTTGCGTAGTGTTGTTATCAGCGGACTTCTGATATACATTTTGCCATTGTTTGTGGGTGTTTGGGGAGTCTGGATTGCAATGCCTATATCGGAATTGATTGTAGCTGCTGTCGCCCTTGTGTATATAAAGAGGACTTGAATTTTCTTAAAGACAGCGGATGAACTTAAGCCAAAAATATGACGGTCCTACATGGACATAGTCGGCCCTCGGTACTCCTCGTATACATTGCCTTTCAGACCGTGGGCTTCGCGCTTTTCCTGAAGTTCCTCCAACCGCTTCCGGTCGATCTGGATGCCGCCGGGGTTGGACTGCGGCAGGGAGTGTTTCTGGAAGATCCTGCCCATGTGATGGAGCAGACGGGTGACGCCCAGAAACACATTGGGAGGCCTGCCGCTGTTCTGGTGCTGGAGGATTTTTTCGGCGTAGACATTACCCTGTGCTGCGGACTGGCTCAGCCAGCGGACACCCATCGTTTTGTCATACTCCACACCCTGGCCCATGAGGTACAGCTTGCCCAGCATGTACTGCGCGTACTGGTTGCCGTCCTGCGCCGCACGGTCAAACCACTTTGCCGCCGCAGTAAAACTTTGCTCAATATTTTTGCCTCTGTAGTATTCCTTGCCCAAGTGGTAGGCGGCATAGCTGTTTCCGCTTTGCGCAGCGTTTTCCAGCCATCGCATCCCTTGTTCCGGATCGCGCACCTCCACATCATCGGAGAGCAAGAGTTTTCCGAGCGCGTACTGCGCATAGCTGTAACCTTGCTCCGCCGCCTGTTGAAACCAGTGGCGGGCATTGACCAGGTTCGGTGTCAGCAGAGGACCGTCCCGCCACAGCTTCCCCATGAGATACTGCGCGTGCTTGTCGCCGTGTTCAGCCAGTTCTTTCAGGGCAGAGACAGCTTCATCGCGTTCCTCCAGCGTCAGGCTCTCATCACGGATGATGTCCCTCAGAGTCCAGTAGTCATAGGAGGCGTTGCGGAATTCCTCCGGCTCGCTTTCCTGCTCCACGCCCTTGCCCTCAAAGAACAGTTTGCACTGGCGGATATTTTCCGCTTCCTTGATGACGGCGTTTTTGATTGCACGGAACTCTTTCTGCTGTGACAGTGGCACACGCTTCTGTTCTTTGTCATGGTAGTACGCATCCACCTTGCCCTGAAGGATCTGCCACTGCTCATAGCACTTTTTCACGCTGGGGAGCCGTTCCATCTCATCCACGATCCTGTCTACCAATTTCTTTTGCGGCTTTGGGAGATACCCGTAGGACTTTTTGCCCTTTACATTTTCAAGATGCATCGCCAGTTCCAACATGAGCCGTTCTGCATCGGGATGGTTGCAGATCCTCTCCTTCATGGTCCTCACCAGTTCTTGCATCGCCTTCCGCGCTTCGCGTACCAGTTCGTCGCGGGACACCGACTTCTGTTCATAGAGGTGGAGCATCTCGTTTTGGAAGATGTGGTTGGTCAGCGTGGACTTGATCTGCCGGATGCCGTCCTTGCTGAGATATGCTTGTCCCGATTTTGCAGACCATGCCATCATATGCACATGGGGATGCTCGCCCTCGTCATGGAAAGCGGCGTACCAGCGGAAGTCGTTGGGCGGGATCTTCATCGCGGCGGCGATGTCGTTACGATGAGCGCGGAGCAGGTCACGCCATGCTGCGGCGTTATCGAAGCCCAGCCTTGTAGCATCCTCCCGCTTGAGGGAGATGATGTGGGTCCAGACATTGCCGGTGTAGTTCTCCATCTCCTTCATGGCGTTGTCCAGCACCACACCATCTTCGTCACCGAACAGACCGTGTTCACCCAGACGCTCCGCTCTCGGTCGAGTGGCGATGTACTTCATGTACTGGTCTGACTCTTGGAGCGCATCCCAGTTGGACTCCAGCGCCAGTGTGATGAACGCGGAGGCGTTAGCCTTGGTCGGCTTTGCGGCATAGTCCTCATACTCATAGAGCGTTTTGCTGTCAGGAAAGTCTTTCGTGAGTTTGTTGATGAGCTGCTCCTGCTTTCGTGTGGGCGGACGGTCATCCGGGATGATCTCTACTCTCTCCCGTGTTGCGATGTATTTGAGGTAACCGGACGCGCCGCCGGTGCTTTTGATGTAGGGACTCTTGAGGATCAGCTTTGCCATTCATCATCGCTCCAATCATCTTCGTCCCACAGCTGCGCGCGCTTTTCCAGAGAGACGCGGCCATTGGTCTGCTTCACATTTTTCACGCTCTGTGTGCGGCGGCGCTTCAGGTCATCCCAGTCAAGCTGCATGGTATCCGCAATGATACCCATCATCATGTCCAGTTCCACCGCGTACCGGAAGGACAGCGAGGAGAGATTCTTCTCCAGGATCTTGAGCTGTCCGTTCATAGCGGAGGCAATCGCCATGGGGAGCATGTCGTTGCGATTGGCTGAGAGCCAGTCCGCGTAGAAGCTGACGGCCTTGTCGATGAACTCATTCATGCTGCGGCAGTTATCCGCTTCGTACCACTGCTCAATTTTCTGCCTGGTCTCCGGCTCCGGCCGGTAGGTCAGGCGCTCTTTGTTTTCGCTCATATTTTTCCCTCCAATCTGTAAGATGTCGTATTAGATGCCGCCGAAAAGCCTGCAACTGTTGGGGGTTCGGGGACGGTAGACGCCAGCCGTGAACAAACGCCCCGAAACAGACGCCAGAAACCGACCACCTGAAAGCCCCCGCAAACTGCCCGCACTGCGGGCAGTTGTGACCCGGAATGATGCCGCTTGCGGCGTCATTCGTTTATCCTGCTTTTTCTTTCGTCCTCGCAACCTCGCCCGAAAGGGGGCAAAACCGCCCCCAACCCCCTCGCCGGGGCTGGGCCCCACCCGGCCCGGTCGGGGCGCACACAGCGGCCCACAGGGGCAAACACGGGGCGCTCATGCGCTTTGCCCATCGCCTGCCGGGACGAACTGGATGCCCAGCTTTTCGGCTTTGGCTTTCGCTTTCTGTTGCGCGGCGGCGAGGTCTGCTTTTGCGAATTGCCGGTCGTAGTACGCCTGTGTGACTTCATGCATGGGGATGAGGGTGTAGAGCAGGTTGCCGTTTTTCTTGATGCCCCGCTTGGTGATGATCTTCGTGTTCTCCGTGACGATGAGTCCTCGATCCTCCAGCAGTCGGACATAGGTTGCCACCGTGTTTCGGCAGTAGTGCAGCTTCTTTGCGATGGTTGCTGTGCTGGGATGACACTGACCGGTTCTGCGGTCTGCGTGACGCAGTAGATAGACATAGACCGCGATGGCTCCACCGGGCAGATCGAACTCGAGGAGTTCATTGGGAACTGGGAAACAATTTTTCACGTGTTCCCAACCCACGGGAGGTTTCGTTCTTCTCATGTGCGCTCACCACCCTTCGTGTGTTTCTCCACCCACTGGATGAATTTTTCTTTCGGAACCATCATGCGATTGCCGATGCGCAGAGTAGGAAAATCTTTTTCATGCATCAGCTCATATGCGCTGGATGGCGCGACGCCCAGAGTCTTTGCCACTGTATCTGAGTTGAGGAACAGGGGCAGGTCGTCGTAACTTTTATAGACAGATGATTTCATTTTTCGATTCTCATTCCTTTCTTAATTTTGAGTTGCCGCACACCGTACACCTTCCTGCCCCAGACTTTCTGCGGCGTTGTCCCGTGTTGGCACGCTCTCCTCTTGGCTCATGGCGATGCTTCCCTCGCGGTGTATGCACTCCGGCTGCGGGTATTCAGTTGTCGAGGTGCAGTGAAACTTTGCGCTTTCGCTGTTTTCGCTTTCATGTTAGAATAATTTCAGAGAGGTTTACATCAGGAAGTGATCTTTTAGGAGGTGTCGGCATGGCTTCGGAATTGTATTTGATGGAGATAGAAGATGGACGGTTTTCCGTCCTGCTTTGGGATGGCAGGACAGTAACGCAGATGCCCGCGATGACTCCCGCTGAGGCTTTGATCGCTTTTCCTGAACTGGACTATACCGACTACCGCAAGGTGGTGCGATGGCTGCGGGATGAGCATCCTCTGTTTGAGGAGCGAATCGACATTCCTGTGAGCGATTTCGAGGACTTTGTTGCAGAGGCAATCCTGCTGACACCTGACTTGTATGAGATCGATCCTGTGAGCGGATTTGTTGTGACAGACATTCTGCACCGGACTTTGCAGGCAGAGGATGACGGCACGGCGATGTTCCTGCTGACCGCTGGACAGCAGATCCTGCGGGTGATGGAGGAACCTCTGCGTGTACAGAACTACCTTCGGAATATCATGGAGGTCACCTTTGACGGCACAGCCGGATTGACACCGGCAGAGCAGTACGAAAAGCTGCGAGAGACTTACGCCGACATCGCACGGATCTGCGACCCGGCGAAGTTGCCGCGGCGAGAAGAACCCCTTTCGATCCGGCTCCGCAGTCTGATGGAACTTTGGATGCTGGTACTGGCGCTCTACTTTGAGCAAGACAAACAACGGATTTGCCGGTGTGACTACTGCTGGGGATATTTCATTCCGAAAACGAAAAAGGCCACCCGGTACTGTGACAGGGTGACTGATGGGCAGAGTTGCAAACAGCGCGGCGCGAATTTGGCGAGGTTGGATAAGACTTCCGAGGATGAAGCGCTCCTGATCTATAAAAAACTGCGGGACAGAATGTACTCCCGCCTGCTGCGGTGGATCGACGCGGCACCCTCTGAGCGTTCCAACCTGATCCCCATGGACTACGAGCAGTACGACCGGTGGAGCGAGAACGCACGGCTGGCGCGGGAGGAGTATGTCCAGGGGAAATTGACCGCGGAGGAATTTCTACGGAAGATAGACACCACCCATGAGCTGACAAGCTACGAAGCGGGCAAGATCGACCTGCCTGATGGCCCGAGCAGATGGCAGCAGCTCGTTGCGAGGAACTTCAGATTTGATCCGGAGAGATACTTCCCAGAAAAAATGGCACATCTGAATCTGAGTGACCCTGACCCGCAGTGGCAAATACTGACCGCCGATGACCTGCGGAGGAAAGCGCAGAAAGGACACCAAAGCCTGAAAGAGAAATACGGGAAATGACAAAAACCACGGGATCAGTTCAAGAGAACTGGTCCCGTGGATTTCTATTGATTTCAGCAGCGCAGAATATAGATACTATAGATACTATCACTCTGTTAGAATCATATCGATTCCCCTCTGAAGAGTCTCGGCGTTGATCGCTCCCGTTGCCTGGGCAATGCCGTAGCCCTCCGCATCAATAAACAGAGTGGTTGGCAGAGAATACACACCATAGGTCATGGCGGCATCGGCGTCCGTATCATAGTACACTGGGAAAGAGTAGCCCTGTTCCTCAATAAAAGAAGCGGCGCTCTCCAGCGTTTCCCGTCCAGAGGTCATGTTGACCATGAGGAAATGGACATCCTCTCCCAGTTCGGCGTAGGCATCATCGAAATCCGGCATCTCCATCTTACAGGGGCCACACCAACTGGCCCAGAAGTTGAGCACGACAGGCTTCCCAGTGAAATCAGACAAATGCACCTCGTTACCCTCCGAATCATAGACAGTGAAGTCGGGAACCAGAACCTTCTCCGGCTCCATTGACTCCTCCCCGGAACCGCCCGTGTCCTGCTGCGGTTCCTCCGACTGCTGGGCCGTCTGCGCTTCCGCACCGCCCTGTACGGACAGCTGATCCGGAGCGGCGTCCTGTGCCAGTCTGTTATAGAGTACATATGCTCCGCCCAGCAACAGGACGAAAACCAACGCTATGATCAAAAGCGGTTTATTCTTGTTCATAATACCTCCTAACTGAGCAGGCTGAGCAGCCGCCCAAGAGTCCCGGCAGCCATCAGGATACCGATCAGAATCAGCAGACTGCCGCTGACGATATTGATGACCTTATAATTTCTCTTAATCCAGTCGAAGGCGGATTTCAGCTTGTCGATCAGCACCGCGCTGAGAATGAATGGCACACCAAGTCCCAGTGAGTAGGCCAAAAGCATGAGGGTTCCGACCAATACGCTCCCCTGCTGGGATGCCAGCATCAGTGCAGAACCCAGAAACGCTCCAACGCAGGGCGTCCACCCAATGGAGAAGACCACACCGAACAGAAGTGCCGAAAAGAAGCCCGTGTTGTCGGTGTTCACAGCACGGTGCCCCCCTTTGAACAGATTCAGGTTGAACACACCCAGAAAATTCAAGCCGAAGACGATCACGATCAAACCGGAAACGATGTTAACTGCCGTCTGATATTCCCGAAGGAAGCTGCCGACCGTACCAGCCAAAGCACCGAGAATCACAAACACGATTGTAAAACCTGTGACAAATCCCAATGCCCCCTTCAGGGTTTTGCCGGTGGATCGCTCACCACCTCCGGCAAAGTAGGAGATGTAGATGGGGAGCATGGGCAGAAGACAGGGAGAAATGAAGGTGATGATCCCTTCAAGGAATGATATTACATACTGCATCCACCTTCACACCCCTTCCCAGACACACCGGACAGCAGCCATCCGAGCACGCCCATGTAAATCATAGAGCTTATGGGATTGGCTGTGATGGGGCAGCTTCCTGTGGCGCAGCCGATAAAGTAATAATAGCCGAATCCCGCAAGCGCGCCGCCCGCAGAAAACAGGACAGGTCTCAACCATCGTTTCGTTTTCTCTTTCATGTGGCACCTCCAGCCAAATATTCCTCCGCCATGTGTACAGCTGCCGCGCCGTCAGCCACCGCCGTCACCACCTGACGGACCAGCTTTGTCCTCACATCGCCCACAGCGTAGACACCGGGGATGTTGGTCTCGGTGGTTTCATTGGCGACCACATAGCCGCTTTCGTCCAATTCCAGCTGTCCTGCAACAAGCTCGGTGGCAGGCTTTCGACCTATGCTCACAAATACGCCGTCGCAGGTGATCTCGCTCTCAGCTCCGGTTTGTACATCCCGCAGGCGAACACCTGTCACTTTATCGTCATGCAGCAGTTCTACCACTGCGCTGTTCCAGCGGAACTCCACATTCTCTGTTTTCATCAAAGGTTCGTGATAGATCTTGGTAGCCCGCAGAGTGTCCCTGCGGTGGACAAGGATCACCTTTTTGCAGACTCGGGCGAGGATCAGCGCCTCAGCCGCTGCGCTGTTTCCACCGCCCACCAGCACCACGGTCTTATCCTTGTAGAACATCCCGTCACAGGCTGCACAATAGGCCACACCCTTACCGATCAGTTCCTTTTCACCGGTCACTCCAAGCTCTCTGGGGTTGGCTCCGGTGGACAGCACCACCGTCCGGCCATACACAGGCCCCTCACTGGTTTCCGCCTTCTTGATCTCACCGGAGAGATCAAGGGACAGCACCTCGACCAGGCGGGTCTCTACGCCAAAGCGCTCCGTACCCTTACGCATCTTCTCGCCCAGCGAGAATCCGTCGATGCCATTTTCAAAGCCGGGGTAATTGTCGATCTGTTCCGTGAGCGCCATCTGGCCGCCTGCCGACAGTTTCTCCAGAACAATGGTATCCAGTCCGGCTCTGGCGGCGTAGAGCGCCGCCGTGTATCCGCCGGGGCCGCCGCCAATGACGAGCATATCATAGATGTGCTTTTCTTCAGCCAGATCCCCGCTGCGCTGTCCAAGAGATTCCTCAATGAACGCTTCCAACTGTGCTCTGGACTCCGGGGCAACGATGGAGCCGAGAAGCTGTCCGTTCTGATACAGAAGCAGGGTGGGCACCAGTTCGATCTGCTCCTCCTCCGCCAGTGCCGGTTCATCATCGATATTGATTTCTCCAAAGAGGATCTCATCTTCATACTGCTGGGCGGTCAGTTCCAGAGCCGGTGCAAGGCGGCGGCAGTAGCCGCACCAAGGGGCCGAAAACTCCACCAAGACAGGCTTGGCAGACTCGCTGATATACTTTCGGTAGGCATGCGCATTCATATTTAAAATAGCCATCAAACACAGCTCCTTTTTCTTATGTTGGTGTTAGTATATCCCATCCTTCAATGTATTTCCGTGATGTTATCACGCAAAAAGCCCGCCGTGGTTTTCTCACGACGGGCTTCGCAAATCAGCAAACAGCCGATGAAGACATATATGCACGTATTACGCCTTCCAAAGGCTGTGCAGGTTGCAGTATGCGTAGACAGCCTCTACCTCGTCTCCCTCGCAGATGGCAAAGCAGACCTTCGGAGCATCGCCGGGCTGCAGGACTTTGCGCTGGTTGCCCTGCTTGGTCTGGAGAGATACCCACTCGATGTAGTGCTCGGGCTGCATGGGATGCTCCACTGCACCTACGGTAACGGTGACCAGATTGCCCTCCACAGTATAGACTGGGACATGCTTCTCCTGAGATGCATCGGTGGTGCCGGGGACGATCTCAGTCATCTTCTGGCCACAGCACATGACGGGGACGCCTGCGTCCTTAACCTTGGCGATGATATTGCCGCAATGCTCACAGATGTAGAATTTCTGTTCCATGATGTACCTCCTAAAAAATCGTTGGTTCGCGCAGTAGCCATCCCCAAATGGAGATGCCAGTTTTTTGCCTTCTAAACTATGATTATATTCTTATGCGGCGAACCTGTCAATGCAGGAATTGACAGGCTTTTATCCCTATTTTATAATAATAGCATGACGAAAGGGGGCGTAAAACCGTGGATCTCAAGGATTATTTCCCGGTCTGGGACCGGCTGACGGTGCCGCAGCAGGAAATCCTCTCACAGTCTGTCGTCCGCCGCATGTTCAGCAAGGGAGCCATCATACATAGTGGAGAAGCGGACTGCATCGGGATCCTGCTGGTTCGCTCTGGCCAGCTGCGGGCCTACAACCTCTCCAGCGAGGGGAGGGAGCTTACCATCTCCCGGCTGTTTGAGCGGGATATCTGCCTGTTCTCCGCCGCCTGCATGATGAACAGCTTCCAGTGCGATGTCTTTATCTCCGCGGAGAAGGATTCCGAGGTGTGGGCCATCCCGCCGAGAGTGTATAAGGCTGTCATGGAACAGTCCGCCCCTCTTGCCAACTATACCAACGAGCTCATGGCCTCCCGCTTTTCCGATGTGATGTGGGTCATGGAGCAGGTCATGTGGAAACGGCAGGATCAGCGTGTGGCCGCATTCCTGCTGGAGGAAGCTGCAATCGAAGGGACAGACCAGCTGAAGATCACCCATGAGAATATCGCCAACCATCTGGGCGCCCACCGGGAGGTGGTCACCCGGATGCTCCGCTATTTCCAGAGCGAGGGGATGGTGAAGTTGACGAGAGGCGGGATAGAGATCGTCAACCCAGGCAAATTACGGGAGCTTTCAGAATAGGATTAGGGGGACCGTGGGCTGTGCCTACGGTCCCCTGTGTGTTTTACGGCTCGAACAGATCCAGCAGATATCCGTAGCCCTCCGCCTCCATCTCGTCGTAGGGGACGAAGCGCAGGGAGGCACTGTTGATGCAATAACGCACACCGTTGGGAGACTCAGGGTCGTTCTCAAAGACGTGGCCCAGATGGGAGTTGCCCGCCCGGCTTCGCACCTCGACGCGAACCATGCCGTAGCTCAGATCCTCCAGCTCCACGATGGACGGTTCTTCAATGGGTTTGGTGAAGGCTGGCCAGCCGCAGCTGCTCTCATACTTGTCCGTGGAGGAGAACAGCGGCTCCCCGGTGACGATGTCCACGTAGATGCCCTTGGCAAAATGATCCCAGAACTCGTTCTGGAAGGCGTATTCCGTGCCGGCCTCCTGAGTGACATAGTACTGCTCCTCCGTGAGCTTATCCCGGATCACCTCCGCCGCTGGCTTCTGGTAATCGCCTGGGTCGATGCGCAGATTGGAGAACAGCGCCATCTCCTCCCAGGGGATATGACAGTAGCCGAAGGGATTTTTCACAAGGTAGTCCTGATGATACTCCTCAGCGGGGTAGTAGTTCAGCAGCGGGCCGATCTCCACAACGAATTTCTCGCTGCGGCTGCGCTCCAGCTCGGCGATCCGCTCCACGGTCTCCCTGGACTTGTCGTTGGTGTAATACACGCCGGTCTGGTACTGGGTGCCGACGTCGTTGCCCTGCCGGTTCTCCACCGTGGGGTCGATGACATAGAAGTATGCCAGCAGCAGGGCGTCCAGACTGACCTGCTCCGGGTCATACTCCACCCGCACCGTCTCACGGAAGCCGGTGTCCTCAGCGCAGACCGTCTCATAGTTGGCGTCCTCCTCACCGGTGCCGTTGGCATAGCCACTCTGGGCGTCGATGACGCCGGGGATGGACTGCATCAGTTGCTCCAGGCCCCAGAAGCAGCCGCCGGCAAGATATATCACATGTTCGCTCTCGTTGGAAAAATCCATGATCTCCACCTCCGTAGTATTTAATGCGGGCTCATTTGCCGACAACTCATTGGCTTCCGACCCTCCGTCTGCCACTGTCGATGCGTTTTGAGCGGGGGTTCCTCCTTGCTGAAGAGCGGAACAGCCGCCAAGAACTAAAAGCACGGCGAGTAGAAGAAGTCCCTGCTTGCCAAAGTTTCTATTCTTATGTTTCATTGAGCGCCCTCCTTTATGAAAGAAATGATTGGAAATACCAGGCTGGCCGCTGTCAGCAGCCGTCTGCCTGGTATGTGGATTGCTTTCTGATTTTATTGTAGGTGTAGAGTCTGCGCTCCGTCCGTGATATTATCACATAAGTTGACAGGCTGTGCAGAATTCATTATACTCATAAGCAAAAGGAGGGATAAAAAGTGGACTTTCAAAGTTATTTCCCGATCTGGAATAAGCTGACTGCATCTCAGCAGGAACGCATCCTTGGCAGTCTGATGGAACGCAAAATCAGTAAAGGAACCGTGATCCACAACGGCAGCATGGATTGTACCGGCCTGCTGTTGGTGAAATCCGGCCAGCTTCGGGCCTATATCCTCTCCGACGAGGGGCGGGAGATTACCATCTACCGCCTGTTTGATCGGGATATGTGTTTGTTTTCCGCCTCCTGCATCATGCGCTCCATTCAGTTTGAAGTGACCATTGAAACGGAAAAAGATACCGAGCTTTGGATCATTCCTGCGGAGATCTATCAGAGCATTATGGCAGAATCCGCGCCTGTTTCCAACTATACCACTGAGTTGATGGCAACCCGCTTTTCCGATGTCATGTGGCTCATGGAGCAGGTTATGTGGAAGAGTCTCGACAAGCGTGTTGCTGCGTTTCTTTTAGAAGAAATGTCCATTGAAGGGACTGATCAGCTGAAGATCACCCATGAAACCATCGCCAATCATCTCGGCTCCCATCGGGAAGTGATCACCAGAATGCTTCGCTATTTCCAGAATGAGGGGATGGTCAAGCTGTCTCACGGCATGATCGAGATCACGGATGCTGAAAAGCTGGAAGGATTAAATGATATGTGATCGGATGTCCGCCGTGCGTTTTGCACCGGCGGACATCTTTTGTTATTTCATGTATTTTAGCTGATCTCGGTCAACTGATAACCGGCAGTCTCGACAGCAGCCTTGAATACTTCGTCAGTCACATTCTGGGTCAGCTTTACTTTCGCTGCTTTTTCTTCAAGGTTTACAGCCGCTTCCTCAACGCCGGGGAGCGCCGCCAGTGCCTTCTGGACGTGCATCACGCAGTGCTGACACATCATGCCTTCAATCTGTAAAGTCTTTTCCATCGTTCGTTCTCCTTTCGCACATTCGACCACCACCGGCTCTGCCGGGACGGCGTTGCTATTTTCAACAGTATGCTTGGGTTTGAACCATCTGAGCCGAAGGGCATTGGTCACCACGAACACGGAGCTGAAGCTCATGGCAAAAGCACCTATCATGGGATTCAGCTTCAGGGCAAAGGGGATGAAGAACACGCCCGCTGCCACAGGGATACCAATGATGTTGTAAATGAATGCCCAGAACAGATTCTGCTTGATATTCCGAATGGTAGCTTTGCTGAGCTGGATGGCGGTGGAGACATCCAGCAGATCGCTTTTCATCAGTACGATGTCCGCCGATTCGATGGCCACATCGGTGCCCGCTCCGATGGCAATGCCCACATCGGCCCTCGCCAGAGCCGGGGCATCATTGATGCCGTCTCCCACCATGGCGACCTTCTTGCCTTCGCTTTGCAGACGGCGGATCTCCTGCTCCTTATCCTGAGGAAACACCTCTGCAATCACCCGGTCAACGCCTACCTGACGGCGGATAGCCTCGGCTGTCTTGGCATTGTCACCGGTAAGCATAACCACTTCAATGCCCATGTTGGACAGTTCCTGTACGGCCTGTTTGCTGGTGGGCTTTACCACGTCTGCCACGGCGACCACGCCGATGAGCTTTCCTTCTTGGGCAAAGAACAGCGGAGTCTTGCCATTTACAGCCAGATCTTCGCCTCGCTGGAGCAGTTCTCCACCGAAGATACCATGAGCCTCCATCAACCGACGATTGCCAGCCAGGCAAAGCTGACCGTCGATGATGCCGGTGATTCCCTGACCGGGGATCTGGTTAAAGTCGCTTACAGACAGATACGTCAGTTCTCTTCTTTCTGCTTCCGCCACAATGGCGTCCGCCAGTGGATGCTCAGACAGCTTTTCCAACGATGCGGCAATCTGCAGGAGTTCCTCTTCCCTGACGCTCTCGCTACACAGAATATCCGTGACCACCGGTGCGCCCTGGGTGATGGTGCCGGTCTTATCCAGAACCACAGTGTTGATGCTATGAGCGTTTTCCAGCGCCTCTGCGGATTTGATGAGAATACCATTGGATGCGCCCTTGCCGGTACCGACCATGATGGCTGTGGGTGTAGCCAGTCCCAGCGCGCAGGGGCAGGAGATAACAAGAACGGAAATGCCAATGGAGAGGGCGAACTCCAGCCCATGACCGGCGATCAGCCAGACGCTCGCGGACACCAGTGCAATGCCGATCACAATGGGGACAAATACGCCGCTGACCTTATCCGCCGATTTTGCAATTGGAGCTTTGGAGCTTGTCGCTTCATCCACAAGGCGAATGATCTGTGCCAGAGCCGTGTCGTCACCGACTTTTGTGGCCTGCATCTTGATGTAGCCGGATTTGTTGATGGTAGCACCGATTACCTTATCTCCGGCGTGCTTTTCCACGGGAATGCTCTCGCCGGTCAGGGCGGATTCATCCACGGAAGAGAAACCCTCCAGCACAACACCGTCCACAGGGATGGACTCACCAGCTTTTACGATAATGACCTCTCCAAGCTGCACATCCTCAACGGGGATCTGAAGTTCTTCCCCATCACGCTCCACGGTGGCGGTTTTAGGCGCCAAATCCATCAGCTTGGCAATGGCATCAGAGGTCTTTCCCTTTGCGCGGGCTTCCAAAGTTTTGCCCAGCGTGATGAGCGTCAGGATCATGCCTGCTGACTCAAAATACAGATCCATCATAAAGGTATGCACCAGCTCCATATCGCCGTGACCCATGCCGACGCCGATTTTGTAAATAGCATAAATACCATAGACAGTGGCAGCCCCGGACCCAATGGCAATCAGCGAGTCCATGTTAGGTGCGCCATGGAACAGGGTGCGAAAGCCCACCTTGAAGTATTTGCTGTTGACCGCCAGCACTGGGAGCAGCAGAAGGAACTGGGTGAAGGCGAAGGTCATGGCGTTATCCATGCCCAGCAGCCAGACCGGCAGGGGCCAGTTCATCATGTGTCCCATGGAGATATAGAAGAGGGGGACCGTGAACAGGGCAGAGAGGACCAGCCGCTGCTTCATGGCTTTGTACTCCGCCTGTGCCGTGCTGACTTCCGGTTTTGTTTCTTTGCCGCTCTTGCCAGAGGCCTTTAGGGTCACACCATACCCGGTGTTCTCCACCGCAGCCACGATGGCGGCAGTATCCAAAACGCCCTCGTCATAAGAGACTGCCATGCTGTTCTTCAGCAGGTTTACGGACACCTCCGCAACACCGGGCAGCTTTGCCACACACTGTTCTACTCTGGTGGAGCAAGCGGAGCAGGTCATACCGGTGATATCGAATTGTTCCTTCTGCATGTTCATCCCTTCTTTCCGGTTTGCAAAGTGTTGATATTTCGTTTTTCTGCCATAGGGGCGGCTGCCACGCAGCCGCCCCATAAAGATTTGCTCTGATTTGGATCAGCCTGCGGCCCAGCCGCCGTCTACCAGCAGAACATCGCCATTCACATAGCTGGAATCATCACTTGCCAGAAACAGCGCCGCAGAGGCGATCTGCTCCGCACTTCCGGGGGCGGGAGCGGTTGCCATCACATTCTTGACCCGGTTATAGCCGTTCATATTAGGCATCCCCATGGAGGTACTGATCTCCGTCACAATGCCGCCAGGGGCGATGGCGTTGCATCGGATCCCATTGGGCATATACATATAGGCCGTATTTTTGGTGAGAGATACGATGGCCGCCTTGGACGCTCCGTAAACGGCTCCGGCAGCGGTACGCATGGCACCCAAAGAAGCCACATTGATGATATTGCCACCATCGCCTTGCTCCAGAAACACCTGAACCGCTTTGCGCATGGAGTACATGGGACCGTACACATTCACGGCAAAGACCTGTTCGATCTTTTCATTTTTGACATCACCAATGGGACTCATATCGTCCATAATGCCTGCGTTATTGACCAGGATGTCAAGACGCCCAAACTCCTTAACGGCCAGATCAATGGCTTCATTCATGATTTCTTCTTTGGACACATCCCCAACAAAGGGAATCACTCTTCCTCCGTTGTCCTTGAGGGCTTCTGCCAGTTCATCCAGCCGCTCCTTGCGGCGGGCTACCGCGATGATGTTCGCGCCCTCTTTTGCAAATCGCTCAACGATTGCCTTTCCCATTCCGGAGGAGGCTCCGGTAACGACTACGGATTTTCCATTCAACTTCATATAGTTCGCCGCCTTTCTGTCAGTTGTTATTTTGAATTTTGATTATGGTTTTATTGTAACGAATCATTTTTCTGTTTTCCGTGATGACATCACACTTTGCCGTTCCGGGCCTTGCAGATCAGTTGGGTCATGGTCCCCATGGGGCAGTAGACACACCAGCTGCGGGGTTTGAACAGCACCATGGTGATCAGGCCGAGAACAGTGGAGGTCAGCATCACGCTGTAAAAACCAAAGGCAAACTGGGCCACGCCGGGATGGAAGAATGTTCCGTGATAGGCCCACTGCCAGGGCAGCTTGAAAGTCCACAGCAGCGTCACAACCTGCTTTAAGTCCTGCGCTTCCGCAAATACCAGATAGGTGTTCCAGAGCATCACAAAGAACATGGCAAAAAAGAAGACCAGAAATCCATAGCGGAACCACTTGCTTTTCATCCACTTTGGAATGTCCTTCTTTCGGGAGAGACCAAACCGACCGCCCAACAGGCCAAAAAGCTGGCCTCTGCCGCAGTAGCGATTGCAGTAGCCTTTTGTTCCCTTTGTAACCGAGATGATCAGAGGAATGAAAAAGCAGAACAGGCCCAGCCACGCAAACAGGATATTAAAAAAGCCCAGAATTAGATAGGTCAGCGAGACGATCCAGAGGTAATCGTACCAATGCTTTTTCATACGTTCACCTCCCGAATCTCGATGACGCTGGCGGGGCACTCCTTTGCGCACTTCCCACAGCCCACGCATTTATCCATATTCACCTGTGCCATAATGCCTTTCACGATCTGGATTGCGCCCAATGGACAGACTTTTACGCAGCAGCCGCAGGCAACACAATCCTCCTGCGCAACAAAGGCTTTTCGTTTCTTTCTGATAGCAGACATAAGCACCCTCCAGTCATTGATTGACATCATTATACCGAAGGAGTTCTAATCTTTCCGTGATGACATCACCTTTTTGAACAGCAGAAAAGCCACGCTCTCCCGGAGGAAAGCGTGACTTTCAATCCTGTATCTATTTGTCCATTCCGCAGGCATACGCTCTTTCGATCAATGCACGGTCGTTTGTTACCGTATCATAGAACCGGAACCCTCCGGCAAAATTGTAGGCTTCGTGGCCGTTAGCCTCCAGAATGCGGCAGGCAATGTAGCTTCGCAGACCGCTCTGGCAGGTCACATACACCGGCTTACCTGGCTCGATCTCATCCAGCCGATCCCGCAGGTCATCCAGCGGGATATTGCGGAATCCCTCCATATGCCCTCCAGCGTATTCGACCGGGGTTCTGGCATCCAGCAGAATCGCACTACCGTCTCTTGGAAGATGGTCAAAATCCTCCAGATACCACTGCTTCATGGTGCCGTTTGCAATGTTGTCGATCATAAATCCTGCCATGTTGACAGGATCCTTTGCGGAGGAATAGGGCGGTGCGTAGGCAAGATCCAGATTTTTCAGCTGGGTAGCTTTCAGGTCGGCATGGATGGCAGTGGCCAGCACATCGATCCGCTTATCCACGCCCTCATAGCCTACGATCTGAGCGCCCAACAGGCGGTAAGTATCTTTCTCAAAGACCACCTTCATGGTCATCAGCTTTCCGCCGGGGTAGTAGCCAGCGTGGCTCATGGGGGACAGAATCACCTTATCCACATCCAGACCGGCCTTTATCGCGTTGGTCTCGTTGATGCCGGTGGTGGCCGCGGTCATACCAAATACCTTGATGACACTGCTTCCCTGAGAGCCCAAATAGCGGCTGTCACCACCGCAGATATTGTCCGCGATAATCCGCCCCTGCTTGTTTGCGGGACCGGCCAGAGAGATCAGGGTGTCCTCTCCGGTGACATAGTGCTTTACCTGCACGGCATCACCTGCGGCGTAGATATCGGGTACAGAGGTTTCCATCCGGTCGTTGACCACGATGCTGCCCTTGATACCCAGTTCCAGCCCAGCTTCCTTCGCCAGTGCCGTGTCCGGCGTGACGCCGATGGCCAGTACTATCATATCTGCATGGAGGGGGGCATTGTCCTTCAGCAGCACATCCACGCCGCCGCCCTTTTCCTCAAATCCTTCCACGGTATAACCGAGCGCCAGCTTCACGCCGCGTTTACGCACCTCCGCGTGGATAAAGGATGCCATATCCGCGTCAAAGGGATTCATCAGCTGCTTGGGACGCTGGACGATGGTGACATCCATGCCCAGTTCCCGCAGATTTTCCGCCAGCTCCAGACTGATGAAACCGCCGCCTGCCAAAACAGCAGACTTGGGATGATTTTTGTTGATGTACTCTTTGATACGGAAGGTATCCTCCACGGTGCGCAGCGTAAACAGTCTGTCCAGCCCAACGCCGGGGAGCCGGGGCTGGGCAGGCTTCGCACCGGGAGACAGGATCAGTTTGTCATAGCTCTCCTCAAATTCCTCGCCGGTTTTCAGGTTCTTCACAGAAACTGTTTTGCGATCCGGGTGGATGGCCGTCACCTCATGGCGAACCTTCATGATCACACGGAAACGGGAGAAGAAACTCTCCGGCGTCTGAAGTGTCAGCTCTTCGGGATCGGTGATGACATCGCCGATGTAGTAAGGCAAACCGCAGTTGGCGTAGGAAACAAAACCTGAACGCTCGAACACTACGATCTCCGCCTGCTCATCCAGTCTGCGGATTCTTGCTGCGGCTGTGGCTCCGCCCGCCACGCCGCCTACGATCACAACTTTCATTCAGACCTCCACTTTCCCCGCATAAGCGGCAATCCCGCCGATGTTATTTACATTACGATACCCCATACGCTGCAGCAGACCGGCAGCCTGACGGCTGCGGGCACCGGAGTAGCAGTAGACAAATAGTACCGTATCTTTATTTTCCGCTACAGAAGCAACCTTGTCAATGGCCTGAAGCGGAACATTCTTGCTGCCGGGAATATGGCCGCCTCTGTACTCTTCAGAGGTACGGACATCCAGCAGGACAGCGCCGGGCGTGGCTGTATACTCCTTTACGCCTTGGTTGATATCGGCTTGTTTGAAAAAATCAAAGAATCCCATCGTCACACCTCCTTACAGCATCCCAAGAATTGCATTCTTGGGTCTTGCCCCCATAGCCTGATTGACGATCTTGCCGTTTTTCATGACAACCAGAGTGGGTATGCTCATTACGCCAAACCGGCTGGCCAGCTCGGGCTGCTCGTCCACATTCACCTTACCGACTTTGATATCACTACGCTCTTTGGCGATCTCCTCCACGATGGGAACGACCATGCGGCAGGGGCCGCACCAGGGAGCCCAGAAGTCCAGAAGGACGGGCTTATCGTAATTCATCACTTCGTTCTGGAAGTTGTTCTTGTTGATATTGATAGCGGACATATTCAAATCCTCCTTGTTTTTTCTTTATGGCTCTATCATAGCCGGATGCTGGCTGCGTTTCCGTGATGACATCACCTAAACTGTGCTTACTCGCCATCAGATACAGTTTCGCCCGGCCAGTCGTTGATACCGCCGAACTCCACAATGTTCGTGTAGCCCAAACCCACCAGCTTGTCCGAGGCCTGCTTGCTGCGGTTTCCGCTGCGGCAGTATACGAGAATCAACTGATCCTTGTCAGGCAGTTCCGGGATATCCTCAGTACCGATGGTCTCGTTGGGGATGTTGATCGCATCGGGAATGTGTTTGTCGGAAAACTCCTCCGGAGTACGGACATCCAAAATGATGTAATTGTTCTCTTCCTCCATCATGGCAATAGCCCCGTCCGTGCTGATCTGCCGGTAGCTGGCCTCCGATTCCGCAGGAGCCGCGCAGCCTGCCAGCAGCAGGAACGAAAACAAAAATGGGACTAACCTCTTCATAGCGATACCTCCTTGGATCTGGTACAGCAGTTCTGTTACCCGATCTCGATCATGTTTTGGATTTCTATGGCTGTATAATAACAGAATTCTCCGGTGTATTCTGTGATGACATCACTTAGTGGAAGATTTTGCGACCCTAATGATGCTGGGATAAATAATGGGGTTTATATTGATTACAGCAGCGCAAAATATTGATGTGGTGAAGATGCCCTTTTGAAGCCTTTCAAGCAGAAAGAGTCCTCCGCCGAGTGAGGCGGAGGACTCTCTGACCACATTTCCACCACAGACAGGTGTGGAAACAACGGAGATAGTGCTTAGAGAAAGTTCTGGAAAGCATTTGCTCCGGAACGAAAACAACTAAAAACGAGCGGAAATTGTTATAAAAAACATCAAAAATCGCTTGGTAAGGATGAGGTCGGCGGTTCAAATCCGCCCAGCAGCTCCAGAAAAACTCCTGAAATCGTATGATTTCGGGAGTTTTTTGCTTTTTTGACCAAAATAGTGCCTTGACTGCCTTCAAGCAGGTGTGTATGCTCTTGACTGGCAGGATCTGCATTCCTATCTTACGAGATTTTGGAGCGATGAATCCTCTGTGGGGTTTCTGAGCCTCAGCTGTTCTTTTAGGGAACGTTCCAGAGGGACGTGGAGCATGAGATGGGTGCTGTATCCCGTGCTCTGGGCTTTGCCCGGGTGCGCCCGGCCACTTTCCAGCAGATCCTTGTAGAATTTCTGCAGGTGCCGGGTAGTCAGCTTGCAATCGCCGATTTGGGGAATGGCGTAGGTTTCAAGGATGAACTGGTAGCGGGTGGCGGTGATAGTGCGAACATTATTAGGCTACCGGTGGCAAGCCAAACGCTCTGCTTGCCCAACCCAAGGGGAAAAAATTTCTTTTCCGATGAGTAGTTCGTCTCTCCGGAGCATTTGGCTGTGTACAGATATTGTTCACTACGAAATTTATGAGCCGCTCATAAACTTGCTAATATCTTGTTCAACGTGAGCGAGGTTCCTATAGTGGATACAGTTACCGCCAAGGGAAAATGTGTGATACGAAAAGTGTTCATCGCCCGGAATTTATGCAGTGGCTGCGGGGGCTGTTTCAACGGCGCCCTCCCCAGATACGGGAAAAATCATACTTATAAATTTCATAGTTACTTTAAAAAGGCACTCCGGTCTGGTAAAATAAGTGCAGAAAAGAGCGTGCCGCTCCTGCAGAGCATTTGCCAATGGGCCGGCATGTATCATGTGGAGGTTCTGAGCATTTTCTGTCCCAATGTCAAAAATGCGATTATTATAGCTGAGAGATCATACAAAAGCAGATGCAATACGCACCGCGGACAGGCGCGACATACGAAAAGGTGAACAACGATGTATAATTTTGATGAGATTATTGACCGAAGAAACACAAACGCACTGAACACCGACGGCTTCCGGGGCTATATCTTCCATGCCGGGCCAGAGAAGGTCTTTCCCTATAAAGATGAAGAGTTCGTTCGTATGTGGGTGGCGGACATGGAGTTCGGTACGGCACCGGAGATCCTGGATGCTCTGCGGGCAAGGATTGACCGGCGGATCTTCGGCTATACTGGCGTGTATGACGACGGATATTACCAGTCCTTCCGGAAGTGGTGTCTGGACCGCTATGGCTGGGAGCCGAAACAGGAAGAGCTATGCATCTCCCCCGGCATCATCCCCGCCCTGTACCAGCTGACGGAGATCCTATGTGGTCCCGGAGAGAAGGTGCTCATCAGTACCCCCGCCTACGGCTATTTCCTCCACGCCGCCGAGTATGCCCATAAGGAGGCGCTCTTCTCACCGCTTCGAAAAGACGGGAAGGGTGCGTTTTCTCTGGACTATGAGGATTTTGAGGCCAAGTGCGCCGATCCCAAGTGCAAGCTGGTGTTCTGGTGCAATCCCCACAACCCCACCGGCCGGATGTGGACCCGGGACGAACTCTCCAGGGCTGGGGCGATCATGGCTAAATACAACCTGTGGGTGGTGTCCGACGAGATCCACTGCGACCTGAGCCGGCAGGGGAAGCGGCACATCCCCATGGCTTCTGTCATGGAGGGCTACCCCAAGCTCATCACCTGCATGTCTCCCAGCAAGACCTTCAACATTGCGGGTCTGGCTTTTTCCAATATTCTGATCCGGGACTCCGCCACCCGTGCGCAGTTCCGGAACCGGGACAAACTCTTCGGTATGGTGAATCCCCTGTCCCTCACCGCCGCCAAGGCTGCCTACGATCAGGGCGGAGCCTGGCTGGAGGCGCTGCGAGCCTATCTGGATGAGAACTTCGCCTTTGTGAAGAGATTCTTGGATACAGAGCTGCCGGAGGCGGTAATGAATATTCCGGAGGCCACGTACCTGGCTTGGGTGGATCTCTCCCGGTGCCTGTTGGATGTGGAGGACCTGCCCGCCTTCTTCGCCAACGAGGCCGGTGTCCTGCTGGAGGGCGGCGACGCATTGTTTGTGGGCAACGCAAAGGGGTACATCCGCCTGAATCTGGCCATGCCCCGTTCCGTCATCCGCACCGGGCTGGAACGGATGCGGGACGCCATTCTCAGACACCGCCTGTAAGAATTGTCCTTGCTGTAATTTTTGAGCGATTATTTGGGCGCTTACTGCCGTTAACCCTACCATGCAGACGAAGCCAAAGCAATAACGGTATTGTAAAGAATTTGAAGTGGCCGATTTGACTACTTTAAACATATGTAGTAAGCTTAATGCAGAGTAACACTCTATCCGAAATTTGAAGTACGAGTCCAAACTTACTCAAATGTTTCTGGAAATGATTTATGATAGAGGCCGATGGCTGTTTTTCAGCTGCTTTAAAAATTGTTAAGCTTTTTCAGACAAAACCCGGTAGCCTTGCTATTAAGCAAGGCTACCGGGTTTTTTATTTCGAAACTCCCGTTACATCTCTGTAGTACTCACGGCGCACGAGGGAGTCCATTACAACCATGCAGAAACTGCGTATGCGTTAAATAGAATGCAAAAGCATCTGTTTATCCGCTCCTTTTGGGCTCACAGAGACTGAAAATGGTATTTCTTCAACTTATACTGCAGGGACTGACGGCTCAGTCCCAGAAAATCCGCTGCTTTGGTGATGTTGTATCCGCTTTGGTGCAAAGCCTGCTTGATCAGTTCCCGCTCATAATGCTCCAGGCATTGGGCCAGGCTCTGCGAATTGGGGGAAGACAAGGGTAATTCTCCCGTGAACTTATCTTCATGAACATAATGCAAACGGTTTTGAATATAGCCGGGAAGGTGGTGAATTTCAATCCGTGGACCAGAGGAGATGTTGACCGCAAATTCTATGACATTTTTCAACTCTCGGATATTTCCAGGCCAATTATACTGCATCAAGAGACTGAGGACTTTTTCAGAAATGGCATGAACCGGCTTACGTGATTTACGGGAGTAATAGGACAGAAAATGGTCGACTAGCTCTTCTAGATCGTCCATCCGGTCCCGAAGGGAGGGAACCCTGATAACTGAGGCAGCCAGACGGAAGAACAGATCCTGGCGCAGCTTGCCGGTTTGCATCAACTCCCAGGGATCCTGGTTGCAGGAGGCTATTACCCGCACATGACAGCTGCTTTCCTTTATCGCCCCCACTTTCATATAGACACCCTCCTGCAGCACCCGCAGCAGACGGGCCTGGGTGCTGAGGGACAGGGAATTGATCTCATCTAAAAAAAGGACACCGCCGTCTGCTGCGGCAAAGAGCCCTTCGGCGTTGACACTGCCCGTAAAGGCACCTTTAACTGTACCGAACAACGTGGCATCCGCCAGCCCTTCGGTAATCGTGCTGCAGTTGACGGAGACAAAGCAGCGGCCCCGGGAGGCAGAGTAGATGCTCTGGGCAAAAAGCTCTTTGCCGGTGCCGGTTTCACCGACGATAAAGACATTGCTCTCCTGCCCGGCGACCATTTTGGCCAGGTTGACGGCATCCATCAGAAGCTGGGAATGCCCCACAATGTCATCAAAATGGTAATACTTACAGGTAGCCGACGCCCTTTCCGATTTCCCGGGAATAATCTTCTGTATGACCTGAGTGGTTGAAACCAGCCGATCAATGGAACGCTGGCTGTATTCCAAATTCACCACTGCATCCAAGGTTCCCTTACAGTCAAAAAATGGAATGGCGGTGTTGAGAACTGTGACTTGAGCACCGTTGAGGGTAGTGAAGCTGTCCGCTTTGTTGTAAATCGCCGTGTGGCTGGACAGGGTGGCCAGCACCGTGCTCTGGATTTCGTCTGTCTCATAGATGGAGGTCAGCCGCTTGCCCAAGACATCCTGCCGTTTGATGCGGGACATTTCTTCGCTGGCGGCGTTGAGAAACATCAGCGTAGAGTCTCCGGAGTAGATTTGCACGCCCACATCCATCAGATCCAAGGTGAACTGATAGATTTCCTCGTTGCTGGAAAGCTGGAAGATAAAAACCAACAACTGCCGATCAGGGGAAAGCTCTCTTAGGGCATACTGCACCCATTGACCGTTGATGTAGCCGGATCCGGAATGCATTCCGCCAGCAATGCCGGGAAACACTTCCTCCATCTTTTGATTCAAGAGGGACTCAGCATTGCATTGAAGCAGTTGCTCAAACACCGGGTCATAGGCCAAAACAGAAGTGATGTGCTGTTCATCCAGAAGGAGTACCGCCAAAGAAAATCGGTTCATTGTTTACCCCCAATGCTGCTTCAGCGCAAAATAACTAAGATGACAATTACTTTTTACTAAGATATACTACAAGTGCTACAGAATTGCAAGTGCAAACGCAAAATATCTTGCGCATGAAATTTTTCCCGCAAGATATTTTGCGTTTATTTGCTTTTGTATCAGCCCAAATGCGGCGTTCCCATTTGTGAAGAGAAGCTATGAATTTAGCGGAACGATTCATGTAAATAAAGACATTTTGTAAAAAACGGGACTTTTTTGGAGTACGCCACAATGTGGCACAAAAATTGCTTACATATATGTTAGAAAGAAAAGAGCCCAATCATCAAAACAGAAAGGAGCATACAAAATATGTCAAAGAAACCCGTGGCCTTGGCAAAGCGCGACAACTGGGGAACCCGCATCGGTTTTTTGATGACCACTTGGTTTGCCGCCATCGGTATCGGCAACATGTGGCGTTTTCCCTTCCGCTGTGCGGGAAATGGAGGCGGCGCATTCCTGCTGCCCTATCTGGTGTTTATTCTTTTGATCTCTCTGCCTTCTGTCATTCTTGAGAGCGCCTCCGGCAAATATGGACACTCCTCTACAGTGGATACCATGGGAAAAATGTCCGGCCTGCGCGGCATTGGTGTCATGATGCTGCTGTTAAACATGTTTGCCGCCTACTACATTGTCGTGGTGTCCCAAAGCCTTTACTGGGTAATCGAATCTGCCCGAAATGTTTTTGCCGCTGTGAGTCCGGAGGAGGTTTGGAGCACTTACCAGGGCAACAAGGCCCTGTGCTTCGGAATGTTTGCCATCACGCTGATTCTCTCTGCCATTCCGCCCTTTTTCGGCATCCAAAAGGGTATCGAGCGGGTGGCCAAGTGGATTGGCGGTTTTGCCTTCATCATCATCCTGGTGGGGGCGGTTCGCGGTGTACTGCTTCCCGGTGCCATCGATGGCCTGGTCTACTATCTGACTCCGGACTGGTCCAATATGTTCACTGCATCCACGCTGACCTCGGCATTGAGCCAGGCCTACTTCACCTTCGGCGCCGGCTGGGGTTGGTTCCTGGTCCTCTCCTCCTATTTGAAAAAAGAATCTGACGCAGGATACGGGAACCTTACCACCTGCTTTGCTGACACCTCCTTTGCTTTGCTGGCCGGATTTGCCATTATCCCCACCCTATTTGCATGCGGCTATACCAGTGAAACGGTCAAAACGCTGGGGGCATCCACCGCATATGTAGCAATGCCTCAGGTGTTTATGGGCATGAAGGGAGGCTATATCATCTCCTTGCTGTTCTTCCTGGCCCTGTTTGTAGCGGCCTATTCCTGCGCGTACGTACTGATTGAAGTCATTGCCTGCTTCATGGTGGATACCTTACATATGTCCCGCAAGAAGGGAACTGTGGTTTCCGCATTGCTTTTGCTGGTTTGCGGTGCAGCTCCCAGCATAAGCGAGTCCTTGCTGAACAACCTGGACAATGTGTTCGGAAGCTATGTGCTGCCCACCCTGGTGACACTGCTGGTTGTGGCTGTAGGCTACCGTTTTGGCGGCGAGCGGCTGCGCATTATGGTGATCAACACCTTCGGGAATGGTTATATCGGCATGTGGGTGACCGTCTTGATCAAATATCTGGTTCCGGCAGTGAACATCTTCCTGATGGTGTGGTTTGCCCACAGCAACCAGGCCAGCGGTATCTGGTTCTTAGGCTATGGGGGACTGGGACTGACGTGGCTGATCACAGTGACGGTGGTTGCGGGCCTGTGGTGGTATGACAAGAAGCACAATTATCAGTGGGACGGTACCTTGACAAGTAAGGAGGCTTCATGATGCAGGTCGGAACATGGCTGATGCTGATGGTTTGTTTGATTTGGTTTGGCTGTTTTATCTATTTCACGGTCAAAGACTTGGGGGATGAGGGCAAAAAAAGCGCCATCATAGCCAGTGGAGAACCATTGGATCCCTACTTATTCTCCGGTGAAAAAGCCCGGGCTGAGGCAAGGGCACTGTATGGGAAAGATCCTGTCGTGAAAAAGTACTTTGACGAAAATGGCATTACGCCATTCCTTACCCGCCCAGAGTGAGAAAAGAGGATGAGAAGAAGCGAAAGTGGACGAAAAGCCGCTTGCTGAGAATTTTATAATGGGAGGTCGATTCTCTATGTTGCTCAAGGGGAAGAAAGTCCTGGTTACAGGCGGTGAACGAGGTATTGGCAGAAAGATTGCATTGACAGCGGCTGAAGAGGGCGCGGATGTGATCGTGACTGGCATTCTGGAAGCCGAGATGGCGGAGACCACCAAAATGGTTCAGGCGCTGGGCGTGAAGGCCTACATGGCCAAAATGGATATCACCAACTATGAAGAAGCGGAAAAGACCATTCAGAATCTGGCAGGCCAGACCGGAGGCATCGATGTTCTGGTGAACAACGCCGGTATCTTCCAGGAAGCATTTTTTGTGGATATGACACCCGCCCAATGGCATAAGACCGTTTCTGTGGATCTGGACGGCGTATACAATGTGACCCATGCCGCAATCCCTTATTTGATGGAAAGTAAGGGCTCCGTGATCAGCATTTCCTCTGTCGATGCATTTCAGGGCTGTGTCGGTTATGCGCACTACGCCGCATGCAAAGCGGCCATTGTAGGCTTGAGCCGAACGCTGGCAAAGGAACTGGGCGGTTCTGTGCGTTTCAACTGCGTGGCACCAGGCATCATTCAAACAGATATGACCAAGGACCGGATTGAACGGGATCTCGACACCTACCTTGCCAAGCTGCCTGTGGGCCGGGTGGGGTTGCCGGAGGATATTGCAAATGCGGTGGTCTTTCTTGCATCTGACCGTGCCAGCAACATCACCGGCCAAGTTATCCACTGCAACGGAGGCATGTATTTCGGCTAAAGCCCGGATTCATGAATAACAGCATCCCCTGATCTAGAAAAAACGGCGCAAAGTTTGAAAGGAGTCAAAAGAAATGGGCAAAAAAATTGGATTTATTGGCTGCGGAGTTATGGGCAAGTCTATCATGGGCGGTATTATTGGATCCGGCATTGCTGCCCCCGGCGACATCACGGCGTCGGATGTATTTATTCCCGGGCTGGAGGCAGCCAAGGCAGAGCTGGGCATCCATGTCACCACCGATAACAAAGAAGTTGTCAAGAACAGCGATGTGATCTTCCTGGTGGTAAAGCCCTATATTCTGAAAGAGGCCATTGCCAGCGTTAAGGACTGCATCACGCCCGACAAACTATTCATCTCCATCGCTGCCGGTCAGACACTGGAGATTCTGAAGGGATATTTTGGTGAAGGCGTCAAGACCATTCGCGTTATGCCAAACACCCCTGCGCAGGTCACCGCTGGTATGACTGGCGTGTGCCACAACGAGCTGGTTACCGAAGAGGATATGGAGTATGCCATGGAGCTGCTTAACGCCTTCGGTAAAGCAGAACAGGTTCCGGAGCATCTGCTGGACGCCGTCACCGGCATCAGCGGCTCCGGCCCAGCCTATGTGTTTTTGTTCATTGAGGCCTTGGCGGACGGCGGCGTACTGGAAGGCCTGCCCCGTGACCAAGCCTACACCTTTGCCGCACAGACGGTGTACGGCAGTGCAAAAATGGTTTTGGATACCGGTAAGCATCCGGGTGTTCTGAAGGACGCCGTCTGCTCTCCTGCCGGCACCACCATTGCCGCTGTGGCTGCGCTGGAGCGCAATAATTTCCGCAATGCCGTCATTGAGGCTGTGCATGCGTGCGCAGAACGGTCCCGCGAGATGGGCAAGTAAGTATCCATACGATTGAAAGGGAGAGGGGAACTGTACATATGAAGAGCAGTCATGTGGTTATTATTTTCCTGTGGGTGTTTGCGCTCCCGCTGATTATGCTGATGATCCGGGAATACCTGGCACGCAAGAAGGACGGCACCATCAGCAACAATAATATTTTTGTCTCTGCCGGCGCAGGATTCATCGGCAATTTCTGCGACGCACTGGGCATCGGTTCCTTTGCAGTCATCACCCCAATTCTGCGCGCCACAAAAAATGTGGATGACCGGGTGCTGCCCGGTACGCTGAATGCTGGCTGTGCAGTTTCTGTGGCCATTCAGGGTACGGTCTGGATGTCCGATATCGGCATCGAGACGAAGACGCTGGTGGTAACGCTTATCTGCTCCGTCATCGGCGGATTCCTGGGCGCATTCGTGGTGACCAAGTTGGACCGCAACAAGGTTCGTGTCGTCATGGGGGTCGCATTTGTAATTGTGGCGTTCATCCTGTTGAGCAAGCAGCTGGGATTTTTCCCAAATATCGGCGGTGAGGCCAATGGTTTTCATGGTACCAAGCTGGCGGCTTTTGCCGTGCTGATGGGCTGTTTTGCAGCACTGATGAATGCGGGCATCGGCATGTACGCACCTGCTATGGCACTGTGTGCTTTAATGGGGCTGAACCTGTCCTACGCATTCCCCTTGGCGGCCGGCGGCTGCTGCGCCATGATGCCCACTGCCGGTATCCGCAGCATCGTGGCAAAGGCCATTGATATCAAAGTTGCCATGTGGATGTTCTTGGGATCGATTCCCGGCGTCCTGATCGCGGCGCTGATCGTCAAGTCTATGCCATTGACCGTTCTGACCTGGCTGGTCATTTTCGTCCTGCTCTATACTTCGGCCTCTATGATCTTGGCTGCAAAGCAGAACAAGGGTGCTGGAGATCACTCCGCCGCGACAGAACCCAGCGCAGAGTAAGTAAGAACCATACAGAGCAGTTCCCGGCAGGACGGGTTGAAAAGACATCAAAAAGATCTATCAAGGATCCCATAATCTCTATCGTATTTTATGAAATTATGAGGTGTTTTTCATGGCACAAGAGCTCAAGAACAATCCGCTGATTAAGAAAGAAGTTTCTGCAGAGACTTTTGTTTTTGGTATCGTTCTTCTGGCCGCCATTGTATATCTGTGTATGGCGATGGGGATTTCCAATTTTGCATCCTGCCTGATGAAAACGGCATTTGATCTGCTGATCAACACGTGCTTCTACATCATGGCCATCGCAGTTATTATGGGTACCTTGGCATCCTTGTTCACAGAATTCGGTATCACCGCCCTAATCAACAAGATAATCTCCCCACTGATGAAGCCGCTGTTCGGCTTGCCCGGCTGCTTCAGCCTGGCTGCCGTGGCCTGCTTCCTCTCCGACTGCCCGGCAGGTATTCCCTTCGTCAACGATCCCGGCTTTGCCCGCTATGCAAAGCGGTATCAGGCGGTAGCTGTAAACTGCCTGGGGTTCACCTTCGGCATGAACCTGATCGTCTCCACCTATTTTCTGGGCCGTGGCGAGGAGTTTATCCCCGCTGTGATTATCGGTAATATTGCTTGCATCCTAGGGGGGATTGTAGCTGTACGCCTGATGCTGCATTGGGCGAAAAAGCAGTACGGCAAGGAGGCAGAGGCGCTGGATGTGCTGGTGGAACTGGGCAATATGGAAGGCGAGGAAAGCGTCTTTACCCCCGGCGAGCGTCATATCCGTGCTGGCAGTGTGGTGGACCGCGTCCTCAACTGCATCAATGACGGAGGCAAGGCTGGTGTGAAGCTGGGCATGGACATTATCCCCGGCGTGCTGGTGATCTGCACCATCGTTATGATGCTGACCTTTGGACCATCCACCGTAGACGGCGTCCAGGTTTATACCGGCGCGGCCTATGAAGGCGTGGCACTGCTGCCCAAACTGGGCGATTTGCTCAGCTTCATCTTGACTCCGCTGTTCAGCTTCTCCAGCCCCGAGTGTATTTCCCTGCCGCTGGTGTCTCTGGGTGCTGTGGGATCCGCCATGGGGCTTGCCGGCACCCTGTTTGACCAGGGCTTGTGCAATGTCCATGACATCGCCACGTTTATCGGCATCGGCTGCTGCTATGCGGGCTTCTTGGGCGGAGTAGCCTTTATGATGGAAGGCGTTCATGCCAAAGAATTGACGCTGAAGTGCGCTGCAGCTCAGGCAATCGGCGGTGTTGTGGCAGGCGTCATCGCCAACTATGCGTTCCTGATTTTCTGCTGAACCACCGTATTCACACGTTCAAGACTTTAAAAGGAGGAATCTGTTGTGTTTGACAACGAAACCATGAAGCTTCTCTATAAGAGAATGAACATTGTCCGTGATTTGGAGTACGCCCTGAAAGAACAGCATGCGGCCGGAAAGATCCGCGGCCCCGTCCACCTGTGCGTTGGCCAGGAGGCCACCGGCGTCGGCGCCGGTATCTGCCTGCGGGACGACGATTACATCACCAGCACGCACCGCGGCCATGCCCACTTCGTCGGCAAAGGCTTGGAACTCAAGCCCATGGTGGCTGAAATGATGGGCAAGGCCAATGGCTACTGCGGCGGACGCGCCAGCCATATGCTGATTGCCTGTAAGGAAAAGGGCGTTTTGGGCGGCTGCGGCATCGTATGCGGCGCGCTGGGCATCGGCGCGGGATACGGCCTGAGCTTTAAGATGGATAAGAGTGACCGGGTGTGTCTGAGCTTCATCGGCGACGGCGCCAGCAACGAGGGGATGTTCCATGAGGCGATGAATATGATGGCTCTGTGGAAGACCAATAACATCATTTTTGCTGAGCACAACATGTACGGCCTGACTGTTCGTGCAGACCGTCATTTGTCCGTAGTCAACATCTCCGATCGTGCCAAGGCATATGGCATTCCCGGTGTCACCATCGACGGCAATGATATCATCGAAGTCATCCAGGCTACCCAGGAAGCTGTCGCCCGCGCGCGCAAAGGCGAGGGACCCACGCTGATCGAAGCAAAGACCTATCGGATTTTGGGGTTCTCCACCGGCGATAAGGGCGGCTATCAGACACAGGAGGAGATCAACGCCTGGTCCACACCGGAAAAAGACGCCATTGCCCGCTACGGCAAGTATCTGGTCGACAAGAAGATCTGCACCTCCGAAGAGATCGCCGATCTGGCACAGGCAGCCAAGGATGAGGTGAATGAGGCTATCCAGTATGGCCTGGACAGCCCGTATCCGGAGGCTTCCACGCTGATGAACGGCATCTACGCTTGAGTTCGGAGAAGGAGGAAAAGTTGCTATGAGTAAAATTATGTATAAAGACGCCCTGCGGGACGCTTTGATCGAAGAGATGAACCGGGATCCCAGCATCTTTTTGCTGGGCGAAGATATTGGCGTTTACGGCGGCGCATTCCGCGTTACGGAAAAGATGATGGATATGTTCCCGGGCCGTGTCCTGGATACCCCTATTTCCGAGGAAGCCATCACCGGCGTGTGCATCGGCGCCGCCATTGCCGGCAAGCGCCCGGTGGGGGAGATGATGTACGAGGACTGGGTAGGCCTGACACTGGATCAGATGGTCAACCAGGCGTCTTTGCTGCATTACGTGTACAACGGCCAGGTCACGATTCCCATGGTCATGCGCATGCAGGGCGGCGCCCGGGCTTCTGCGTCCGCACAGCACTCCAAGAGCCTGGAGGCATGGTTTACCCATATTCCCGGCCTGAAGGTGATGATGCCCTCCAATGCCTATGATGCCAAGGGACTGCTGAAAGCTGCCATTCGGGATGACAATCCCTGCATCTTTATTGAGCACAAGCTGCTTTACGGCACCCGCGCAGAAGTACCGGAAGAGGACTACGTGATTGAGATTGGCAAGGGTGATATCAAACGCGAGGGCAGCGATGTGACCATCGTGGCCACCTCTGCCATGGTGCTGGAGGCGCTGGATGCTGCTGAGATGCTGGCCAAGGAGGGCGTCAGCTGTGAAGTGGTGGACCCCAGAACCCTGATCCCTCTGGACAAAGATATCATCCGCACTTCTTTGGAGAAAACCAATCACCTGGTGGTGGTCAACGAAGCCTGGAAGACCGGCAGCTTCGCCGGCGAGATTGCAGCCATCGTGGCGGAGGAGATGTTTGATCTGCTGGATGCTCCCGTGGTGCGTCTGGGCGCCCTGGATATGCCCATTCCTTATTCTCCTGCGCTGGAACCGCTGACCGTGCCCAATAAGGACACCATCGCGGAGGCCGTGCGCAAGATGCTGAACAACTAATGGAGGCAGGACCATGTCACAGAAAGTCGATTTACAAGTACTTGCCGGCGACTATGTCAAAAAGGCCTATATTGCAGAGTGGAAGGTAAAGGTCGGCGACAAGGTGAAAAAGGACGACGTTCTATTGTGCTGCGAAACCGGAAAGGTCACCGTGGACATTGCTTCCCCCTGTGACGGCGTGGTAGAACAGATTCTTTATCCCGCTGGGGAGGAAGTTGATATTTCTGAGGCAGTGGCGGTAATCGGTGACGGCAGCGGGATACCCGCTGCCACCCCCGCTTCCGTTCCTGCTGCGCCGGCGGATGAGGCTGCCTTTCATTCCGCTAACGGTGCATCTCAGAACGTAGACCTGCAGATTCTTGCCGGCGACTATGTCAAAAAGGCCTATATTGCAGAGTGGAAGGTAAAGGTCGGTGACAGGGTGAAAAAGGACGACGTCCTGTTGTGCTGCGAAACCGGAAAGGTCACCGTGGACATTGCCTCCCCCTGTGACGGCGTCGTGGAGCAGATCCGCTACCCCGCCGGCGAAGAAGTGGACATTGCGGAAGTTGTGGCTGTGATTGGCAGCGGCAGCGGTGACAACGCACTCGAACCCGCCGCAGCATCAACTGCCGCTCCCACCCGCGTAGCGGTCTCTCCCGTGGCTATGAAACTGGCCAAGGAATTGGGCCTGGACATCGCGTCTATGAAGGCCTCCTTAGGCAAGCCCAGAATCTCGAAAGAAGACGTGCAGGCCTATGCCGACTCCTTGAAGGCCGCTCCCGCCGCCCTGGAGACTCCCACCGCCCCGGCTGCACCTGCTGCCGCTGCAGATCCAACTGTGAAGGAGATTGCGGTGAAGGGCCGCCGCCGCGCCATCGCACAGAAGATGGCCGAGAGTACGTCCACCAAGCCCCGGGTTACCCATATGATGGACGTGGACATGGAGGAAATGCGCAGGATAAAGCAGGCTCTCTCCAAGAAGTACCCCGGTCAGCGATTTACCATGACCGGCCTTCTGGCCGTGGCCGTGTGCAAAGCGCTCAAGGACTTCCCCTGTATGAACGCCACCTATGAAAACGATGTTATCCGTGAGCATTCCGAGATTCGCCTGGGCATTGCGGTGGATATGCCGGAGGGATTGATTGTTCCCGTAATACATGGCTGCGGCGGTAAAAGCGGCAAGGAGATTTGCCAGGCGGTCGACGATATCGCCCAAAACTGCCGCAACAATCAGCTCCCGCCCAGCGCGTATATGGGCGGCACCTTCACCATCAGCAACCTAGGCAGTGAGGGTGTGCGGTACTTCACACCCATCATCAATGCACCGGAGGTGGCCATCTTGGGTGTGGGTTCCATGCGCAAAGAGCTGATGCTGGTGAACGGCCAGGTGGAGGAGCACCGGGTCATGGGCCTGTGCCTGTCCTTTGATCACCGGGCAGTGGATGGCGCGCCTGCCGCGCGTTTCCTGCGCACTCTGTGTGACTATGTGGAAAATCCCTTCCTGCTGAGTTTTTGACCCGCATGGGTTCTGCGCCGATGTATGGAGAAAGGAATTGAATTATGAAGCCGATCGTAAAAGAGACCGAGATTAGTAAGCTCTTTCAATTCACCGATAAAGTCACCATCATCACCGGGGCTGGCGGCCTGGGCGAGGTACTGGCGCTGGGCTTTGCCCAAGCTGGTGCAAAGATTATCCTGATGGATGTGATCGCAAGTAAATGCGCCGAAACAGTCAAGGCCCTGGCCGATGCTGGCTTTAACGCAGAGTACATTCTCACGGATGTGACAAACCCGGAATCCGTCAACGCCGCAGTGGAGCAAGTTGTGGAAAAATACGGCCGGATTGATATCCTGCTGCACACGGCCGGCGTCACCCGCAATAAACCCTGCCTGGACTTCACCAAAGACGACATTGATTTCATCCTCGGCGTGAACCTGAACGGAACCATTTACATGAACCAGGCGGTAGGCCGGGTTATGAAGCAGCAGTGCGATGGAAAAATCCTGGACATTGGTTCCATCGGCGGACTTCTGTCCCATATGGATCAGTCTATGCCCTATGAGGCCAGCAAAGCGGCAGTCCATCAGCTGGTTCGCTCCTTTGCAAACGAGATGGCACCCTATCATGTCAATGTCAACTCCATCGCACCCTTCTGGATCAACACGCCCATGATTGCCCACCAGCCAAAGGAATATTTTGACCGCGTGTTTGCCTTGACCGCTTTCGGACGCTGCCTGGAGCCTGAGGAGCTGCTGGGGGCAGCCCTGTTCCTGACTTCCGACGCGGCGAACTTCGTCACAGGCCAGGTATTGGCCGTGGATGGCGGATATTCCACCATTAAAACTATGCACAGTCTCGAATAAACCCCGCAAATCCGTTTTAACAAAGGGAGATTCACTATGCAAATCATCATCATCGGCGGCGGTCCCGGCGGCTATGTAGCTGCAATCCGGGCCGCCCAGCTGGGCGCACAAGTGACCCTGATTGAAAAAGAACATCTGGGCGGCACCTGTTTGAATATCGGCTGCATCCCCACGAAGTGCCTGCTGCACAGCGCGGAGCTGATAGAGAACATCAAAAACCAGAGTACGGACATTGGTGTTGAAGTGAGTGGTGTAAAGGTTAACTTTCCACAGATTATCGCCCACAAAAACGACATTTCCAAAAAGCTCACCAGCGGCGTTTCCGGCTTGCTGCGAATGAATAAGGTCAAGGTGGTAAACGGCGAAGCAACGTTTACCGCACCAAAGACCCTGTCTGTCACCAAGGCCGACGGCAGCAAGGAGACGATGACGGCGGACGCCATCATCGTTTCCACAGGATCGGTCAACGCCCAGCCGCCCATTCCGGGATTGAAGGAAAACCCCAACTGCATCGATTCCACCGGGGCACTGTCCCTGGAGAAGCTGCCCAAGTCCATGGTCGTCATTGGCGCCGGTGTCATCGGCCTGGAGCTGGCTTGCGCTTATGCGGCATTTGGCACCAGGATTACGGTGGTAGAAGCCTTGGACCATGTCCTGCCCATGCTGGACGGCGATCTAACCAAGGTGGGTATGACCCATATGAAAAAAATGGGTATAGAGTTCAACCTGGAGTGCCCGGTGCAATCTGTGGAGGATTCCGCTTTGGGCGCCAAGGTTGTGTGCAGGAACAAGACCGGCGAGCGCGTTTGCTTTGAGGCGGAGAAGGTCTTGGTGGCGATTGGCCGCAAGGCGAACACGGCCTCCTTAAACCTGGAGGCGGGGGGATTGAACAATGACCGGGGCCGCATTATCGTCAATGAGCGGCAGCAGACCTCGGTCCCCGGCGTGTATGCCATTGGCGACTGTGTCTTCGGCCATGCACAGCTGGCCCACACGGCCTCTGCCATGGGCGAGGTGGCTGCAGAGAATATCTGCGGCCTGGACAGCGTATACAAAGAAACCACCAATCCAACCTGTGTGTATATCGAACCGGAGGCCGCCTCTGTGGGCTTGACGGAGGAGCAGTGCAAGGCCCGGGGAATTGCGTATAAGGTCGGAAAGTTTCCGATGTCCGCCAATGGAAAGGCACTGATTCTCAACGGCGGCGAGGGTCTGGTCAAAATCATCGCCGGGGAAACGTACGGCGAGATTCTGGGAATGCACATTATCGGTCCCCGTGCCACGGATCTGATTGCCGAGGGCGCATTGGCCATCGGCTGCGAACTGACGGTGGATGAATTGATTTCCACCATCCACTCACACCCCACAGTTACAGAGACAATGCGGGAGGCTGCCCTGGATGCGGAGGGAATCTGTATCCACGCTGCACCCAGAGCAAAGAGAAACGGAAAGGAACTGTCCGTATGAAAACAATCCATCTGAAACTCAATGATAAAATTGCCTATTTTGAGCTTTTTGAAAAAGAAGCGCCCATTACCTGCCAGCGTCTGCTGGACATTCTGCCCCAGAAGATCGATATTCACTACGCCAAGTTTGCCGGCCAGGAAATCTTTGGCGTGCTGCCAATGATGGCCCCCATCGAGGGCGGCAAAAGTCTGAATGAGATCGACCAGGGGTGTGTGGCATTCTATCCCGACCGTGCATTCTTCTGCATTTACTATGGCGCACTGCAGGACGAGGAGGTTAGTATTACGGTAATCGGCCAGCTGCGGGCGGATCCGGACTTTATCGGCGAGATGGAAAAGTGCCGCTTCCGCCAGGGGGATATCCTGGAGATCTACGATCCGGATGCCGCGTCCAGAGCGTATGAGCCCCACAAGTTTTTGATCGACACCAAGATGAGCTGGACAAAGCTCCCGGACGATATCCGCCATGTGTTTGAAAAAAGAGGCATCGCACTGCCGGGAGGACCCATCATTTACTCTGACGGCGAATCCCGGAAGCTGGCAGATTTGGTCTATACCATGTATCTCTCCGCTCTCAACGGCGAGGAGTATGGCAAGGATTTCATCGCCCGGCTTCTGGACTACTGTGCGTTCAAAATTGGCGGCTGGTGCGGCATGACTGACTGCGCAGAAGATGTCCTGCGCTATAAAGATCTGCTGCTGGACGGCAGGCATGATCCAAAGGAGGTCTTAGTGGACTTTGTCTATTGGGTCAACCGTATGAGTATGTGGATCGATCTTCTGATCCCTTGGGAGGATGTGACCGAGCTGATGCGCCGACCCAATGACATCGTTCCGAACTTTTGATTCCAGAACGCTCCCTTCTGACTGAAAATGTCCCCAAGGCCGCTTCTGCGGTCTTGGGGACATTTTTGAAAAAACGTTGTTTTACGCGTCTGCGGGTGATGGAACCCTGCGCCTGGAAGATCCATGTCCGCAGTGCCGTAACTGGCGGAAAAGTGATCATATGCTGTCTCCGCCGCCGCAGGACGCGACGGTTTTTTTATTGAATACAGACTCCGCCAGCATCCATTCAGCCGTGAACCATAGCAGAATTCACAGCTGCTTCTGCGTTTCACGCCGGACGCATCACCGTACTTTCACGGGAGTATGACTGGCGTGGTCAGAAGACTGCTGCTCTTAGCAAAAGATATCATTTTCAGACGGAAGCCCCAAATTGTTTTGAAGGTTTCAGGCTGTTTTTATGGACGGCAGTTATGATTTTACACAGATACCCTCGGCGAACAAGGGGCAATACGGTTTTTCGGGGCTGAAATAACATCCAGCTTCGTGATCCTCGTTGCCGGGCGCCAGCCCGGCTGCCTCGTCTGCCTTGCTGGCTGCCATTTCCGCTCCCGAAAAACTCCGCAGGACTTTCCAGCGAGCAAAAATCGGCGCTGGCAAGGAAGAGGACGAAGGCGGGCTGACACCCGCCGAGGACGAGGACACCACCAGCGTTGATTTGGGCCGCTGGAAAGCGTGTTGTCCCTTGTCCGCCGAGGGTATCAAAAATCCTTAACGAAAGGAGTACATCCATGAGCGCACAGATGACCTTTAAACGGGTCGAATTGAAATATATGCTGGATGCCAATCAGAAAGCTGCGGTGCAGGGCCATGTACGGCCTGACCAATTCGGCCGGAATACCATCCGAAATATTTACTACGATACGGATACCTACCGGCTGATTCGCGCGTCTCTGGAAAGGCCTGTCTATAAGGAGAAACTGCGTATCCGCAGCTATCAGCAGGCGGCCCCGGACACACCGGTATTCATAGAACTGAAGAAAAAATTCAAGTCTGTGGTCTACAAACGTCGGCTGATACTGGCTGAGGGCCGGGCATCATCCTGCTTTGCCACAGGCAGCCGTTTACCGGTAGATAGCCAAATCGCCCGCGAAATCGACTATTTCTGCGCATTTTACGGCCGACTGTCCCCAGCAGTATTTCTCAGCTATGATCGGGAGGCATATTACGCCCCTGACGGGACAGACCTCCGGATTACTTTTGATAAAAACATCCTGTACCGGCAGGAAGATCTATCCCTCTGCTCGCCGGTATGGGGAGAGGCACTTCTCCAACCCGGCATGACGCTGATGGAGGTAAAAACCTCCGCGGCACTCCCGCTGTGGCTGACAGAGGTGCTGACCCGCGAACATCTTTATAAGACCTCGTTTTCAAAATACGGCACCGCATATCAGAAGATTGTGCGGGCCTCCCATAAAGGAGATACAAAGTATGCTTGATCATCTGTTCCGGGGCCTGTTTGATACAGACATGACCAGTATCATTTCCGTGGCGGACTTTTTGATTTGTATTGCCTGCGCTCTGGCCATTGGTTTGATTTTAGCGGCAGTCTATATGATTCACTCCCAGTACACCAAAACCTTTGTAGTGACACTGGCGATCCTGCCTGCAGTGGTGTGCGTGGTGATTATGATGGTCAACGGGAATGTCGGCACCGGTGTTGCGGTGGCCGGCGCATTCAGCCTGGTGCGTTTTCGATCCGTACCGGGAACGGTCAGGGAGATAGGCGCACTGTTTCTGGCAATGGGGGCAGGACTGATAACAGGAATGGGCTATCTCGCCTTTGCCGTCCTGTTTACGATCATGATGAGCGGAGTCCTATTGTTTTATAACCAGTTGGACTTTGATGCAAAGAAGAACAGCGCACTGTACAAAACCCTCCATATTACCATTCCGGAGGATTTGGACTATACGGGTGTTTTCGACGAACTCTTTCAACGCTACACCAAAAGCTATGCGGTAACCCAGGTCAGGACGACCAACATGAGGAGCCTCTTTAAGCTTACGTACAATATCACCCTGCGGGACGCTGCCAAAGAAAAAGAATTCATCGACCAGCTCCGGTGCCGGAACGGAAATCTGGAGATCTCCATTTCCCAGCAGGAAACCGGCGTGTCCAGCCTGTAATTGAGAGGAGTGGATCCATATGAAAAAAATTTCCGCGCTGATATCCGGCATTTTGGCCTGCATCATGATCCTGACCGCCTGTGACGCAAAGACCACAGACGGTACTTCCAGTGAAGAGGGAAAGAGGAGCGGCGACTTCCCAATTTTGGGCATGCAGGGTGTTGATGCAGCGGATATGTTTACCGATCGGGATCTGGACACTGGCTATGAGGATGCCGCGGCAGGGCATGTGACCCTAAACGGAAGATCTGCTGAAAGTGACACAGACGCGGTGCAGATTGCCGACGGGATCATCACCATCACCGAGGAGGGGACCTATGTCTTATCCGGCACCCTAAATGACGGTATGGTTGTTGTGGATGCAGAAAAGACAGATAAGATCCAGCTCGTCCTCAACGGTGTCAGTATCCGCAGCAGCACCTCTGCCGCCATTTATGTCAAACAGGCGGATAAGGTGTTTATCACTCTGGCGGACGGTACGCAGAACAGCCTGCAAAACGGCGGTCAGTATGTGAATCTCGACGACAGCAATATCGACGCCGTGGTATTCTCCAAGGATGATCTGACCTTCAATGGAACAGGGGCTGTGACCATCAACGGCGCCGCAAACGGCCACGGGGTGGTGTCCAAGGACGATCTGGTGATAGCCGATGGAACATATGAAATCGTGGCCGCCAGCCACGGACTCTCCGGCAAGGACAGCGTGCGTATCGCCGGGAGCTCCTTTGCAATTACCGCTGGAAAGGACGGCATTCACGCGGAGAATGACGAAAACACGGACTCTGGATTTCTCTACATTGCAAACGGTAAATTTTCCATCACGTCCGGCGGGGATGGCCTGAGCGGAGAGGGATTCGTACAGGTTGATGATGGCTGCTTTGACATCATTTCAGGCGGCGGAACAGCGGCAGCGGCGCAGACTGCGGAGGAAGATGCCGCCAGTGCCAAGGCAGTCAAGGGGACCGGCGGCCTGTATTTGAACGGCGGCAGTTTTACCATTGATTCGGCACGGAATCTACCCAGGGCGTTATCAGCACATCCTTTGAGGCACAGGGCGCAGGGAGTACCGTTACCTTGGTGGATGCTGAAGGCAACACGCTGATAAGCTGGACATCTGACAAACCCTTTGGCCATGTGGTCATCAGTCATCCGGATCTGGTGGTGGGTGGCACTTATACGCTGACTGCCGGAACCCACACCGAGGAGATCACCCTTGACAGCCTCGTATATGGGCCTTCCGGAGGCGGCATATCCGGAGGTATGGACGGAGTCCGGCCAAGCCGTGACTCTGGGGCCGGGAATGGAACTGCGCCAGACATGCCAGGACCGCCCAGCGGCGGCGGACCTTCGGGAGATTTGCCCGAAAGGCCATCTGGCGAAGACCTGTCTGGGGTACTGGAAGGAGAACCGCCCCAGGGGGAACGGGATGGCAGTCACGAGGCTATTGACGCCTCTAGCCCCGGGGAAACACAGGCCTCCGAGAGCTAACGCCAGGACAATCCGCCCCATCCCAAAAGCTTCCGGTTGCCAAGCGGAGATTGCCGCTACAGACGGACGGGAGCGAGCCGACAGTACGTAAAAGGGAAGACATTGCAATGCAAATGCAGGTATGGTAAAATTGCTTCTGTCATTCCAAATGAGAAAGGGCGGGATGGCAAAAAGGGGGCATTTTATGATTTACCTGGAGTCACCCAGCACAGATCCCTATTTTAACCTAGCGCTGGAGGAATATGTTTTTGAGCGGATGGACCGCAGGCAGCCATATTTTATGCTGTGGCAAAATGACAATACCATCGTTGTTGGAAAATATCAAAACACGGCGGAAGAGATCAATCAAAGATTTGTGGAGGAGCATGGTATCCGTGTGGCACGGCGCCTTTCCGGCGGCGGCGCGGTGTACCACGACAAAGGAAATTTGAACTTCACGTTTATCGTCGATCAAGACGAGCTGGAAGATTTCAACTTTAAGGTATTTGTGCAGCCCGTGATTCGAACGCTGGCAGCCTTTGGAGTGAAGGCGGAGTTCAATGGCCGCAATGACATCGTCATTGACGGAAAGAAATTTTCCGGAAATTCACAATATGCCAGCCGGGGACGACTGCTGCACCATGGCTGTATCATGGTGGATTCCAATCTGACCAATGTGGGAGATGCACTGCAGGTGCGGGAGGCCAAATTTGATTCCAAGAGTGTCAAATCCGTTCGGAGCAGGGTGACGACCATCAATGCCTGCGCACCGGTGCCCATTTCTGTGGAGGAGTTTAAGACCGAATTAAAAGCACAGATTTCACAAGGAGCGGCTATGCAGTCCCATACCTGGACGGAAGAGGAGCTGCGGGAAGTCCAAAAGCTACGTGGTGAAAAATACGCCACCTGGGAGTGGAATTATGGGTATTGTGCCGACTACGATATGCGGCGGGAGATGAAATTTCCGGCTGGACTGATCACGGTTTATCTGCAGGTGGACAATGGCCGAATTCAGCACATCCAGCTATTCGGTGATTTCTTTGGAAATGGGGATTTGAAGGAGCTGGAGGCTGCTATGGTGGGGCTTCCATTGGACGATCATTTGCAACAGGCGCTGGAGCAGCTGCATGTGGAGTCCTATATCAACGGCATTATGGCTGCCGATCTCTGCCAACTGCTTTTATATTGAGAACAAACTTGATACCAGAGGGCCTCTCCTTGATTCCAGGGAGAGGCCCTTGCTGAACTCCGGATATGCGCCGGCAAATCAGAGAGGAAACAGCACCTGAAAATACACGCTGGGCTCACAACATGGTTTTGCGAAGACAGGAAAATTTAATGTTAAAAAATGACGAAAAACCGAAGATTTTTGATAGATTTTTTAAGAGGTTTTTGTAAAAATTGCCATGGACAGCCAAAAAGAAAACGATTAGAATAACGCTGGTATGGGCGATATGACATGTGTGTAATGAAGGCCCATTCACTTCCCACAGAAACCAAACTGTGGGAGGAAAAGAAAAGGAGGAATCGGCGTGATCACATTTTTTGTCTGTCTGGCACTTTTGATTGTGGGCTTCCTGTTTTACAGTAAGCTGGTCGAAAAGGTGTTCCACATTGATGACCGACAGACCCCGGCTGTCGCACACCCTGACGGCGTGGACTATGTTCCCATGAAAACCTGGAGAGTCTTTTTGGTGCAGCTTCTGAACATTGCCGGTCTGGGGCCCATTTACGGCGCCATCGCCGGCGCTTGCTGGGGACCTGCCGTTTATCTTTGGATTGTGTTCGGCACAATTCTGGGTGGCGGCGTCCATGACTTCCTCTCCGGCATGATGTCCGAGCGGAATGACGGCAAGTCCATTTCCGAGGTTGTGGGCCTATATATGGGTAAGGTGATTACCTTTATTATGCGGGTCTTCTCCGTCGTGCTGCTGGTGATGGTAGGCGTGAACTTCGCCAAGGGCCCCGCCGATCTGCTGGCAAAGCTGACGCCCGATGCGCTGAATGGTACATTCTGGCTGGCAGTGGTTATGCTGTACTACTTGGCAGCGACCTTTTTGCCTATTGATAAAATTGTGGGCAAGCTGTATCCCATTTTTGGTATCTGCCTGATTATTATGGCCCTGGGCGTGGGCGGCGCAACACTGCTGATGCACGGCGCCGATATGCCGGAGATTTCCTTGGCAAATCTCGCCGTGGTACATCCCTCCGGCACGCCCAAGTGGGCAATGATGTTTGTCACGGTGGCCTGCGGCGCTGTGTCTGGTTTCCATGCAACCCAATCTCCCATGATGGCCCGCTGTATCACGGATGAAAAGCAAGGCCGTACCGTGTTTTATGGCGCTATGGTGGCCGAAGGCATTATTGCTTTGATCTGGGCTGCGGCCGGTGTGACATTCTATACCCATGGCGGCTCTCTTCTGGACGGAATGTCTGGCCTGGCCGCGGCAGTCGGCGCACAGGGCCAGGGTGGTGTTGTCTATGACATCTGCACCACTCTGCTGGGATCTGTGGGCGGCGTTCTTGCGATGATCGGCGTTATCGCTTGCCCCATTACCTCCGGCGATACGGCATTCCGTTCCGCCCGTCTGACCATTGCCGACTGGTTCCATATTGACCAGTCTGATACGAAGAAACGTGCTGCACTGGCCATTCCTCTGCTGGCCGTAGGCGCTGTCATTGTGGTGGCTCTGCCCTGGACGGTCCTCTGGCGGTACTTCTCCTGGTCCAATCAGACGCTGGCAATGATTGTGCTGTGGACGGGCGCCGTATTCCTGCACAAGTACGGATATCCTCCTATTGCGTGCCTGATGTCCGCACTGCCCGCCGCCTTTATGACAGCTGTATCCGTGACCTACTTCTTCCAGGCGCCCGAGTGCCTGAATTTGTCCACTTCCATTGCTTATCCGGTGGGCATTGTGGTAGCAATCGCACTTTTCATCCTCTTCTACGTTCAGACCTTTGTCCGGCATAAGGATGAAAACCAGGTCAAGGAATAAGCACTTGAAAAGAACCGGAGGAAACCTGCAAAAAAGCGCTCAAAGCGAAAGAAGCATACAGATAAAAGTGGTGACGGCATAAGCCGTCACCACTTTTACTTTTCAGACGTATTTGATTTGGAAGAAAGTCCCACTTCCAGGAAAAACGGCTGAAATGGATACCAAAGGAGGATGAAGTACTTTCAAAGCAGCGGCCCTTGTATCTTACAGAAGTGTTTGGTAGGTGGCCGCGATAAGTTTCACGGCATTTTCAATTCCGATAACACCGCTGTCAATACAGAGATGATAGTTTTCCGCTTTGCCGAACACTTGGCCGGTGTATGTCCTCAAATAAGACGCGCGGCGTCTGTCGGTTTCCTGCAGGATTTTTTCCGCCTGTGCTTCCTTTACCCCATATTCCTCAATGATGCGCTTTTGGCGAAGAGATGCATCAGCATAAATAAAGATGTTCAGGACATCGTCTCTGAAATTTAAAATCCGATTTGCACCACGCCCCATAATGATGCAGGGCCCTTTTTCGGCGAGTGCCTGCATGGTGTTTACCTGCGCAATGAACATGCGGTCATCAAGAGAGAGCGGAAACCCGGTTTGCCCGGACTCAAAAGTGTGGGCAAACCACCGGTCATTGCGGATCTCCGCATTTTCAAAAAAACACTCATGAATATTGCTGCGTTGAGCGGCCTCCTAGAAAAGCTGTTTGTCGTAAAACGGAATCTGCAGCCTTTCCGCCAGGAGCACACCGATCTTCCGGCCGCCACTTCCATACTGCCGGCTGATGGTAATCACGGATGCCTTCATTCATATCACGTCCTTTCCCCAATATGCATGTTTTTGGAAGCCATGTTTTTCATCGGCTTAATCAGGAAGATGCACACGAAGATGGTCAGTATATCAGCAGCTGGCTGGGAGAGGTATATGCCCCAAACGCCAAAAAAGTTTGGCAGTGTCAGAATGAACGGTATATAGAATAGGCCCTGGCGGAGCAGGGAGAGAAAAAGTCCCATTCGGGAGGAACCGATGGTCTGGAAGGTAATTGTCATCATATAACATAGGCCGAAGGCAGGATACAGGATTACTTGGGAGATCAAGAGCTTTGCGCCATAGCCGATAATCAAAGGGTTCTGGTTAAACAGCATGATAAGCGGCTTGGACAAGATGATATATGTCAACTCCACAAGGACTGTCAGTATCATGGAGCCCAGGAGGGCAAAACGGACGGATTCGTGGAATCGGTCCGTATTTTTGGCACCGAAAGCAAAGGAGGCCACAGGCTGATAACCCTGCATAAAGCCCATGATCACATAGCTGCCAATGAGAATGAGCCGTTGAACTACGCCATAGGCGGCAATGATGTTGTCGGCTTCGGGCAGATTGCTGGCGGCGATGTTGGTCAGAGAGGAAGCCACAGCCAGACAGATCTGAATGATTGCGGTGGGAATACCGATGAGCGTGACTGCTTTCACAAGACTCCAGCTGGGGCGGAAGGAATGGACGCGAATTTTGATAACAGACCTGCCGCTGAGATAGAACCCGGCCATGATGAAGAAGGTGACGAACTGAGATACCGTGGTGGCCAGGGAGGCGCCTGCAACGGCCATACCAAGGCCCCAGTCAAACATAAAAATGGGATCCAGAACCACATTCAGCAGTGCGCCGGTGATGACGGCGACAGAGGAAATTTTCACGGAGGATTCTGCCCGGGCAGCACAGTTCATGCTCTGGGCAGGCAGGTTGGCAAGCGCTGCAATAAACATCCAGAATGCGTATTCTTTAGCCTGCGGCAGAGAAGCATCCGACGCGCCGAAGGCGTGCATTAAAGGTTGGATAAAAAGAATGCCGAAAACGCACAGCAAAATACCAATGATCATTGAGATACCGATGATGGTGGTGACTGTGCGGCTGGCGCCGTCCGCATCCTTAGCGCCCAGCTGCCGGCCGGCCAGAACGGCGGCACCGGCGGCGAAGATATTTTCAATGGATACCATGATGAGCAGCAGGGGAACCGTGACCCCCACTGCCGTCAGGGCGATATCGTCGTGCAGCATGCCGATATACGCTGTGTCCACAATATTATAGACAGCTTTTGCAAGAAGTGCCAGCGTGGCCGGAACCGCCAGTTTCACAATGGCTTTTGACGGCTTCATACTGCCAAGAACAGATTCACTTTGTTGGTTGCTTTCGTACATTTCAGGTCTCCTCCCGTGCAATCACACCGTACAAAAGAATGTCTAAAGCCCGATGACAGCAATATTCACGCGCATCAAAGCTGCGTCCTGACGGTGGTTCGCTGGCATTGATAAAATCTTGAAATTGCCGGAAGGTTTCGATGACATCCTCGCGGGAAATATGGGGCCGCAGCGAGACAGGACGGAGAAGCTCCTGCAAAATTTCAACATTCAACGTATCAAAGGGTGCCTTTAGCTTCTGAATTGCGGACTTCAAGTGGGCTGGAGGCGTAATAACAGCCTCGCAAAACAGCCGCTGGTAAAGAGGATGCTCTTGAAAAAAACGGGATCTGGCGTTGAAATAATGACCAAGACCTTCTTCTACAGACACACCGTCAAGCTGTACATGTGTCTGCAAGTAGGCAGTCAGCTGTTCCAGACACTCGCCTACACAGGAAAGATAAAGGCCGTCCTTGGTCTCATAGTAATGATAAACGATTCCCTTGGAGATATCCGGAGAATTACAAATCACATTGATTGAACTTGCTCCGTATCCCTGCTTTGCAAACTCCTCCAGCGCACTGTCCAGGATACGCCGACGCATTTGCTGGTTCTTTTCTTCTCGTTTCAATCATATCACCTCAATAATTGACTACATAGTCTGTTTTTTAATATAGCATAAATAGACCATGTGGTCAATTATAAAAAATTCCAGATACCAAAACAGATGATGTATTCGGGATTCTAAACTATTTCGAGGTGTGCAGGCCAGTAGGCAATGCCGAATTCAAGTTGCCGGCGGCCGGACAGGAGCAGAAGTCGACAGGAAAATGCACACGGAAAAACGGTATGTCAACACACTGGATACGTACGGTCAGAAAAGGACGACGCACCTGAAGATGCGTCGCCCTTTTTGCTGCCATTGCACGGCCAAAAGATGGTTCGGGACGGTGGAGAGGAGAGGCTTCCATGCTTTACGAGGGGTCACCTTCTTGCTTTTGCTGAATCATCCGGTACCCTACGCCAATGTGGGTTTGGATATATTGAGGGTGGCTTGGATCGGCCTCCAGCTTTTTTCGCAGGGTGGCCATAAACACTCGCAGGGATGGTGTATCCGAAGCGGCGGAGCTGCCCCATATCTCATTTAGAATATAATTGTGGGTCAGTACCTTGCCGGTGTTTTTGGCAAGCAGGCAGAGAAGCTTATATTCAATGGGAGTCAAGTGGATCTCGCTGCCGTCCCGGTAAGCACAGCCGGCTGCATAATCGATTTTCAGCCCCCCGTTTTTATAGACACTGGCCTTATCAAAAGTTCGCTCACTGTCATATCGTACCCGGCGCAGTGCCACCCGCAGCCGAGCCAGCAACTCTTCCACAGAGAAGGGCTTGGTCAGATAGTCGTCAGCTCCGGCATCCAGAGCTGCCACCTTGTCGCTGTCTTCACTGCGGGCGGAGACTACGATGATAGGCAGATTGCTCCAGGCCCGGACCTTTTTGATGATATCCACACCGTCCATGTCAGGCAGCCCCAGATCCAGCAGCATCACGTCCGGGCGAAAGCTGAGGGCGTCCATAACCGCCCCCGCGCCTGTATTGGCACGGTGGTACTGATAGTTCTGGGTTTCCAGGGTGGTGGCAATCAAATTGCCGATGGCTACATCATCCTCCACCACTAAAATCTGCGGTTTATTCATAAGGCGTCACCTCCGAAGCGCGCAAGGTAAATAAAAAAATTGTGCCGTGGGGCGGGTTATCAAGAGCGGAGATGCTTCCGCCGTGGGCCGCCACAATAGACCTGCACAGGGAAAGACCAAGGCCCAGTCCGCGCCGTCCGTCACCCCGGGCATTATTGACGGTATAAAACATATCGAAGAGTTTCTCCCGGGCCTCCTTGGGGATGCCGGGGCCGTTGTCGGCGATTGCCACTTGAACAAACCGCCCTGCTTTTTTTGCCGACACAAGAATGCTGGATCCCTCCGGTGTATATTTGATGGCGTTGTTAACAATGTTAATAACCACTTGGACAATGAGCTGGGCGTCCATGTCCGCCATCAGCAGGTCATCTTTTAGATCCACGGAGATATGGTGCTTGCCGGCATTCCGGTCCAGATGGGACAGGGCCTCTGTAAAGACTTCGTCCAGCAGCTCCGGCTGAATGTTCAGCTTCATGGCTCCATGTTCCATTCGTGTAATGGACAGAAGGTTCTCCACCAGGCTGATGAGCCACATGGAATCATCATAGATGGAGACATAGAGGGCCTGACGCTTTGCTTCGTCCAGCACCTTACCATTCTCCATCAGAATACCGGCATTGCCGGAAATGCTGGTCAGCGGGGTGCGCAGATCATGAGAAATCGCCCGCAGCAGATTGGCCCGCAGGGCTTCCTGCTGGGCGGTTTCCTCTACCCGCTGCTTGGCCCGGATCATCCGCTCCTTTTCCAGGGCCAGTCCGCACTCGTCCAAAATGGCCACCATCAGATTTTTTTCAAAGGCATCCGGCTTTCGGGCGGGGGCAATGACGATGCCGGCCACAGCCAAAACCTGTTCTGCTCCCCGCACCGCCAGATAAAGGCACTTGGAGCTTGGCAGGGTGCCGGTAGTTGCGCCAGCGTGTTTGCTGTTTTTTCGCACCCAATCGGCCACCGCTCGCTCTTCTGGAGTCAGATATCCGTCCATATTCGTACCAAAAACGGCAGGGAAGCACATAGCCTCGGCCAACTCACCGTCTTCCCCTACCGGGTAGAGAAGCAAATCCCGCTCCAGCAGCTTTCCAAGCTGTGCAGCAGTAACGGCGAGAATGGCAGCAGTGCCCTCGGACTTTTGCAGCTTCCGGCTGGTTTCCAGCAAAACCTCGGTGCGGTATGCCTTGTTGGCACTTTGGGTGGCCTGCCGCTTGATACGGGTAGTCAGGGAACTGCCCAGCAGGGCCACGATAAACATGATGCCAAAGGTGGCAAGATAACTGGGATCGCTCATGAGAGTAAAATAGGGGTGGGTAAAGAAGAAATTAAAGATCAGGACGGAGAGTACGGAGGAAAGCAAACTGTAACTGCGGCCCGTGGTCACCATGGACACCCCCAGCACGCCCAGAATATAAACCATGATGATGTTGTCGTTTTTAAAGCCCAACCCACGGAACAAATATCCCACGGCAGTACACAAAGCCAAAAGACTGAACATTCGCAGGCTATCTGTCCAGGAAAACCGTTCCTGCACCGGGCGGGATGCCAGCTTCCGGCGGGAGTTTGGCACAGACTGATCCGGAATGATATAGATATCCAGATCCGGAGCCAGTTCATTGAGCCGATCCACCAGATTCTTGGAGGACAGCAGGAACCCGCGCTGTCTCGGGCTGCGGCCCAAAACAATTTTGGAAATGCCACTGACCCGGGCATACGCTGCGATCTGGATGGCAGGGTCATCACCGTAGACCGTAGCAATTCGGGCGCCCAGTTCCTCCGCCAAGCGCAGGTTGGCCAAGAGCTGTCCGCGCTCCTCCTCACTCTGGCTGGAAGCAGCGGGCTCTACAAACAGTGCGGTAAAGAATCCGTGGAAGGCCTCCGCCATGCGGGCGGCGGTGCGGATAACCTTGGCGTTGGAGGGCGCTCCGGAAAGGCAGATGAGAATGTGTTCTCCCGTCCTCGCTTTGGTGCCGTCACCAGCGCCGGCGCCGCGCTCCAGGCGGTCCGCCGTTCTGCGCAGGGCGATTTCCCGCAGGGCGGCCAGGTTTTTGCCTGTAAAGAAGTGCTCTGTGGCCTGGCTGGCCTGGGCTTCTTGATAGATTTTACCGGCCCGCAGGCGATCCAGCAGGTCGGCCGGCTCCAAATCCATCACTTCCACCTGGTCGGCAGAGTCAAATACTGAATCCGGAATACGCTCAGTCACGGTAACGCCGGTAATGGAGGCAACTACATCGTTGAGGCTTTCCAAGTGCTGAACGTTGACGGTGGTGTAAACATCGATTCCAAAGCGGAGCAGTTCCTGTACGTCCTGATACCGCTTGGCATGGCGGCAGCCCGGGGCATTGGTGTGGGCCAGCTCGTCCACTAGGATAAGCCGGGGCCGGCGGCGGAGAGCTCCATCCAAATCAAATTCCTGCAGATCCATGCCTTTGTAAGAAACCACTTTGGGCGGCAGCTGCTCCAGCCCCTCCAAAAGCGCCGCCGTCTCAGGACGGGTGTGAGGCTCGATGTACCCGGCCACCACATCCACACCGGCATCCTTGGCACGGTGAGCGGCTTCCAGCATGGCATATGTTTTACCTACTCCAGCGGCATATCCGAAAAAAATTTTCAGTTTTCCAGTAAACTCGGGTTCTGTACACTGGATATTTTTCAATAAGGCCTCGGAGTTTGGACGTGTCAGTTCCGGCATCACGGCACCTCGCAGCAATTTCGTTTTATTCAGTATAGCACAGCTAATATCAGTATAGTATTGGCTTTTTCCGCACCGCGTTAAAAAGATATAAAGACGCCTCTTAATGCGAACTTAATGCCATACCGATTCCCTTAACCAAATCCTCATTCCACCCATGCTATAATCAAACTATATCTATAGCTGTATCTGTCTAAGGAGACATACTATGCCTTTTTGGAAAAATGAGCGGATTACCCCGGCGCAGGTCATCATTCTGGGCTTTCTTTTTTTGATCTTGGGCGGCTCATTGCTGCTGACGCTCCCATTTGCCGCCAATGGCCCCGGCGGAGCGCCTTTCTTTGACGCACTGTTCACCGCTACCTCTGCCACCTGTGTCACTGGTTTGGTCATCCATGACACGGCCCTGTACTGGTCGCCCTTTGGGCAAATGATCATTCTTCTGCTTATTCAGATTGGCGGCATGGGCGTAGTCACCATGGCGGTTGCTATCTTTATGTTTTCGGGTCGAAAGATCGGCCTGAAGCAGCGGTGGGTCATGCAGGAGTCCATCTCTGCGCCCCAGGTGGGTGGTATCGTTCGGCAGACCCGATTCATCCTCAAAACGGCCTTTACCATGGAGGGAGCAGGTGCCTTGCTTCTGGCCCTGCGATTTGTTCCGCGCTTTGGGCTGATAAAAGGGCTTTGGTATGCGGTGTTCCACTCGGTTTCCGCGTTTTGCAACGCCGGGTTCGATCTGATGGGCACCCATGACGGGCCGTTTGCCTCCCTCACGGCTTATGTAGGGGATCCTCTGGTGAGCCTGACTATCTCCGCTCTCATTATCCTGGGCGGCATTGGCTTTCTCACCTGGCACGATATTCGGGAGCATCATCTTCACTTTAAGCACTACAGGCTTCAGAGCAAGCTCATTTTTTGCACAACAGGGGCGCTGCTGCTGGGCGGCTTCCTGTTTTTTGCCCTGTATGAGTTCCACCGGCCCCAGTGGACGTCTCTCTCCGCTGGAGAGCGGATTCTTGCCGCCGTCTTTCAGTCGGCCACACCCCGTACTGCTGGGTTTAACACGGTAGACTTGGGACGGATCAGCCAGCCAGGTCAGTTACTTATCATCCTGTTGATGATTATCGGAGGAGCACCTGGATCTACGGCGGGCGGTTTCAAGGCCACCACCTTGGCGGTCCTGCTTCTTAGTGTCCGGGCAGTATTTCAGCGCCGGGGAAACGCCCAGTGTTTTGGGCGCCGCCTGTCGGACGACGCGCTTCGCAGCGCCATTTCTATTTTCCTTCTGTATCTGCTGCTGTTTTTGACTGGCGGCATTCTTATTTGTGCCATTGACGAGGTATCGTTGATGACCTCCCTCTTTGAGACTGCTTCAGCCATCGGCACCGTGGGACTATCGCTTGGCAGCACGGCGTCACTGTCTGTCCCGTCCCGCCTGATTCTCATTTTCCTCATGTATTTTGGCCGGGTGGGAGGTCTGACATTGATCTACGCGGTATCTGCAAATGGAAAAAGCACCGCTCAATATCCGTTGGAGCAGGTGACGGTTGGCTGAAAAAAGGAGTTGTGACATGAAATCTGTCTTATTGATCGGACTTGGCCGCTTTGGGCGGCATATGGCGCAAAAGCTTCAGGCGCTGCATCACGAGGTGCTGGCCATTGACAAAGATGAGCAGCGGGTTAACGACGTCCTGCCCTATGTGACCAACGCCCAAATCGGCGACGGCACCAACGAACAATTTGTTGCCTCCCTGGGCGTCCGCAATTTTGACTTGTGCGTGGTGGCCATCGGGGATGATTTCCAAAGCTCTTTGGAAACCACCGCCCTGCTGAAGGAAAACGGCGCGCCCTTTGTCCTCTCCCGGGCCACCCGGGATGTCCACGCCAAGTTCCTTCTGCGCAACGGCGCGGACGATGTGATCTACCCGGAGAAGCAGATGGCCTCTTGGGCGGCGGTGCGGTACAGCAGTGACCATATTTTTGACTATGTGGAGCTGACGCCGGATCACTCGATTTTTGAGACGGCAGTGCCGGCCTCCTGGGTGGGAAAGACCGTGGTGGAGCTGGCCGTCCGGCAGAAGCACCACATCAATATCCTGGCGACCAAGCGAAAGGGAAAGCTGGAGCCTCTGCCCGGTGCTGCTCACTGCTTTCAGGCGGACGAGACCATGTTTATTCTGGGAGATAATCGGGACATCCAAAAGTTTTTACATCTTTAAAGCGGGAACAAAACAGCCCCGGGAGTTACTCCCGGGGCTGTTTTTATATGCAGGAAGCTGTATTCTGCAAATACCGCATCAGGATGACCGCTGCCTGGGCCCTGGATACCTGCCCGGCCGGAAGCAGGTTGCTGCCAGCCGGGCCGCCGATCACGCCGTTTTCTACGGCCCAGCTCATGGCTTCGGCAGCGTAAGAGGATACTGCATGATAGTCCGCAAAGTCATCCAGTGCAGTCTTCGAGTCCGGACAACCGGAAAAGCGCCAAAGAGACGTTACGAACTGCTGACGGCTGACAACGGCAAATGGTGTGCTTCCGTCACTGACGCCGCTTTCCATCGCCCAGATCCTGGCCGCCATGGAGGCGGGCCGATGCCCGGACATACGGGCCAAAACCATCCACAGATGCTGCCGGGTCATAAACGCATCCGGGCTGAAAGCTGTGCTGGACGTGCCGGAAAACAGGCGGTTCTGATAGACATACATCACCCCGCTCCGGTACCAGGCATCCGCCGGCACATCGGTAAATGGCAGCGCGCCGTTTCCATAGATGACGGAAAATACCGGCTGCATCTCCGGAATCCAGGTGTTTGCCGCCCGATCATAGAAATGGGTGTCGGCATTCACGGCGAATGGAATGTCTGCATCTGTCAGCACTTGGGCCATGTAGGGGGCAAATACGGCCTGCTCCTGTACGGTGTAATCGTCACCGTCGTTATAATTTCCGGGCATCCAGGCGCCCACCCAGGTGGGGACATCAGTTGCCTCCTGCCATGCCAGGGCCAGGGTGATCTTCTCCTGAATGAGCTGCTTTTCGGCGTCCGTTCCCGTGGTCCACAGCTTGCGCTCGTTATCCTTGGAGGGGCCGACGGCATAAAAGTGCCATTCTGCCATCAGATAGCCGTTGGCTTGCGTGGGAATGGTCAGATCCTGAAGATAAGCGGCATCAGAGCGCACCCGGGGAGAGATCATGACAATCCGATTGGGATTGGTCTTGCGCACGGTAGAGACCAGCTGCTCATAGATCTCATTGAGACGCTCCGGCTGGTTATTCAGCGCGTCGGTGACCTCGATGATGAGATCAAAGGACAGCAGATAAGAAGTGCCCTGAAAATGCTCCGCCACAGCCCGCCACCAGGTCTCTACCTTGCGGAGATTTTTATCAGATGGGTCGTTTTTCAGCTCATCGGCCTGATAGGCAATAATGGGAATGAGTCCGAAATCTGCAACACATAAAATCGTTTCCTTTTGTTTTAGAGTCCTCCGGCCGTGGCGACAATCAGGTCGATGGCCTTAATGGCGATAAAGGGGATCACGATGCCGCCCAGGGCCACCACCAGCATCATAAATATGGCCAAAAAAATGGCGATGCCCTGTTTTCGCTCCTTTACCATTTTCCCGAAGGAAAAACACAGCGCCACGGGGATAAGTAGAATCAGGGTCATCTCGATGAGATTGCTGGCGGCGCTGGGGTTCTCGAAGGGATAGGCAGAGTTGGCGCCTAGGATACCACCGCCGTTGGTGCCAGCCTGCTTGGGGGGTACTTGGCTGGCCTGTGGATAAAGCGGCAGGTACTGCTCCGTAACAATGACGGCATCTGGGATCGCCTCACCGTCCACGGTGACCACTCCGTCATCAAGGTCGACCTTTGCATCGGGCAGAAGTTCATAGCCATCCACCGTCTCTGTGACGGCAATGGGCTCCAGCATCTCCACGGCCTTGCCGCCGCTCAGAGACTAGGGAACGCCCAACGCCATCAAGACCACGGAAGACACCAAGGAAATCGGAAGCATAATGTACAGGATCGCGCGGACGAGGTCTGTCCAGAAATTGCCGATACTGGTTTCCCGGACCCGCATCAACCCACGGATCAAGGCAAACAGCACCGCGATGCCACAGGCGGCGGAGACAAAGTTTTGTACGGTCAGTCCGACGGCCTGGGACAGATTGGAGAGGGCTGCCTCGCCGGAATAGGTCTGCCAGTTGGTGTTTGTGACGAAACTGACGGCAGTGTTGAATGCCAGGTGCCAGCTGAGCCCCTCAACTCCTTGGGGGTTCCAGGGCAGGACGCCCTGAAGCAGCAAAATGGCAAACAGCGCCAGCAGACCTAGCGCGTTAAAGACCAGTGTGGAGAGGAGGTATTTCTTCCAGCTCATATCCTCACGGTCATTAATCCGCAATAGCTTATAAATTCCGTGCTCACAGGGACGGAGCAATTTGGAGAGAAACACGGCCTCTCCTGCCATTGCCTTTGCAATATATCCGCCCAGCGGGACAGCCAGCACCACCAGAATGGCCAGATAAAGGATGTATTGTACTATCGAGTTCACAGGATCACTCCTTCTTCATCAGAGTCCAGCCCAGATAGACCAGGACAGCGATTACCAGAATACCAATACCAATCAAAACAATTTGCATATCATTTCCTCCTTTGATATGTCCTTATGGTAGCACCAGGAAAATAAAGGTGCCATTTGAGGAGACCGTGCTGCTATTAAGATTTAGTGAATGCAGCGCGAATTATGACGCATAGTTTATGCCGTTTTAATGTGAACCACAAAATGCTAATCTCACACAAATGCTGGAAGTGGTATCTTAAAAAAGAGGAAGTGATCCTGTGATAGCTTTGGGTTTAATTGGCGGACTTCTCTATATCGGCATCCTCGGCTTCTGGATAGTGGGAAAGGTTGGCTGCTTTCTGGATAAGGGTGGTATTCTGCCTTATTGGGACGAAGAGGAGGAACAGCACACATGTGAGCAATCAAAAAACACGCGGCTATAAATAAAAACGCGCAAAGTAGAAAAGGCCCCTGAGTCCATTGCGGGCTCAGGGGCTTAGTGGGCATAATTACTACTTGAAATGCCGTGCCAGCGGCACATATGCAGCTATGCGCCAATTTGGAGCAACGCCCCCCAAAAAACGCCAAATGGGGCGGCGACGTAAAAATATTTATGTGAGAGAACACCGGAGTTTATAGGGAGACATTCAGTTGCCTGCTATCTAGAGGGAGGACCGTGGATTTGTAATAATATAACCGAAAAGCTTGGGCCCCTTGCTTGGTGGGAAGCGGGACAGGAGCCTGCTCGAGATATACATGAAAAAGCCCCCCGGATCCAGAAAAACCAGCTTCTTTCCCTTTACCAGAAAGTAGTTTCCCGCATGATGGCGGCATACTCTGGGTTGGTTCCCGAGGTACCACTTGTACTTTTAAGTTGCTAGGCAGTCTAGTTTGAGGTATCCTTGCAAATGAAGCTATTACCATTTGCGTTGAGTGCTTTTCTCCGGATTCGGCTATACTGAAATATCAATATAGAAGTTCAATTTGCCTTTGGAAAGAATAATTGTTTCAAGTATATTGCAGGAAATCACCTGATATTGAAACTAAGCATTATAAGCCTGAAATTCAGCGATGCACGAGATATTCAGCCAACAAATATTATGCGTTTAAAGGAAAGCGGACTCTAGCAATATTACTTGTTGAGGAACCCTAGTGCTATCAGATCCTAACCAAATATTAGGATTGATTGTATAAAGACATTGGTTTAAAATTGATTATAGACGTACAGCAAGATACCTGATAATTTGAGGGTAATCTTTAATACTAGTTACTAACAAAAATGGCTTACCATGGCGATGGAAATGTCGTAAAATGGAACAGGGTGATGCGCTATGGCAGCGAGATATGAGATTACAGCGGAACAGAAAGCCGAGTTGAAGGCGGCGCGGCGGAACAACAAGAACAATCGGGTAGAAAATCGGCTTCGAGCCCTTTTGCTACGCGCCCACGGGAAACTGACCAAGGAAATCAGTGCGATGACCGGGTATTCCAGCTCCACCGTGAGCGTACTTGTGTCGAAGTATGTTCATGGCGGCATCGAGGCGATTACATAAAACCACTACACCGGTAATCGGCGCAACATGAGTGTTGAGGCGGAGGCTGCACTGCTTGAGCCGTTTCGGGAGCGTGCTAAGAAGGGGCAGGTAGTCACAGTTTCGAAGATCGCCGCAGCTTATCAGGCGGCCGTGGATCACCCCGTCGGCGACAATCAGATATACTATGTCCTTTGAAGACACGGTTGGCGTAAGGTTATGCGGCTTAGCCGGCATCCGAAGAAGGCAAGTGACGAGGCAATTGAGGCCTCAAAAAAATTAACGAGCGAGTCAACGCCGTAAAGTTTTCCACAGGCTTGACAGTTAGGCTCATGTTTCAGGACGAAGCCGGTTTTGGGCGGATCAACAAACCCAAATACTGCTGGTGCGAAAAGGGCGTGAGACCGGCGGTGCCGTGCCATCACATCCGGGAATACCGGTATGCCTACGGCGCGGTGGAGCCCTTGACGGGCGAATCCTGCTTTTTGGTCATGCCCTATTGCAACACCGTCTGTATGAACCTGTTTTTCAAGGAGCTGTCGGCCCAATTCGCCCACGACATTGTGTTTCTGTGCTGCGACGGCGCAGCTTGGCACAAGTCGAAAACCCTCGAGGTGCCTGAAAACATCATTCTTTTCCACATACCGCCCTATACCCCCGAGATGAACCCTATTGAACCCATCTGGAAGGAGCTGCGCAAAAGAGGCTTTCACAATGAAGTGTTTGCTACGCTCGAAAAAGTCGTAGATCGGCTTTGCGAGACAATTTGCGCCCTCTCCCCAGATTCCATCAAAAGCATCTCTTCCCGCAATTGGATAGTTGATTGTTTTAATCAGTAACTAGTATAAATCAAGTGTTGATTTGAAAGCTGCGTGTTTCTGTTTTGAGTGGGCTGATGTAAACCTTTTGTCAGGCGAGTACAATTGATTTTTAATCCATACTGGACAAGGAACACCAAGCTTTTACATCGACGGCAAAAGGCTGCTATACCCTCAGCTGTTTTACTGCGATGAAGAATCTCTCTGGAAAGAAGGTGGTCTTGAATGGATCTTAGGTTATTGGAGAATATTGTTACGATTGCGGAAGAACACAGTATTTCACGCGCTGCCGGACGTCTGTTCATCTCTCAACCTGCATTAAGCCAGCAACTTTCAAAGCTTGAAGCACAACTCGGCACCCCGCTTTTCTTCCGGGGAAAGCAGGATATTTCTTTGACACAAGCCGGCGAGATCTATGTAAAAAATGCTATCAAAATTCTCGCCATTCGAAACGAGACCTATAATCAAATATACGACATTGCCTCCAATCGAAAGGGTACATTTTCCATCGGGGTTTCGCCCGGTCGCAGCCCGATGATTGCCTCGATGGCCTATTCCAAACTTTTAAAAGAATTCCCGGATTTCAATGTACGGGTTTTTGGCCTCGATAACGCGAAGACAGAAGAGATGATACTTCATCGTAAGCTGGATCTTGGCTTTCTCCTTCTCACGGATGAAGAGGTTTCTTCGAATCTTCCCTTTTCTTATATCTCCCTCGGTCGGGAGGATATGTACTTAGTGACTTCCCGGAATCACCCACTGGCTTCCCGTTATTATCAGGGTTCGGAATGCCCCCTGATCGATTTAAAGCTTTTTCAGCACGAATCTTTTGCTCTGCCCACGAAAGGAGCCAAAATCCGTCGCTTTGTCGATGATCTCTTTGCTTCTCAAGGAATCAGCCCTACCATTCGCTATGAGGTTTTTAATGTACAGGCAATTCGCACTGTTGTCAGCAGAAGCAATCTTTGTACCATTATTCCCTCTGGATTCTTGTCGAAAGATAATAATCTTATCCACTTTCGTTTAAAACCCAATCGTTTTATGGATTTTGCAATCGCCTGGAATTCCAATCACCACATGATCACAGCAGAACAATATTTCATCGAACTATGCCAAAATATACACCACGAAAATCAATTTATTGAATAATTCCTCTCGCATTAAGATAAAGGGCTAATAGGTTCTCCCTTCCGACTCCCCCAAAAATGAGGTGCACAAAACGAGAAAACTGCAACGGAGTTTTCCAGCGAAATCCGTGGCCCAAACTAGAATATCGTGATCCGGTGCCCCACGGAGATGATTTAAAATTTGTGGGATGCGAAGGAACTATGGTAAACGGCAAATGCCTGGTACTTATAACCGGCGCCCGGCTTCTCTCTAAATTAGCAGGGCGTATCCATCTGCCTGTGTGTTCCTGTCTGGATAAGGTTGTTTGCGAACATATCTGCACCCGACTGCGTCAATTGGGACTCCTGCTGGAGCATACATAGAAAACGCCTCGTTCGCCAGAAAGAACTCCCCAGAAAAAGAGATGAAATAAGATATAAAATGCAGCTTACAGGTATCAAGGTACCTGTAAGCTGCATTTTGTATCTTATGTGAGGCGGACGCTTCCTGTTTAAAAATCTTCAGTCTTGTGTAGCCGCAAGGAAAGTCCTTATACGCTCTGGCTGGCCTTATAAGCCTTAATGGCCTCAGTCAGCTTGGGGACAATGACATGCAGATCGCCCACAATACCCAGATCGGCAATCTTCATCATCGGGCAGGATTCATCCTTGTTGATGGCAATGATGAATTCAGAGCTCTCCATGCCAGCCAGATGCTGAATAGCACCGGAGATGCCGCAGGCAACATACAGGTTGGGGTGGACAGTTTTACCAGTCTGGCCAACCTGACGGCTCTTCTCAATCCAGCCATTGTCAACGCCGATGCGAGAGGAAGAAACCTCGCCGCCCAGCTCTGCAGCCAGTGCACGCAGAGGCTCATATCCCTCAGGACCGCCAACACCACGGCCGCCGGAAACCAAGATCTTGGCGTCGGTGATATCAACAACCTTCTTGTCGTCGTGCACGACTTCCAGGATCTCCACATTCATGTCGTCCATGCTCAAGCCGGCGTCGAAGGTCACGATCTCGCCCTTGCGGGTGGTGTCCTTCTTGGGCATCTCCATCACGCCGGGACGCACGGTCGCCATCTGAGGCGTATACTTCCGGCACACGATGGTGGCCATCACGTTGCCGCCGAAAGCAGGACGGGTCATCTTCAGGAAACGGTCGGAGGTATCCAGTGCATCAACCTTCTCAGGCTGCAGAGACAAAGAGGTAGAAGTGCGCAGATACTCCTGGTACTTCTTCACATCAATGTCCAAACGGGTGGTGTCTGCCGTCAGACCAGTGTGAACACGGCCCGCTACGCGGGGAGCCATGTCACGGCCGATGCTGGAAGCACCAAAGAGAACGATGTTG
>NZ_FOXE01000032.1 GCF_900115635.1 Oscillibacter sp. PC13 | reverse complement strand
CAACATCGTTCTCTTTGGTGCTTCCAGCATCGGCCGTGACATGGCTCCCCGCGTAGCGGGCCGTGTTCACACTGGTCTGACGGCAGACACCACCCGTTTGGACATTGATGTGAAGAAGTACCAGGAGTATCTGCGCACTTCTACCTCTTTGTCTCTGCAGCCTGAGAAGGTTGATGCACTGGATACCTCCGACCGTTTCCTGAAGATGACCCGTCCTGCTTTCGGCGGTAACGTGATGGCCACCATCGTGTGCCGGAAGTATACGCCTCAGATGGCGACCGTGCGTCCCGGCGTGATGGAGATGCCCAAGAAGGACACCACCCGCAAGGGCGAGATCGTGACCTTCGACGCCGGCTTGAGCATGGACGACATGAATGTGGAGATCCTGGAAGTCGTGCACGACGACAAGAAGGTTGTTGATATCACCGACGCCAAGATCTTGGTTTCCGGCGGCCGTGGTGTTGGCGGTCCTGAGGGATATGAGCCTCTGCGCGCACTGGCTGCAGAGCTGGGCGGTGAGGTTTCTTCCTCTCGTATCGGCGTTGACAATGGCTGGATTGAGAAGAGCCGTCAGGTTGGCCAGACTGGTAAAACTGTCCATCCCAACCTGTATGTTGCCTGCGGCATCTCCGGTGCTATTCAGCATCTGGCTGGCATGGAGAGTTCTGAATTCATCATTGCCATCAACAAGGATGAATCCTGCCCGATGATGAAGATTGCCGATCTGGGTATTGTGGGCGATCTGCATGTCATTGTCCCCAAGCTGACTGAGGCCATTAAGGCTTATAAGGCCAGCCAGAGCGTATAAGGACTTTCCTTGCGGCTACACAAGACTGAAGATTTTTAAATTCTAGCGGATAGATATGCCATCATGCTGATTGCCATATCTTCCGTTTCCAGAGAGAGGGCGTTTTTTGCCATGGCTTATTAGCGTGGCAAAAAACGCCCTCTTTTTTTGCTGTTTTGCCCATACCTGGATTTCTTACTTGCCAGCTACTGGACTTTTTGTCCAGCAGAGGATTTGCGGCGTTCGCGAAATTTGTAAAAACATCCGATGAAAAGGGGCGAAAGGCATGTTATCATTAGTTATGTTGATGATGCTGTTTGAGATCACACGCTGGTATTGAGATGATTCCATATGGACAGTCTCCATGATCCTACATACCTTTTTGCTATACATATTGATAGAAAAACGGCATTTCAAAAAAGAGAATCTTTGTGGTTTAATACAATAATTGGGGGGAGGAGTGTTTTGCGGAAAACGGGGAGAATCCTCAAATAAAAAATTCTGCAGTTTTCATAAGTGGAATACGGGAATACGGAGGGCGGAGGCCCGTCTGAGCAAATTCGACAGAAAAAAAGAATATTTTGCAAAGTTGTAGAAAATTTTAAAATTTGGACTGTTTATATTTGACAAGTTAGTATACTAAGTGATAAAATGTGTTAGTCAAAATTTTTGGAGGAGGTTGTTTTCATGAGCAGAAAAGTAGTCATGACTGGTACCTTGGGCGTTATGACAGAAGCAAGCCTCAAGGTTATGGAGGAGACGCTGAAGCGCAAAATGCCGGATGTGGAGTTCAAATTCCTGTTTGACGAGCCACAGGATGATGACACCCTGATCGCGGCAGCGAAGGGCGCAGAGGTTATCATTACCCAATTCCAGTTCATGACGGATAAGGTCTATAAGGCATTGACTCCGGAACTGAAGGCAGTGGTTGCCTACGGCATTGGCTATAACAGTGCGAACCTGCCTGTGGCTACAGCAAACGGTGTCTATGTGTGCAATGTTCCCAATTACTGCCAGGAGGAAGTTGCTGTTCATGTGGTTTCCTTGATTATGGCAGAGCAGAGACGGATGCCCAAACTGATCAAATGGATTGAGGACGGCAAGTGGAGCGGCGGCTATAAGGCGGTTGCACCGGTCAAGCGTTTCTCTAAGCAGACCATCGGCCTGTACGGCTTTGGGCGCATCGCCCGCCACGTGGCACAGATGTTCTCAGGATTTGGCTGCCGTATCATTGCATACGATGCAATCGTTCCTGCAGAATCCATTAAGGCGGCTGGCGTTGAGCCGGTGGACTTTGACACACTGCTGGCAGAATCCGATTATCTGACGCTGCATGTACCCCTGCTGCCCAGCACGGAGGGTATCTTCAACAAGGAAGCTTTCAAGAAGATGAAGCCCACTGCCATCTTTGTCAATACTGCCCGCGGCGCTCTGTGCAATGCGGACGACCTCTATGAGGCACTGTCCACTGGTGAGATCTATGGCGCGGCCATTGACGCATATACCACGGAGCCTCCCTCTGGTATTGAGCGGAAGATTCTGGAGTTGCCCAACGTTCTCTCTACTCCGCACGTTGGATACTATTCCGATGATGCGTTTGACGATCTGATTGATCAGACTGCGGACGTGGTTGTGAATGTGCTGCAGGACAAGGATCCTGGTACGCTGATCAACCGGGAGCTCTGGAAGAAGTAAGCGAACGCTGCTTTTCCAAATAGCGTTTCCCGCAAGCAGGACCGTTTCGATTTTTTGCACATGAAAAAGCTGAAAGCCCCACTCAATGCCGCGCGCAACTGCCGCGGCGGCGAGAAAAAGGGTGGGTGCAGCTGGGGAGCTGCATCCGCTCGAAAATGAATTGTTGCAGAGGAGGAATGACTTTTGGCTGCAGTTAAAAAGTTTTTAAACAATATCGAAAAGTATATTATTTATGTCGTTTTGACAGCCTTGGTTGCATTGATGTTCCTGCAGGTGGTGGCACGGTATGTGTTCGGCCTTGCCTGGGGATGGATGGAACAGGTCACCCGACTGATGTTCGTTTACGTGACATTTGCAGGAATGAGTTACGCCTGTAAGGGCAGTGAGCATCTTCGTGTGAGCTTCGCGGCGGAATTTGCCCCCGGCAAACATACCAAGACTATCCTGCTGATGATTGGCGATGCCATGCTGGTTGCGGTGTCCGCTTACCTTTGTTATCTGATCTTCCTGATGATGCTCCAGTGCATCGAGCAGAAGCAGGTGTTCTCCGGCGCAAAGTTTATTCCCGTATGGGTGATGTATCTGGCCGGCGTCCTGGGAATGGGAGGCATGGCCATCCGGACCATTCAGTATGGGATTATTCCAGCGATTAAGTCCATCAAAAACGGTACAGAAGGAAAGTCTGAACTACAGGCTGCTAAAGAAGGGAGCGGTGAATAAGTATGGTAGGATTGCTGTTTGGATCTTTGGCGGTCTGCCTGATTTTGACCGTACCCATTGCGATTGCTTTGGCAATTTCCACCCTGTGCGTTATTATGGCGGGTTACCCTGCCGCTATGCTGAATATGTTGGCACAGGCCATGGTAACATCCATTGATAACTATGCACTGATGGCAATTCCGTTCTTTATGTTGCTGGGCATTATTATGGAGAAGACTGGTATTGCGGCAGGCTTGATTAATTTGGCAGAAGCAATGGTTGGATCCAAGCCCGGCGGACTGGGCACTGCGGCCATTGTGGCCTGCATGTTCTTCGCCGCAATTTCCGGCTCCGGCCCTGCCTGCGTGGCAGCCATCGGTACGATTATGATTCCCGCCATGAAGCAGCAGGGATATGATTCCGCATACTGCGGTGCGCTGTTGGCCAGTGGATCTACCATCGGTCCCGTCATCCCGCCCTCCATTCCGATGATTGTTTACGGCGCAACGGTCGGCGTCTCTGTAACGGGCCTGTTTGCATCCGGCGTGATTCCCGGCCTCCTGATGGGCGGCGTGCTGATTTGGTACAACAAGCGTGTTTCCAAGAAGCGCGGCTACAAGGGATCTGATACCGCTAACGTGGATAAGAAGGCCGTACTGAAGGAGTCTATCTGGGCAATTTTGATGCCGGTAATCGTGTTGGGCGGCATTTATGCCGGCGTGTTCACGCCCACGGAGGCCGCTGTTGTCGGTGTGGTGTACGCCCTGTTTGTCGGCAAATTTGTCTATCGTCAGCTGACTCTCCAGAAGTTCCTGGATGGTTTGCTCGAGGCAGCTGTGTTGTCTGCCAGCGTGATGATCGTGATGGGCGGCGCCAGCACCTTCGGACGGATTCTGACTTTGGAGAAGGTTCCCACTCTGCTGGCAAATACGCTGCTGGGTATTTCCGATTCCCCGGTGATTATCATGCTGATGATCAACGTACTCCTGCTGATCGACGGCATGTTCATTGACACCACGTCCAGCATCATCCTGTTTGCCCCGTTGCTGTGCCCCATTGCAACGCAGCTTGGATATGACCTGACTTATTTCGGCCTGGTAATGTGCGTGAACCTGTGCATTGGCTTCCTGACTCCGCCTCTGGGCGTCAACCTGTTTGTGGCACAGAAGGTATCCGGAGCCAAGCTGGAGAGCGTCATCAAAGAGGTTTGGCCAATGATCATAATTTTGGCATTGCTACTAGTTGTGATCATCGCATTCCCGCAGCTGTCCCTGTTCCTGCCGAAGCTGTTGGGATTGATTTGATAACCATTCAAAAAAGTTGAATTGGAGGAGTAAACGTGAAAGAAATTAGATGGCACGGAAGAGGCGGCAACGGCGGTTTTACATCGGCGCGGCTGCTGGGGTATGCCGCCGCTCTTCATTGCGGAAAGTACGCGCAGGCATTCCCGTCCTTTGGTCCGGAGCGGCGCGGTGCACCGGTTTTGGGCTTTACCCGGATCGATGATAACCCGATTACCGACCACAGCCAGGTATATTCCTGCGACTGCGTAATCGTACTGGATGAGACACTGCTGGACGTTGTGGATATTCTGGAGGGCCTGAAAGAAGACGGCTCTGTGTTTATCAACTCGGCTCTTCCCGCAGAGGAGTTCCGGAAGCGCCCCGGCTTTGACAAAGTGAAGCACTTGGTTACCATTGATGCAACGGCGATTGCTCTGCAGGAACTGGGGGCAAATATCGTCAACACCATTATGATGGGCGCTGCGGTAGGCGGCACTGATCTGGTGACGATGGAGGCCCTGGAGGCTGCCATTGACGGCTCCATGTCTCCCGCACTGCGTGAGAAGAACAAGAAGGTCACCAAGATGGCCTATGACATCGTGAAAGGAGGCATGGCGAAATGAAACCGAAGCGCGACTTAGACTTTAAGGCACCTGCTTCCATGGAGGAGATCCCCTTTGGCGCAAGCTTCCCTGCAGGGCATCTGGTGAACCCGAACTCCGGCTATCGGACCTTCGCCCCAAAATTTGATTACGACAAGTGCATCCATTGCCTGTTTTGCTTTGTGTATTGCCCCGAGGGAGCAATCAGCAAGGAAGGCGAGAAGCTGACAGTCGATATGGACTACTGCAAGGGCTGCGGCATCTGTGCCCACGAGTGCCCCAAGAAGTGCATCTCGATGGTAAAGGAGGGTGAATAAGCATGGGTACAAAGGCATTTTTGTCCGCCAATGAGGCGGCAGCTCACGGCGTTCGCCTGGCAAGACCGAAGGTTATTTCTGCATATCCCATTACACCGCAGACCACTCTGGTGGAAAAGCTGGCGGACTTTATTGCGGATGGCCAGCTGGATTCCAAGTACATGATGGTAGAGAGCGAGCACAGCGCCATGGCATCTGCACTGGGTGTTTCCATGATGGGCGCCCGCGTGTTCACTGCATCTTCTTCTCAGGGCCTGCTGTATATGTGCGAGATGCTGAGCTATGTCAGCGGCGCCCGTCACCCGGTCGTGATGGCTGACGCGAACCGTTCCACCGCTACTCCCTGGAATATCTACGGTGACCACCGTGATGCCATGGCCATGCGGGACAGCGGATTTGTGCAGCTGTATGTTGAAAGCGGCCAGGAGGCTCTGGATACAATGATTCAGGCTTATAAGCTGGCGGAGGATCCCCAGGTTATGCTGCCTGTTATGGTGAACCTGGACGGCTTTACGCTGACTCATACCTATGACCTGGTGGATATCCCGGATCAGGACGATGTCGATCGTTTCCTGCCTCCCTTCCAGACAAAGATGAAGCTGGACTTTGACAATCCTCAGGTTCTCTGCGGCACCATCGGACCTGCATTCCACACGGAAGGCCGTATTCAGCAGTGCGAGGCATTCGAAGTGGCAAAGAAGAAAATCGCAGAAATCGATGCTGAGTATGCCAAAATGTTTGGCAGAAGCTATCACGGTATGTACGAGGAGTATAAGTGCGAGGATGCGGAGCAGGTGCTGGTAGCGACCGGCAGCCTTGCCGGTACTACCCGCGTTGTGGTGGATGAGCTGCGTGCCGAAGGCCGTAAGGTGGGCATGATCAAGCTGAGAAGCTTCCGCCCCTTCCCGAAGGAGTTCTTTGCCTCTATCAGCGGCAAGTACAAGGCACTGGGTGTCACGGATAAGAGCATTTCCTTCGGCTTTGACGGCACCATCTACGGTGACGTAAAGGCTTCTATGTACGGCAACTGCGGCACCAAGATGGCAAACTTCATCTGCGGCTTGGGCGGCCGTGACGTGTCCAAGGACATGATTGTGGAGATGTTCGACGTATTGCAGAACCTGAGCGATGGCAAGAGCGAAGACGAAGTTCAGTTTATCGGAAAGAGGTGGTAAAGAATGGCTATCGTGTTTAAAGATTTACCGGATGAAGAGCTGATTTATGGCCAGAAGAGCTGCCAGGGCTGTGCTGCATTGCTGGCTGCCAGACTTACCATGAAGGTCCTGGGGAAGAAGACCATGTTGGCTTGCCCCGCCTGCTGCTTCGCAGCAACGACTTCTGTCTATCCTGAAAGCGCTGTGTTTGTTCCCAACGTTGTGACGGCGTTCCCCGCCTTGGCTTCTACCCTGTCTGGTATGGCAGTTGGCGGAGAAGCTATGGGCCTGGATGACGATGTTACATATCTGGGTATCGGCGGTGACGGCGGCACGGTGGATATCGGCCTGCAGGCTCTGTCCGGTGCAGCGGAGAGAAATGAAAATATCCTCTATATCTGCTATGATAACGAAGCTTATATGAACACTGGCGTCCAGCGCAGTGGTGCAACCCCGTATGGCGCGTCTACAACGACCACGCCTGCCGGCATTTGCTCCAAGGGCTGTGACAACACCTTCAAGAAGTCTCTGTTTGAGATTATGGCGGCGCACCGCGTGCCCTATATCGCAACTGCCAGCACCTCCTATCCCAAGGACTTCATGGAGAAGGTGGCTAAGGCCAAGGCCAAAAAGGGTACGAAGATCATCCATGTGATGGCTCCTTGCCCCACCGGCTGGGGATACTCCGGAGAGAAGACCATTGAGATTGGCAAAATGGCCGTGGAGTGCGGCCTGTGGTACTTGGCCGAGTATGAAGACGGCAAGTATAAGCTGAACATGGAGCCCAAGGAGTTTAAGCCTGTTGAGACCTATCTGAAGGCGCAGAAGCGTTTCAAGCACCTGAAGGAAGAGGACTTCAAGCGCATCGAGGGTTACCGTGACGCTGATTGGGAGAGACTCCGCAGACTCGTTCAGATGTAATTCTGAATCCCGGTAAGGAATCGGTTTGATTTATTCATGGACTTGCTGGAGGGGAACGGGATTTTCCCGGCTCCTCTCCGGCAAGCTCGGAGCCCTTTTTTTCCTATTATATCGGAACGATGGGTGAATAGCCTGGAGCTCCGTAGAAACTGCTGGAACCGCGTGTTTTCTTTGAGCGCGCGGTGAAACGTACAATTTACCCTTGAAAATGCTGATGAGTTATGTTAACTTAAAGAGCGGCCAATGTAAAAATGGAGGTAAATATGGCATTCAAGACGAGAGAAGGCTACTACGCAGACCTGCGGGCGATGCGGCCGAATGTATTCAAGAATGGACATTTTATCGAGGATTTGGTGACAGATCCTGCGACAAAGGGCCTTGTGGAGAACGAGGCAAAGGCATATGACCTGCTGCAGGATCCGCAGTATGATGGAATCCTGAAGGCAAAGTCCTCGCTGACAGGGAACGAAGTGGTGCGTTGGCTGACGCTGAATACAGAGGGCGCAGAGTCTCTGAAGAAGAGCGTGGAGATGAAGCGGTTCTTCTTCCAGCAGGTGGGCACGTGTATGGCAGGCATCTGCGTGGGACACAACATCATGAACGTGCTGTGGTCTGTTACATATGACATTGACAAGGAAAAAGGCACGGAATATCATGAGCGTCTGAAGAACTGGATTATCAACACGGAGAGCAAGGGCTACAAGGTAGCGGGCGCACTGACGGACGCGAAGGGTGACCGGACGAAGTCTGCAAGCCAGCAGGAGAACCCGGATGCAAACGTGCATGTGAAGGAAATCCGTCCGGACGGCATTGTGGTAAGCGGAACGAAGACGATGATTGCGCATGCCGCGGCGTGCCAGGAGATTTTCGTGAGCCCAGGTACAGGGTATAAGGAAGCGGACAAGGATTATGCGGTTGCATTCGTGGTGCCGAGAGACATCGAGGGCCTGACGATTGTACAGACAGACGCCAGCGAAGGGCGTCAGGGCTGGGACGACATGAAGTACGCGGACCAGTCTTCGTATCTGATTTTCGAGGATTGCTTTGTTCCGAACGAGCGGGTGTTCCTGTGCGGAGAGTATGAGCACTCTGGAGATGCCATCAACCGGTTTGTGGGCAACTACCGTGCGTGCATCGGCAGCTGCGTGGCAGGACAGGGAGACATCATGATTGGCGCGGCGATGCTGATGGCGCGGGCAAACGGCCTGTCCACGAAGGTATTCAAGGACAAGATGATGGACATGACGATCATCAGCGAGACGGTGTGGAGCCTGGGCTTGGGGGCAATGCTGGCCGGTAAGGAGCATGAGTCAGGTGTCTTCTTTGCAGATCCGAAGCTGGCCTGTGTGAACAAGGCGCAGGCGGGCAAGAAGTATGCGGAGCTGCGTCAGATTCTGCAGGACATCGGCGGCGGCATTGCGGAGACGGGGTGCTTCCCGAACTACACGGACTGCATGGATCCGGTGATTGGGCCGAAGGTAATGGCGGCAATCAAGGCGAACCCGGCAGTGAGTGCGGAGACGAGAGCGCGTGCGGCACGCCTGAGCGAGTGGTACGCAAGAGCAGGTGGCCTGCTGGCGTTCACCCACGGCGGTGGTTCCCCCGACGGTGCGAAGCTGGTCATTCGTGCAACGACACCGTATGAAAAGTATGCGGAGCTGGCGGCTGACATTGCCGGCATCACCGAAAAGGTGGAAGACCCTAAGAAGTAA